>JBCDEP010000167.1:0-13692 GCA_039179675.1 Cyanobacteria bacterium P01_G01_bin.67
GTAAATCTAAAAATAACTTCTGTTGTTGTCTTAAAATATTTACTAAAATTAAGAAAAATAATACAACTTATGTCATCAGTTGCTGTGATAAATTTCTCATAATATATTTAGGGTATACAAAATAAATATTGTGCTGGATGGGAGTTATACCGTTGTGACCCATTGCTGAAAACCGAAGGAGAGCGATCGCCAGGTTTTTAGACAGTAAAGCGGAGTTATATCGTTGTGGAGTTTTTATCGCTTCCTCCACTTAACTGTTACCAAGGGAAGGCGCAATCCTTCATCAAAACGGTCTAAGGTAGCAGGCGAAAGTTAGCTCGCTCAATATTTTATAAGTAATTTATTAATTTGAGTAATGCCTCTAGTCTTTACTTATCGTTTAGACTAAGGATTTTTTTATGTATAGTTCAGTTGTGATCATTAATTGACCTATCTTTTATTTGATAGCTTGTAGAGAATATGCCCTAGAGGCTGCCAACTAATATTACCAGGGAAGTATTTCTCCGCTGGCATGCCAAAAAGTTCCTGTATTATCTAAATTTAAGGCTTCAATTCGTTCTAATAAACCTTGAACTGAAGTAGCGGGAGTAATCCCCGAATCAGTAAAGCCAGTCATTCGCGTTTTAACTAATCCAGGATGTAAAATCGCCACCGCAATTCCTTTGGGTTTGAGATCGTGAGCTAGAGATTTCCCTGCCATCGACAGTGCCACCTTGGACATTCGATAACCATAGGAACCCCCCGAAGTATTATCTCCAATAGAACCCATGCGGCTGGTCATCAGAATAACCTTAGAACCAGAGCTTAAATTAGGTAGTAAAATTCTAGTCAACCTTAATGGCGCGATCGCATTTACTTCAAACTGACGGCGAATGCTGACAAAGTCTAGCTGCTCAAGAGAAATTCGTTCGACAATTCCTGCATTATTAATTAGTACATCAATGTGTCTCCCGTTGAGGCTTTTAACTAAATTTTGCACCGCAGCTAAATCGGTAAGTTCAATGTTTTTCTCGACCTCGATGCCCAAATTCTCTAACTCTGGGGAAGGCGATCGGCAAACGGCAATTACTTGTTGTCCTTGCTCCTTAAGCTGACGGCAGTATTCCAAGCCAATTCCTCTGTTGGCTCCCGTAATTAGATAAGTCTGTGACATCGAATGATTGGTATTTGATACAGTATAATTCGTTGCTAATAGTATATTGACTTGTTTAGCGCTGCTCTAATTCTCGCTCTAACTTTTGATTATCTCGCTCCATTTCCTTAATTTCTTCATCTATTTGCAAAATAGGTTCTGAGTTATTTTCTGGCAGAAAAAAAAGCTGTTCTCGACCTTGATGGAAAAATTGTTGTGAACTCGAACCTCTAGTTGAATCAGAAAAAGATCCTGGCTGCTGAATCGGCTTACTATTGTTAAGTCTACCAAAATTAGAATTGCCAATATTTGGTACTGTTGTTGTGTTAGCACCGCTGGGAGGAATCTGAGCTTTAACTACAGTCGTCAATAAGATTGTGGGTAATATTATCAGAGATGATAGAGAAATCAGCCGAAAATTCTGTAGAGTATTAATCATTTTCTACCCCCTGGTTGCCATAAGGTGTCCATCACTTTTCCCAATTAAGGCTTTAAATTAATTTTAGCGGCATTGCTGATTTTACGAGTTATCCTTGGTTTGCGGAATCAATGAACCAAGATTTCTCAGGGATGTATTCTAATGAATCCCTCAATCGCTTAATCTCAATTAATGTTGAATCGATATTGAATATGTTGAGCAATAATATTTGCCTGTATTTATTTCGGGGGATTAAACATTGAAAATGAACCTAAAAGCGATCGCTCATGAGAGATAAGGCAATCGCTTTGGTCTAAACTAAATAAAACTACAAAAAAAGAGGTTAGCGATTAACTAACCTCAAATGATTAAACTGTTACGAAATTGGTTAACCTGGTATACTAACCCCCAGCAACGGCGGGAACAATACTCACTTCATCACCATCGCTTAGTGCAGTATCGGTACCTTCAAGAAAACGAATATCTTCGCTGTTTACGTAAAGATTCAGGAAACGACGGGGTTTACCCGACTCGTCACAGATACGAGCTTTAATACCTGGACAATTGTTCTCCAGTGCATCAATTAGCTCATCAATATTGCCACCATCACATTCGATAGTTGCTTGATTATTAGTGAACTTTTGCAGAGGAGTCGGAACTAATACTTTAACGGTCATGGTCAATTGCTCAATGTTGAATTATAAATGTTAGATGACAAATATGCTATACAGTGGTCTGCTGCCATTCCAGACGCTCAAGGGTACGAGAACGTTCTAAGGCACGCTCAAAGCTATCTAGTTTAGGATCGATAGTCAGAGGTTCACCGATGTATCCCTGTACTGCCTCCTGAGTTTTTAAGCCATTACCAGTGATGTAAACGACAGTTTTCTCATCAGGATTGATCTTACCTGCTTCCACCAGTTTTTTAAGCACAGCGATGGTAGTACCGCCAGCAGTTTCCGTGAAGATGCCCTCTGTTTCTGCTAAAAGCTTCATGCCTTCAACGATTTCGGCATCAGTTACAGATTCGATATTACCGTTAGTTTTGCGAGCAATGTCTAAAGCATAGTAACCATCAGCAGGATTTCCGATCGCAATGGACTTGGCAATGGTATTGGGTTTGACAGGAGTCACAAAGTCTCTGCCTTCTTTAAATGCTTGAGCGATAGGAGAACATCCTTCAGCCTGTGCGCCACTAAAGCGAACATTTTTTTCGTCTACCAACCCGACTTTGACGAACTCATTGAAACCTTTATAGATTTTGGTAAACAGAGAACCCGAAGCCAATGGTGCCACAATATGATCTGGTAGTGACCAACCTAGTTGTTCTGCCACTTCATAACCCAAAGTTTTAGAACCTTCTGAATAGTAAGGGCGGAGATTGATGTTGACGAAACCCCAACCATAGCTATTTCCAACTTCTGAACAAAGACGATTTACCTGATCGTAGTTTCCTTTGACCGCCATCACGGTAGGGTTGTAGATCAAGGTACCCATCACTTTCCCTGCTTCCAAATCCGCAGGAATAAATACGCAGCAGTCCATACCTGCATGAGCGGCGATCGCTGCTGTAGAGTTAGCTAAGTTACCAGTACTAGCACAGGATACGGTAGAAAATCCTAGTTCTCTCGCACGAGTCAAAGCTACGGAAACCACCCGATCCTTAAAACTAAGGGTGGGCATGTTAACAGCATCGTTTTTGATATAAAGATTTTTTAGACCCAGACGACGAGCCAAACGGTTGGATTTGACCAGAGGAGTCATTCCAGTACCCACATCAATGGGGTTTTCACTTTCAACGGGTAAAAATGCCTTGTAACGCCAGATTGAATTTGGTCCTGCGGCGATACTTTCACGGCTTACTTGACGACGAATCTCATCGTAATCGTAAGCAACTTCCAAAGGAGAGAAGGTTTCTTCACAGACATTAAGTGCCTTGAGGGGATATTTTACGCCACCTTCTTTGGATACCAGATGAGTAAAAGTCTTTCCCGTAGTTGTTTTGATGGGGGTCTGAGTCATAATCAAATGCCTATTTCGTCAACAGTAATTGGATAGTATCACAGGCAAAAACAACGAGTCAAACATACCCGATAAAAATAGTCGGGATTTGAGAAAGCTTTTAAAATTAGAGTTTTTGAGGTATTGGGTAGTAAGAGCTAAAAACCTTAATAAAAAAATACTGATGATCTGTGGCTGGTTTAGTTAAACTGCTGATGGTGATTAATTATGGTTGTGGTTTGAGTTAGCCAAAATTTTATTATTTAATTTGTATAGATTTATCTAGATGCTCGCTAATCTAAAAATTAATAATTTTGCTTTAGTGGATTCCTTGGAACTTAATTTAGAAGAGGGATTAAGTGTTTTAACAGGGGAAACTGGAGCGGGAAAATCAATCATTCTCGATGCGATTGATATGGTCTTGGGGGGGAAGGCAAATAGTCGTATGATTCGCAGTGGTAGCGATCGCGCTTTGATTGAAGCTTCCTTCCAAATTAATTCGAGTTTGAGCCAGTGGTTGGAAACGCAAGAAATTGAGCCTTTAGAAGACGAGATCCTAGTCTGTAGTCGGGAAATAGTTGTGGGCAAAACTAACCTGAGATCTCGCAGTCGGGTCAATGGAGTTTTGGTAAACCGTCATTTGATGGCAGAATTGCGATCGCGTCTGGTGGAAATTACGGCACAGGGACAGACGGTAAATCTTTTAATTTCTGAGAAGCAACGAGATTTATTAGATGCTTATGGTGGGAAACAGATTGGCAAGCAACTAAGCAAGGTAACTCAGACTCATGAAAAGACACAGCAAGCAAAAAAGGAGCTTGAGCAGCGCATCCAATCAGAACAAGAATTATTGCAACGTCAGGATTTAATTAAGTTTCAGCTCAAAGACTTAAACGAAGCAGAATTAACCGATGCTAATGAATTAGATGAACTAGAACAAGAGCGCGATCGCTTATCCCATGTGGTGGAGTTACAGCAATTAGGGAATCAAACCTATGAACTGCTGTATGAAGGAGATAACGATGCTCCAGCGGCGGCGGATCTTCTTGGGAAAGCAGAATCATGTCTGATGGAGATGGCAGAGTATGATTCGGAATTAAATCCAATCTTAGAAATGGTGCAGTCAGGATTGGCGCAGATTGTCGAAGCAGGACAACAAATCAATAGCTATAGCGAAGGCTTAGAAGCCGATCCTGAACGTTTGGAGGAAATTGAAACTAGAATTAGACAGCTTAAAAATGTTTGTCGCAAGTATGGACCCGATCTAGTTGATGCGATCGCGCTCTATGAACAGTTACAGTCAGAATTAGCTCTAATTACAGGAGAAGGGCAATCAATTGCAGCATTGGAAGATTCCTATCAGGTAGCTCTAGAACAACTTACTCAAGAATGTGACAAGTTGACCCAATTACGGCAGAAGGCAGCTACTAAATTAGAAAAGCAGCTAATCAAAGAACTCAAACCCTTAGCAATGGATAAGGTGATCTTTGAGTGTCGCCTGGTGGCTACTAAGCCGACAGCGATGGGTGCCGATAAGGTCGTATTCTATTTTAGTCCCAATGCAGGGGAAGCAATTCAACCCTTAGCAGTAATTGCCTCTGGTGGGGAAATGAGCCGCTTTTTACTAGCATTAAAAGCCTGTTTCACGGGAGCAGAATCAAGTTCCAGCACCCTGATTTTTGATGAGATCGATGCTGGAGTATCGGGGAAAGTCGCTCAGGCGATCGCTGAAAAGCTACATCAGCTTGGCAAACAACATCAAGTACTGTGTGTCACTCACCAACCCTTAATTGCCGCAATGGCTAATGGGCATTTTAAAGTGGAGAAAACTATTATTGAAGAAACGGCTAAATCTAAACCGAAAAACGGTAGCAGCATTGCTGATATTCGGACTGTGGTTAGAGTTAAACCCTTAAGTAATCATCAGGTAAGAGCCGAAGAATTAGCGCAAATTACAGGAGGACATTCGGCAGAAGATGCGATCGCTTTTGCGGAATCTTTATTGGCTAAAGCGGCTAAGTATCGGGCGGGGAAAGATAAGTAGGGATATGGAAAAAACTAATAGCTAATGACTAACAAAGGGCGCACTCAGCAAAGCTGTGAAAGTCGTCGAAGAGGACGTTCCTTTAGGGTACGGCGCTGTCGCGCCAGCGCCCCCGAAGGGTGTTTTGCCCCAATAGGGGCTGTGAGCGTAATCTGGGCATTCGCCCTGCCCCCCATGTACTAAAAATTATCAAGTTAGAATAAAGCAAATCCACACACAACACCTTATGTCGTTACTAAAACAGGACAAGATGCTAGGTTGATCACGCGATTAGTCACACTATCTGCCGCAGCTTCTTCATCAATTAAACCTAAACCACGACAGCCCATAATAATTAAATCGGCGTTAATCTCGTCGGCAACATCGCAGATGGTAAAGGCAGGTAAACCCTTTCTTTCTATGGTTTCCGCAGTAATCCCTTGAGTCGCAAAAAATGATTTAGCTTCCTGTAAAAGTTTTTCCACCTGTTCTTCAGAACTCATGACCCCATCGTCATCAGTTTCTACCACCGAGAGGATCGTCAGCTTGCTTTGATGAGTCTTGACCATATCCGCCGTCAGTTGAATTGCTTTGCGGGCTTCTCTGGTTAATTCGATCGGGAACAATATATTGTTAAACATCGAGCCTCAATAATTAAATTCAATCTGTGTCAATACTGCTGCAATGAATCATTGTGTCAGAAAAGCCGATCTGGAGTCGGAAAATTTACTATTTTTAATTAATAATTTTAATTAGAAAAGAGCGATCGCTTGTTGGTAGCTATAAGCTGTGAGCTTTGAACTAATGTTTTCTCACGCACTAAAGGATACCACTTCGTCCTAAAGGATACACCTTCGGATAAGACCTTAGGGAATACATGCGGCATAACACATGCGGCGATGCGGGCGGTGAATAATTTGTGGTTTGGTCACAATATTTTCCCCCCTTAGAACTAAGCGCCTTTGTTTAGGGCAGAAGGCGCAAAGAAGTTCTCTTGAATTGAACAGTGCTAGATCAGGAATAGGCGATCGCCATAACCTATAAAGATCGAGATTACAACATAGATTTTTTGACTACTGAATTTAGTTCCTTAGCTGTAAATGGTCTAGTCCAATAGTTGATATTTGAAAGATGCAAATCATGTTGAGGAAAGTTCCTCTTGCTAGATTTGATAATTATGGGAATTTCTTTGATACCTGCTATATGATTCAGAGAGCGTAACTTTCTAACCAATTCAAATCCGTTTAGTTGAGGCATATCTAGATCTATCAATATAGCATCATAGGACTGATTCTCCAGGAATTCAATCGCTTCTGCTTCATTTTTGGCAAAATCAGCAAGGTAACGTAAATCTGCAAAATTATCTGAGATAAATTCTTGATTAGCATCATCTATAATTAAAAAATGATTAGGAGCTGTTTCCTCCCCACAATAAATAGGAGTACCTGGAATCAAACTACTGGGTATTTCAACATAACCCAAAAGCAGGAAAATATTAACCCGATCTTCAATAGATGTAGTATATTGAACTTTTTCAACAGGGAGAGTTACTACCTTATCAAGGTTATCTTTATATTCAATTGATTTTAGTCCTTCGACATGGCGATTTATTTCGCCGAGAACACCGCCAAGAGATTTATGAGGGGAGGAATATGCACCAGCAAGAGCGACACCTTGAGGAGTATGCAATATATCAGCTAATTCAAAAATAGGGCTCGAATTCATAATACAAATATTTAAGGCTGGCTAATATAAAGAAGATGGCGTACTTGCCTAATAGTAAGATTTTGATTTTTTAATCTAGATATAGCATCTCTACATAAAGTATAACGTTCAGTTGGTTCTAGGTTAGGAGCAAATCTAGCAGCACGAATACTTGCTTGAGCTTCATCTAATGCGACATCAACCAGAGATAGAGCAGCGTTAGAACCCCGATTAAAACTACATCCTACAACTTCAGCATTATGATGACCAATCCATTCATGAGCCAAACAAGCTTTAATAGTAATTCTGCTATTAGCAGTTATGCCTGAGACTGGGGGAGAAGCTAAAGGAGCAACATCACAACCAACGTAAAGAATTTTTGTGCCAAAAATATTACCATAGCTGGTATTCATAGAGTCAGAAAAACGAAGTACATTAGGCGGAATACCTAGAACTATTGAATATGCTTTAACTTCAGATACTTGTTTAGGAGTAAGAGGTTGAGTATTTCGACCTCCAAGACTGACTTGATTGAACTTCGATTGAAGACTCATAGGAGCAATTTTGGCTTCAACCACTAAATTTAAGCTAAATATAACCTATCGCTCTTCTTTCCTCATGAACCAATTAGATTAAGAAATTTAGTTAATCGAGACTGGTGTAATACGACTACTTGTAACTTGGTTAATGTACGTTCTCAAGTCTCCACCTGAACCAAGTTTTGTTCCCAAGTATCACTATGAGCGAGAAAAATATCAACCTTTAACGTAAATCTCTACGATCAAAGTGGTAATTTTGGTGCTGGTCATGTCAGTGAAAGTGAAATTAAAGGTCAGACTAAACTTGGTGGAATAATCAATGAGGTAAAAGAAACTACCAAAAATACTCCTGACCAGAAAGCAGAAACCACAAAATTTCTGGAACTAACCATCAGCGGCGAGTTTGAATCCATAGATTTAGCCGATATCCTCAGAATTCAAAGCGAGCTAATCTCAAAGCTTAAAAATACGCAAAAAACTAGTATTAATATCGTTGATGCAGAAAGAGGCAGTATCAAGTTAACTTTTGAAGGTTCAGAAGATGAACTAAAACAAATTCAAGCTCTAATCCAATCAGGAGAGCTTACTGAACTATCAGGCAGAACTATTGAAAACTTTAAGCTAATAGATTCAGAATCCGAAGAAAAAGAACTTAGAAATAAAGTAAATAGCAGAAATCAATTAGTTCAAGAAATTAGAAGTCAAAATATTGTAGGAAGAAATTTACAACAATCCGATCTTAAATTTTGCGATCTCAGAGAAATATTTCTAGAAAAAGCCGATCTGAGAGGTGCCAACCTGAGAGGTACTAACCTGAGTGATGCCAACCTGTTTCATACCAACCTAAGTGGTGCCGACCTAAGTGGTGCCCACTTGAATCGTGCCCACTTGAATCGTGCCGACCTGAGAGGTTCCCTCCTGAGAGGTTCCCTCCTGAGAGGTGCCAACCTAAGTGGTGCCAACCTAAGTGGTGCCTACCTGAGTGTTGCCAGCCTAAGTGGTGCCTACCTAAGTGGTGCCTACCTGCGAGATGCCAGCCTAAGTGGTGCCTACCTGAGTAATACAAAAATTGATGAAAAGACGAAGCTTGATTCTAAATGGCGTAAGGTTTGGGAAATTATTAATCAGGGTGCTAAAGATCAAGACTTAAGTACATTAGATTTGAGTAATGCCAACCTAAGAAGTATTGACTTAAGTAACGCCAGATTAATACAAACTAATCTGAATTATAGTCGGTTAGAAAACACCAACCTAATTGGAGCTAATTTGATTGGTGCAGATTTGAGAAATGCTCAATTATTAAACGCTAACTTAACCGATGCGGATTTAAGTAGTGCTAGAGTTAAAAATGCACGCTTTGGTAATAACAAAGGTATTTCTGAAATAATGAAGCGCGATCTGAAATCAAGAGGAGCAATTTTTGAAGATTCTCCAGGCGATCGCTCGGAAGTTAAGATTCCAACTCCTGTCTAAAGTAAAAGTGTCTTGAGATAATTATTCGGCGATCGCTAGACAATATATAATTAGAGAATAAAAAATTGCTATAGGCAAATGTGATCGTGTTTACCGACCAACTTAATCTCCCGATAGATAAGGAGCGTGCCAAGTTACAGGATCAGGTCTTAAGTTTGACTGGCATGACTTGGGATGACTATGAAAAAATTACGCAACTGGCATCGAACTATCGAGCTTCTTATTTTGATGGGGTAATTACCATTGTGTCGCCATCTCTCAACCATGAAAGAATAGCGGAAGTAATTAATGGCTTGGTAAAGGCTTATTGTCGTAAGTATAATCTGCTTTACTTTCCCTGGGGTTCAACTACATTGAGAAATCCTTTTACTGCTGGAAAGGAGCCAGATCACAGTTTTACTTTTGAAATACAGAAAGATATTCCCGATCTCGCAATTGAAGTGGTCTTTAGTAGCGGTAGTATTCAAGACTTGCAAAAGTATCAGTATTTGGGAGTCAATGAAGTTTGGTTGTGGCAAAATGAATCAATCAAGTTTTATCAGTTAATCGATACACAATACGTAGAAATTACAGTTAGTTCTTGTTTACCCAACTTATCTTCAGTATTCTTAATTGAGTTTATTAATCGAGGTTTAACCGAAAGCCCTTTGACCATAGAAGATGACTTTATCAAGCATTTAAATTGAGAAATACAGCTATTTACATAAATTTTAGACATGTAAGAATTTTGTTGAGCAATCACTTAAACAGTCTTACTAAATATTTGTCTGAGATTAGCTATTCCCTATTCCCTATTCCCTCGAAACAACAAAGGGCTTGCCCGCATGTACCTAGAGTATAAGAAAATTAATTGGGACGACCATAAACATTTTTCCGACTCAACCTATCGCCCTTACGACAGACTAAATCGTAATCACAGTAGCGACAGGCTTTGCGATCTATATCGGGTGCCACGGGATAGTATCCTTGTTCTAAGTGTGATTTTACTTTGTTGGCAAAAGCCGCTAGGTCTGCGGGATTTTTTTGAGGACGACTGATGGTTTTCTGTTGGGTTAGGGAGTAATATGCGGTGGTGTCGATTGTTTCATCGGGATAAAGTTGAGCGATCGCGTCTTGATACACTGCTAACTGGACATCAAGATTGGCTTTGCCTATATCATCTTTGACCCCTGGGGGAATTGTGCCACTGGTTTTATAATCGATTACGGTTAAACCTGTGGGAGTGCGATCAATTCTGTCTACTTGTCCTTGTATCTGCAACCCATGCCACTGCATGTTAAATTTGGTTTCCGTGGCGATGACTTCGCGCTCATCAGGTAGAAATTCCTTGCTAGATAAGTTAAGAGTTAGTAAATCCAAATGTTCTTGGCGTTGAGCAGACCATCCTGGTAATTCAGTTAACTTTAACTCTTGTTCGGCGATAGTAAAGGCTTGAGCTAGTTGTTGTTGATCAAATTTAATTAAGTCACTAGCTGTTTTAATAGCTGACAAAGACAATTCTAAACAGCGATGGTAAAGAACACCGCGAACTGCTGCACTCAGATCTGATTCTGCTTCTTTTAATTCTTTGAGTTTAAGTAGTCGCGCACTAAACCACTTAAAGGGACATTGTCCCAACTGAGTTAACTGCGAAGCACTGAAGATTTTACTTTGCGGATCGATACTAATACCAATAATGCCATCATATTGATCGGGAGTGATCGCACTTTCGCGCTGAGTTTCCACCTGCCATTGGTGGGTAATTTCTGAGATAGACAGTGATGAATGAGCTGTTGTGCTTAGTAAATCTGGTTGATGCAAATATAATTGCCGCGCCTGCTCAATGCTAGTAACGGGCAAATTATTTACAGGGGTAGGTTTCAATCCTAGGCGAGACAGGTAAGGGCTAGGTAAGATGGTATTTTGAGCGATTAATTCAGGATAAGAGAAAACAATATTTTCCGTGGGTACATTTAATAAGCAATAAAAATCAAAGGTTTCCTGTTGCGCCAGATCGACGGCAGTTTTAAGCTTGAATCCTTGTTTTACAAGCTGTTTGCGATCATGAAAATCCAAAATCCTCTCATCGGCGATCGCTGCTGGCAAAAGTCCTTCCGCAGTCCCTAGCACAAAGACATAGGGATAATTGGTACCTCTTAAAGATGTAGGAGAATGTAATTTAATTCCGCCTCTGCCAGGTTGAGCAGGAATCGTCAATAAAGCTAATATTTCCTGGATTTCAGTGCTAAAAGCAGATTTAGTCAGCTGCTGTGTTGGGGGTTTAGCTAATTCCCGCAAACCTTCTTGTAGCCGATAGTATGCTACGATTTCTCTCGCCCAAGATTTAGCATTTTCCAATATGTCCCAATCAGATAAAATCTGCAACAAACGATCAATCCAAACACTTCTCTCCTGACTACTATGCCAATCTAGTAAACTCAAATCTACTCCTAGTTTTTGCCAGGCAATCAAACCTTGAGGATGAATTTGTCTAGCCGATGACCAGATTTCCTCAGTCATGGAATTGGATAAAGGATGTGATAGTAGCTTAGCTGTCGCCTCAAAGGGAAAATTATCTCTAATTACCTCTAGCAAAAGCTTGAGCCAGGCACCAAGACGAGTTTGCTCTAAAGGAATTTCATAGGATACTTGTATTGGCAGATTGTATTCCCATGCCAGATCTATCAATGCTGTCCCGTATAGTTGTTCGTCTCTGGTGACTAAAACAATATCCTGGGGAGCAATTTCTTGAGTCAGCAATACTTTAACTTGAGTTAAGACTCCTCTTATTTCTGCCTCCAGACTTGGATAAACATGCAAACCAACCTCTGCTGGTAATGATGATTGCTGCTGGAAACATTGCTGAAGCTGATGATTAATTCCCGGAATATATTCTGATTGACTAGCATCTATTTCCCACCCTTGAGACTGTAACCATTCCGCAGCCTGTTGATTCTGAGGATATAACTTAGTAAAAGGCAATACAAGCACACTATCTTGCCCTGCGATCGCATTTATAATAGCCAATTCATCTTGATTTAGTGCTAAATAGCCATAGAATACATAGGTTTTCTGATAATCAATTACCTGCACACCCTGCCAATATAATTCTGCTGAGTCAATGCGTTTAATCTGTCTCAGGTTGCGTTGATAAGTAGTAGCTAATTTACCTAGCTGGTTAATTCTCGGATTAGGATTTTGTTGCAGCCTGGTTAAATCAACCCCACTCCGAAATAAGTCTTTAATCGTAGTTAAAAATGCTCTTGCTGTCCTCTCAACATCCTTGGTATCAATTACTTCTCGTACTGCATTTTGTAATAAACGCCGACTTAGTAAAGCTGAAGCAATCCCCATTCCCTGACGTCGCACCATATTTTGGGTCAGACTTTCCAGACTATAGTGAGGAACTTGCAGATATGAGGCGATCGCTTTACTGGGGGTGATAATCTGAAATTGAAACTCTGAAGATACAGTCGGATTAAACTCAGGTAAGATATATCTGCCCATGACTTATAAGGAATGAAATATGAGGGAGAAGGGATGAAATTGCCGTATCAAAAGTTTTCCTGTTTTATTATTTATACTTCCCATAATCATGAATCCTCAAGCTTCAACCATAATCAAATTAGCAACTTCAGTCACAGAAATTGAGCAATGCTTTCCTGTGATGTCACAATTAAGGTTGGATCTCAACAGAGAACAATTTGTGCAGCAAGTTCAAGCTCAAATGACAGGTGGCTATCAACTAGCTTATATCAAAGATTTTGAAGTGTTAGGGGTTGCAGGATTTAGAATAGACACTTCTTTGTCTTGGGGAAAGTACTTATATGTGGCAGATTTAGTAGTGGAACAAAATAAGCGATCGCAAGGTTACGGTGAAGCATTATTTACCTGGTTAATTGCCTTCGCTAAACAGCATCACTGCCAACAGCTTCATCTAGATTCAGGAGTACAAAGATTTGCTGCCCATAGATTCTATCTTCAACAAAAAATGCATATCTCCAGTCACCACTTTACCCTCAAACTATGACAATTAATTTTTGGTAACGAATAACCAATAGTTAATAGTAAGAGCGAATCTTCCCGACAACTAACCATCTAAATTTAAATTGATTGGGATTAACTGAGAATTTGTAATACTTTCTGGTGACTGTTAACTGAAAACAGGTGCTTCTCTCATTTTAATTACTCTTGCTGGATTACCTACCGCCGTGGCATAGTCGGGAATATCTCTAATAATGACTGTTCCCGCACCGATAGTACACCATTTACCAATACGGATTGATTGAATGTTTGGCATGCTTAAAGCTGCGGTCGAATTTTCAATCTTTCTCATAGTTTGGCAGAGATTTTAGTTTAATATTGATTTAATTACATGATTTAGCGAATAGTTACCTATTGTTATTGTTAGTCTATATTCAAC
>JBCDEP010000027.1:0-50985 GCA_039179675.1 Cyanobacteria bacterium P01_G01_bin.67
CTAGAGACTAGTTAAAGCCAACTATAACAAGGATTGCGGTGAAGTTAATCGTAACTTCATAAATGCCATCACCTTCATGCTTTCTTAAACTACTTTTTATCTAATTGCTAATAAAACTACCTTCAATAAATAAGAAATAAAGGTATTATACTCATACGCTATATTACATTGTTTGATCCCAACGAACATTTTTCCTTTATAAATACATTATCAACGAATTTAGATAGTTATGAGCAGTAAAGAGCCTGTAGTTGCTATAGGATTAGATGCGGCAGACCCCCAGCTAATCGAGAAATGGATGTCTCAAGGTCATTTGCCTAACATTAGCCAGATAAATCGAGAGGGGGCATACAGTCGTTTACACAATTGTGTAAATTATCAAAGCGATACCGCAGAGTTTTCTTCAACTGAACCACTATGGGTGATGATGGCTACAGGCTGTTTACCAGATAAAACGGGTTTTTGGGATACTGTTACCTACGAACCCGATACTTATAAGGTAGGCTGTGATGCTGTTTATGGTGGTTATGATTATCAAGAATATAAACCTTTTTACGCTTTAGGAAGTGAATATCGAGTTGCCGCTTTCGATGTTCCTGTGACTAGAGTCTGTCCCGAAGTTGAAGGTGTTCAAATTACTGGATGGGGTGGTCATCATCCTTTTTATCCGAGTGAATCTCAACCAGGAGATTTACTCGGGCAGGTAATTGAGAAGTATGGCAAAAATCCCGTATATCGTCAAGATAATGGCATTTGGTGGGATAAAAACTATTTTCAATGGGTAACTGAGTCTGTGGAAAAAAGTGTAGCGACTCGGGCAAAGATTTGCTGTGAGCTACTTAGTGAAGGTCCTTGGGACTTATTTTTAACTGGTTTTGGAGAAACTCATACTCTAGGTCATGACCTTTACAACTTAAGCCAGCCAGATCATCCTCTGTATGAATATACCAATCGCCAGGACAGCTTAGGAGATCCTATGTTGAGAGGATTTCAGCAAGTCGATCAGGCAATTGGTGAAATCGTTGCTGCTGCACCAGAAAATGCTCATATATTGCTATTTGCAGTTCATGGGATGGGTGCAAATCATACCGACTTATTGAGTATGATGCTCTTGCCAGAAGTACTCTATCGCATTAATTTTCCTGGTAAAGCAGCTTTAGGACAGGGTGACATTAATCAACCTGCTCCGCCTATAATCACCAAAAATATTCGAGGTGGCTGGTCAGCAGAGGTTTGGCGGCAAGTTTACGAAGCGAATCCCCTCAAAAAATTCTGGGAAACCTGGACTCACAAAAGATTTTTACACGGCTCGAAAAACGGTTTGCTTTCCCCCTATCCCTTACTTGATAAAAATGTTGAACTAGGTTGGATGCCTGCTGTTTGGTATAGCCCTTTGTGGTCAACTATGAAAGCATTTGCCTTGCCAGCATATGCGGACGGACATATCAGAATTAATTTGCAAGGACGAGATCGTCATGGAGTCGTATCACCCCAGGAATATGATGCTTTATGTGCAGAGATTACCGATGTTCTATATCGTCTTCGAGATGGCAGAAGTGGAGAATTACTGGTTAAAAAAGTAATCCGTACTCGTAAATCTCCCCTGGATTCAGACCCCAAATTACCCGATCCTGACTTAGTTGTAGTATGGCACCCTATCGCTACCGATTTGGTTGATAGTCCTGATATTGGTCGCATTGGACCGATTACTTACAATCGTCCTGGTGGACACCGCGAACATGGATTTTTAATGGGTAAGGGACCAAGAATTACTGGCGAAAGTAGTTTTACTGAGGGTAGAGCCGTAGATGTCGGAGCCACCATCCTCGACTTAATGGGAGCTGATATTCCTGCTTATTTTGATGGCAGGTCTTTGATGCAAAAATCTTTATTTATATCCTAAAAACTTAATCATAAAAACTCTGAAATATCTACATAGAGCATATGAGTATTGAAGTATCTGTTATTATTCCTGCTTATAACACGGCGCCGTATATCGCCAAAGCGATTGAGTCAGCTCTAGCCCAAACTCTAGAGAATATTGAAGTTATAGTAGTTGATGATTGTTCCACAGATAATACTGTGGAAGTTGTTAAAAGCTTTAATGATTCACGCCTCAAACTTTTATTAAATGAGGTCAATCTAGGGGCAGGTGGAGCCAGAAATAAAGCAATTGAGGCAGCTCAAGGAAAATGGATTGCCGTGTTAGATTCTGATGACTGGTATGCGCCACAACGGCTAGAAGTATTAGTTAACTTAGCTGAGCAAAAGTATGTTGACTTTATTGCCGATGATTCCTATCTTGTTGAAGATGGAGTCAGCACTCCCTGGAGTACGATTATCAGAGAGAGTGGAACTAGAGTCACTTCAATTCAAGAGATTGAAGCTGCGGAATTTGTGCTAACGGATATCGAGGGTAAACCAGGTTTAAGACTGGGCTTTACTAAACCACTATTCAAACGAGAGTTCTTAATTAAAAATCAGATTAAGTACGACACAATTAAGGTTTCTCAGGATTTTTGGTTTGACATGCAGTGTTTTTTGCATGGGGCAAAGTTTTTCTTAGTTCCTGAGCCATATTATTTTTATCGCGCGCGTCCTGGGTCTTTAGTTTCCAGCGATAAGATCGGTCGTTTGCAAGAAGAATGTGAGGCAATCAGTCGCTTTTTAGAGAACACTAATTATATTAATCAAAACCCGCAGGTATTATCAGCTTTAAAGTTGAAGATGCGAGAAACTCGTATTTGGCTTGATTATTATTTAGTTATCGAGCCACTAAAACAGGGCAAGATTCTGGTTTGTTTGCAGGGAATTATCTCTAATCCTGCGGTACTTAAACATCTAATTTTACATATACCTTCCCTAATTGCTCGTCGTTGGCAAAACTGGTTGATGAGTAGTCAAAATACTTATCAAAAAAACATATTCAAATTTTAGTGTCCACAGACAATTGGTTGTGTACCGTGATTGTTGGTTAGATTTGATTTTCGGCAGCAACCAAAAGCTGTTACTCCCATAGCAGCTTAACTAATTACTTCAACTCCTTAATTAATTAAATTAATTAAGGAGTTGGTTGTTGAGCGATCGCAATTATCTTAAACGGCACAATATACTCTCATATTGAGCTAAAGATGAGATGCGCTCGCCTTTATTAAAGCTAAAAAATGATCACAACAGGCAAATATCAAATGACAATTGACTAGTATAACCATCAATTAAAGTCTATACTAGCCAATTTACTTAACCAATTTTTAGCAATTCCACATCAAAAATTAAAGTTGCGTTAGGTGGAATTACCCCTCCAGCACCTCTGGCGCCATAACCTAATTCTGGAGGAATAATTAGCGTTCGACGTTCGCCCACTTTCATCTCAGCAACGCCTTCATCCCAACCTTTGATTACTTGACCAACACCAAGTTTAAAGGAAAAGGGACGGTTGCGATCACGGGAGCTATCAAATTTGCTGCCGTCTTCTAAGGTTCCTGTATAATGAACAGTCACATTTTCTCCAGTTTGAGGAGTTGCGCCATTCCCTTCTTCCATCACGATATATTTGAGTCCTGATTCTGTAGTAGTTGCATTGGATAAATCCATAGATTCCTCTTCTGAAATATTATTTTGAGCTATTAATTGGGGATTGGTGTTAGGCTGCTGGATCTCCGATGCGATTGCCTGTGATGTAGGATCGTTGCCAATGAAAGTGGAAAAGATAAGTACAGTTCCACAGACAACAACTACCGCAATACTAATCAAGATTTCGTTACTCAATTTTTTGACCACCTGTTTACTGTATCCTTGTTTTAAATTACTCCAGAGACATTGTACAAGTTATACGAATTTAAATTAAAAACCTGACATTTTATTTTGTAGTAGTTTTTGGCTGATGATTCTGAAGATACTTGCCAATTTATAATCTTCCCGTAGCAATAGCATCATTGTTTGTATCTCTCCAAAACGACAATCTCGGTGCCAACTACAGGATTTCGAGCGACTAAGATTCCTGATTTGTCTTGGAGCTTGAGCTGCTGAAAACTAAACTGGTGACAACGTTCTAGCATCTCGTTGGCTAGGGTATTTTGAGCAGATTCATCAAGTTGGTACCATTGATCTGTCACCTGAACCAACAGTCTATTATGAGCTAGGTCAACCTTAACCGAGTCAATTAAGTCTGCGGGATAGTCTTCAGTAAGTTGGGCAATTTTAGTTTTGAGAGTCGCAATCAGGTTTTGTTCTGGAGTAAAGCTCAACTTAGGTTCGATTGTAACTATTTTTAGGTTTTTGGCTCTTCCAGGAGATTCCAAATTGGCAGGAATTAATACTTCAATTGGGGTTTCGTCATCAGAATTAATTAAATTTGAATTAGTTAAATTTGCCTCTGAGTTGAGATAATTAAATGCAGAGGTACTCGATTGACCTGAAATTTCGTCTAGAGGGGTTTTTGCTAGCTCATCGTCGTCATTGGGCTGAAAATTGCGAATAACTTCCGTATCTAATGATTTAGAAGGCAAAGTAACTTCTCCCTCTTGCCTGGGAAGCCAAAGCCAATATAATGCGGCAATAGCGATCGCCAATATAATCACTATAACTAGGGGCAGATAAGATTTATTCTTAGTTTTCTTAACAGATTCTGGTATTGTTTGCTCACCAGGGATAGCGCTAGCTGGCGAAGATGCTGCTTGGTCAGCAGTTGTTGTGGTTTTAATCTCTGGAGCAGCAGCTATTTCACTCCCAGGGATAGCACTAGCTGAGTCAGAAACCGCTACTGTATCCGCTAATTCCTGTGTAGTAGTTAACAAGGTATTGATCGAGTCAGAGGAGGGCATGGGCGCAGTATTTTCGCTAATGCCCTTGATTGTTTGCTCAAGTCGGTCAATACTATCGTTTATGAGGGCAATTGTTTCAATTTTGGATAGAGATCGCTCATCATTATCATTAGTATCTACTGGCTCAATCCCCGATCTTGGTTTTTCTTGGTTATCTGCTGATTCCATAACTTTAAATGTTATTGCGGAAGAAACATGGAAATCATAACAGGATAATTTTACCAACGGTCACAGCAGAAATAACAACCCAGCAAAATTAACCTAAAAGAATTAATCTGAGTTATTGTTGCAATCATGACATCGAACACAATTATTTGTTGCCAAAAATTATTCATGAGACAATTCCTGGCAATTACAACTAAACAGTAGTTTTTCGCGCTACCCTAGATTGAATAATTCAATTGTTAAATATTTTATTTCAGTAAAAATAACTTTAACTTAAGCGAGTGAAACAGATTCCACCAGTCGATCTAACTCGACAGTATGAACTAATTAAAGAAGAAACTAACTCAGCTGTACTTGATATTCTGAGATCTGGACGCTATATCGGCGGCGAAGCAATTACTACTTTTGAGCAAGATTTTGCCAATTATATTGGAGTTTCAGAATGTGTTAGCTGCAACTCTGGCACTGATGCTCTCTTCCTTGCTTTAAAAGCTCTCAATATAGCAGAGGGAGACGAGGTCATTACAACTCCCTTCAGTTTCTTTGCTACCGCCGAAGTAATTAGCCGAGTGGGGGCAAAACCAGTATTTATTGATATTGACTCCAGAACATTTAATCTTAATTTAGCGCAAATTGAGCAGGCGATTACTCCACAAACTAAAGCAATCATGCCTGTTCATCTATTTGGACAACCAGTCAACATGACTGAACTGATGTCTCTGGCACAGAGGCATAATCTTTATATTATTGAGGATTGTGCTCAAGCTACGGGAGCTACTTGGGGACAAGATAAGATTGGTGGTATTGGTCATGTCGGCTGTTTTAGCTTTTTTCCGACTAAGAATTTAGGAGCCTGTGGTGATGGTGGCGCAGTCACTACTAATGATCCGGCGATCGCTAAACAAATGAGGATTCTTAAAGAGCATGGTTCTCCCTCCCGCTACCGTCATGATTTTATTGGGATTAACAGTCGGATTGACGCGGTGCAAGCCGTAATCTTAAAGGTAAAATTGCGTTACCTCGATTATTGGAACGATCAGCGTCAGAAAGCAGCAGAGTATTATCAGGAGTTACTACAGTCAGTTCCCTCACTAAAATTGCCACAACCTTTGTCAGGAGGAAACAGTGTTTGGAATCAATATACGGTGTGTATTACCGAATTGGCATCAACTTTAAACCCAGACGATTCCCCGCACTCAAGTCGTAGAGAACTTGTGAAGCAGAAATTGCAGGCTCGGGGAATCATATCGATGATTTATTATCCGATTCCGCTGCATTTACAGCCTGTATATCAGGATTTAGGCTATCAAAAAGGACAGCTACCCACCGTGGAGCAAGCTGCCCGAGAAGTATTATCCTTGCCGATCTTTCCTGGTATTGATGAAGCTGAGCAAGAACAGGTGGCTTATGCCCTCAAAGACTGTTTGCTTGAGGTTTAGAGTTCACTACCTAGCTTAGAACAGTAGTCTGACTAGTGGATAAGGCTTCAACTAGGCTTCGGACTGCTGCTATCATGGCAATCTCACTATCTAGCTGGTTGATCGCTGAGCCTACTCCAACCCCAGAAGCCCCAGCAGCGATCGCCATCGGCACTGTTACACTAGATAAACCTGAAGCGCAGAGTACTGGAATATCAACTGCTTGAGAGATGGAATACGCAGCCGCTAAAGTTGGAGCGGCTTTTTCGATTAATCCTCTGACTCCAGGATTTACTGGCTGAATACTGGTTCCTCCCTCAGTTTGAATCAGATCGGCACCTGCTTGAACTAGCTTATCTGCCAGCCGAACCTGCTCATCTAAAGCCAAAATGTGAGGCACAGTTACCGAGAGTGTAACGTGGGGTAGTAAGGCGCGAGTCTGCTTGGTTAGGGATAAGACCTCTGGTGCCTCAAATCTTCTTCCTTGACTATAGAAACTATCGAAATTGCCAATTTCAATCAGATCTGCCCCAGCAGCAACTGCACTTACGAATAGCTCTGGTTCCACTGCCGATACGCAAACGGGAAGATGAGTTATGTTGCGAACTGCTGAAACCAAACTGGGATCGGCGGCGATATCAACAAAAGTTGCACCACCCGCTTCCGCAGCTCTGACAACCGCCATAACCTGATTGTGGTCAAAATTATTTAACCCGCTAATTATCTTGACTGCCTTTTTTTGAGTCAATGCTGGAATTAGCTGAGGATGTACTGTCATATTTACTTCCTGAGATTCTTGAATTTGAACTGTCTAAGTTCTAATTTAATTATCTTAAGCTGACATCCGCAAAATAAGATAGTTAAAGGGTGGTGATGAGCAACTAATATTGGGATTATTGCTGGCAATTAAATCATTAGGTTCAATTGAATGCCAGGTTTTCACCTCCAGTTTAGTCTCTCAATTCGACCGATTCTGACGCCAGAGTTGGCAGAGGAGCAACCTGCTTGCGCTGCGTTAGAGCTGTTATTCTTTGCAATAACATGTCTACTTCTGCTTCTAGGTGTAGATATTTGACCTGCTGATCTGTCTGATAATGCTGAGTTTTTTGACCTTGATTGGATAAAAGTGTTGTCATAAATAATAGATTGTTAATAGTTTGATTGACAGTGCAGTTTGAGATTTTAACTCAAAAGAAATATATTTGATCGATCATAATCTTTAGATTTCCTTTAGACTGTGATCATTTACACTATTAATCGTATGTGCTGCCATTGATAGCCAAAACCGATGAAAATTTTAGCCCTAAATTTTCAATTTGTAGTTATGTGTCTCTGGTTTAGTTATGTAAGCAATAAGAATTAGATTTAACAATACTTAATAGCGGAACTATTGTAGAAAAAAGATGAGTTTACTATCTAAAGGCTTTGAAGTAGAAATGTATACTGGCACTCCAGAAGGTGAAATTGTAGGGATGTCAGACAAAATCGTTCAAGCTTTAGATGGTTTTGTACGTGAACCAGACAGCCGCAATGTTGAGTATACTACAGCTCCTTTTTGCCGATATGAGCGGCTACTGTGTGCTTTACTCAAGCCCAGACAAGCTTTAAGAAGTTATCTCCAAACTTTAGGCAACTTTACTTTAATTCCAGGAAGTACTCTATCCTTAGGAGACAGCGATCGCTTTCAGCGCTCAGATCCCAACAATCCCTACCACGACTATATTGAGCAGACCTATGGCACTGATGTAGTTACAGCTAGTATTCATATTAATATTGGCATTGAAGATCCAGAAATATTGATGCAGGCTTGCCGTTTAGTTCGACTAGAAGCTCCGCTGTATTTAGCTCTAAGTGCTTCTTCTCCCTTTATTGATGGTCAAGTAACGGGCAGTCACTCTTCGCGCTGGCAAATGTTTCCCAAAACTCCCCAAAATGTACCTTTGTTTGCCAATCATAGCCACTTTATTCATTGGACAGAGGCACAGCTAAAAGCAAAAAAAATGCGTAATGTTCGTCATCTCTGGAGTGCAGTCAGACCAAACGGCGATCGTCGCCCTTATAATCTCAATCGTTTAGAATTAAGAATTTGTGACCTGGTGGTCGATCCTCTTGCTTTACTGGCAATCACTGCTTTATTAGAAGCGAGAATTATGCAAATGATGGAACAGCCTCAGCTAGATCCACTGCGGCAAAGTCGCTTATCAACTAATGATTTAGCTTCAGAGTTAGTCACCCTAGCAGATGAGAATGAGGCTCTAGCAGCAAGTAATAGTTTGGACGCGGAATTACGTCATTGGCAAGACGGCAGGAGAATTTTAGCTAGAGATTGGATTGAAGAAATTTACGAGCAAGTATATCCAATCGCCAAACAAAAAGGCTTTAGCTGCTTTCTTTCTCCCCTCAAGAAAATTTTGCGCCAAGGTAATACGGCGCAGCAATGGCTGGCGTTAAATCGCCAAGGAATGTCTCCCGTTGAGATTATTCAGCAAGATATTCAGCAGATTGCCAAGCAAGAGCGGGATCTGGAGTATGCCTTGTGCCAGCCTGCTTTAATCGCCTAAAAGCTCGATTGACTAATTACTGATTACTGATTACTGATTACTGATTAAAATGGTTCGTGTTGTCCTGGTTAATCCTGAAATCCCGCCCAATACAGGGAATATTGCCCGTACCTGTGCGGCAACTAAGACAGAATTGCACCTAGTGGCACCATTAGGATTTGAAATAAGCGATCGCTATCTTAAAAGAGCTGGTTTGGACTATTGGCCATATGTGAAATTGCACTACCACGAGGATTTAGCTGCTTTTCGCCAAGCCCATCAGCAACAAGGGGGTAGATTAATTGGCTTTAGCGTTAGAGGGAGTAAAAATTATCTTGATTGTCAGTATCAAGCAACTGACTGGCTTCTATTTGGCAAGGAAACAGCTGGTCTTCCATCAAATCTAATCAATGCTTGTGATGAGAAAGTTCGGATCGACATCGTTGAACCAAACGTGCGGAGTTTGAATCTTTCTGTTAGTGTAGCGATTGGTTTATTTGAAGCCATTAGACAATCAACAGTTAATTAGTTTAATCTTTAGATTTTCATATTGCTCACCTAACCCTTGTCGGAAATGCCATTTTAAGCTAACCTGCCTTAAAAATAGGCAATATTAGCCAAGTATTTGTGTATTAACTTCTAAATAAAGTTAAGTGACTCAGCACGTAACAGCAATTTAGTAATGCTTGAGTGGCGTGTCACACCATTTATGAAAACTGGCTTTGAGCCGATAAAAATTAATAAATTAGCATTAACAATCAAAGATAGACTCCTCGCCAACATGACTCCGAATAAAAATCTAGCTCCAAATAATTTGCAACCAGAGTCGAATCTTTTTGAACAATTTTCTTTACAGTCTTTGAGGGTGAAGGAAACTGCTAACAGCAAAGTAGTAACCGATAATATATGCCTTAAATTGGGGCTTTCAATATCTCTAGCGGCAACTATTAATTTCCCAGACTCAAATCAAGTAGTACATGCGGCTGAAGTAGAGCATCAAAGAATATCTAGTTCAGTTACTTCCTCCGCTAAAGATATGCAGCTGAGACGATATCGAAACCGCATTACTAATTTTTTGCCCAATATTCTAAATTTTGCCCCTTTCTCAAATCAAGGTCAATTAGTCAAAGCAGCAATTAGATCATCAAACACAAGTTCAAAATTGAGAACTGCTTCTTCTCAGACTGATAATTCTAACCAGATTAACCGCCTAAATCTACTAGCTGACCGAGGGAATTCAGCAGCAGCATCACAGCAAAGAATTCACACTGTTCAACGAGGAGATACCCTCAATCAAATTGCCAAGAAATATCAGGTATCTAACCAAGAAATAGTCAAACTCAATCAAATTAAAAATTCCAATATTATTTTTGTTGGTCAGCAGCTAAAAATACCTGCAACAGCGATTGGGGGGATTTCCCTAGATATCAGCCATCGTCGCCATACATCCCCTGATATTTCTCAAACTTTCAGACAGCCTGTAGCCTCATCATCTAGTGTTTCGGAACAAAATACAGCAAAAATTACTCTACCCAATAATCTATCTGAAGTAGAACATCAAGAATCAGTCTCAAAAGTCAATTCAGAAGATCCTCGTATTAATAAGTTAAGAGCAGAAATTGAATTATTGCGGACTCAGTATAGACAGGAAAAGCAAACAGTTAATGAAACTGCAATTTCTACTAGCCTGGTAAACATTTCTCATCATGCTTCTCAGTCTAAATTAATAAATCGATCCCAATCCAATCGAGAACAAAAGTCTGAAACTATTGCTAAGCTGGATTCTCCTCAGATGAAATATAATCTGAAAACAGACTTGTTTGAGGAAGATCTTATTGCCCTAAAATTACCGCCTTTACCCGATTCAGAAGAATATTTACCTAGTGGGTTTGATGGTTATATCTGGCCCGCTCAAGGGGTTTTGACTTCTGGTTATGGATGGCGCTGGGGCAGACTGCATCGTGGCATCGATATTGCTGCACCTATTGGTACTCCAATTGTAGCGGCTGCTTCAGGGAAAGTGATTGGTGCGGGGTGGCACGGTGGTTACGGTAATCTGATTAAGCTCGAACACTTCGACGGTAGTGTTACTCTCTATGCTCATAACAGTAGAATTTTAGTGAGTCATGGACAACAAGTAAATCAGGGAGAACAAATAGCTGAGATGGGTAGCACTGGTAACAGTACTGGTTCTCATCTACATTTTGAAATTCATTCTCGAAACCAAGAGGTGATTAATCCCTTGGCATTATTGGATCGCAACTAGCTAATTCTCTAGATGTATGGTCACGTAATCACTAATTACGCTTAATGTGAATTGGCTTCGTTCTAGTTTACTAATTTTTAGCTCTTAGCTCTTAGCTCTTAGCTCTTAGCTCTTAGCTCTTAGCTATCAGCTTTCAATAAAACTAATAAATTTTAGTTTCTTGGCGATACAGATTGAAAAATTTGACGTTCAAGATTTTAAATGAATGATTTTAAGGTTTTTTAATTCACATCAGACGTTAATTATCAATTTTCTTTTTGGCAGCGATCGCTAATTGAACTTCGGGAATCTGTCTCAACTGGTCAATAATGTCTACTACTTGTCCATGTTCGACTGCTTTGTCCGC
This sequence comes from Cyanobacteria bacterium P01_G01_bin.67, assembly GCA_039179675.1. Taxonomy (GTDB): domain Bacteria; phylum Cyanobacteriota; class Cyanobacteriia; order Cyanobacteriales; family Xenococcaceae; genus Waterburya. The sequence goes on from JBCDEP010000027.1 coordinate 11,559, forward strand.
ATTGACAACTACGGTGGTATTAGAGTCGGCTGTTATCAGCTTTTCAATCTCAGCTTTGAGCTGATTTATTTGAGCAGGTTGACTATCGATGGTTAATTTTCCCTGTTCATCAAGACTGACGGTGATTTGCTGAGTTTTTTGCACTTCAGCGGTGCTAGCACTGGGGAGATTGACGGGCAAACCCTCAGAGCGAGTTAGATAGAGACTAGAAACGATAAAAAATATCAAAATAGCGAAGATCACGTCGATCATCGGCAAAATATTAATTTTGGGAGGGAGATCTGATTCTTCAGGTAGTCGCATATTAATTTAGATAGTTTTAGGTTTAGATTTCAAAGCATTATTTTTTCTAGCTATCAGCTTTTAGCTCTTAGCCATAATTCAATCTCAAACGTTATTGAGTGTATATTTTTTGTTGTTCGTGTTGGTCGAGATGCACGAGTTCTAACTGTCCTCCAACTTCTTGAATTAGAGCAATTTGCTGAAGATATAATCCTCGAAAAATGCTGGCAAAAAACAAAGTAGCGATCGCAATAATTAAACCAGCGGCGGTAGAGGTTAAGGCTTCCCCAATACCTCCTGTGACGCCCGCAGCTTGAGATGATTCAATGTCGCCTAATTTTAAGGAAGATAAGGAGGTAATTAAGCCCAAAACCGTACCCAACAAACCCAAAAGAGGAGCAACCCCAATTACTGTTTCCAAAGAATTACTAAATCGCTTGAGAACAGGAATTTCTGCTTGAGCGGCACTCTCCAAAGCAAGTTTAAACTTTTGTGGTGTTGATCGCTCTAAAGATAAAGCAACGGAAAATATTCGAGCTATAGGTAGGTTCAAATGTCTGTTCAACATCTTGCTGGCGGCATTAGGATCATCTCGATAAAGATTGAGCAATTGCTTGATTACCTTATTTTGCTGGCGAGATATTCTCAGCCAGAATAGCGATCGCTCTAAAATTATTGCTAAAGAGTAGATCGAAAGTCCCAATAAAGGGAACATCACGACACCGCCACTTTTGAATAATTGCCAAATGGTTTCCATAAATCTACAATTCTCGTTTCAATAAATATGAATGTTAAAGCTAAAGGTAATTTCCAAACTTTCTAAAGGAAACCCAGGAGGTAAAGGGGGAAAAGGAGATGATCTTTGGATTGCCTCTAACGAGGCGCGATCAACATCTGCTAAACCAGAGCTGCGAGTTATCCTCAGTCCAGTAACTTGACCATTTTTTTGAATATCAAAAGTTAAGACGGTAGAGCGATCGTCTACTCGGTAATTAGGATTCCAGTTGGGCTTGACTCGCCGCTCCATAGCGGCAATATAATCGCTTAAGTCGATATCTTTTAAAGCACTTAGTTGAGCAGGGTTTAATACGCTCTTATACTCAAGGGCTTCAGGACTAAAAAATGCATCCCCTCCATTAGCTAAGGTTTTTTGATAGCTTCCCCCAAGCAAGCTAGCAGCACTATCTTCGGTTGGCTGAGGTAGTGCTGCCGTCTTCTCAGGTGGTTGGGCTTCAGGTGGAGATTCGCTCTCAGAAGGTGAACTGGAAGTAATGGGGGATGTTGTTTCAGGTGTTTCAGTTTGAGGAATGGGAGTTGAATTGTTATTGGAATTTGACAATATAGGAGTTTGATTGTCGATTGTTGGAGTAGTTGTTTCTGGAGGTTCTGGTTGAGCTATCGGCTCTGGTTCTAGTGCTGGCGGTGGGGTAATTGGTTCTGGTTGAGCTACTGGCTCTGGTTCTGGCTCTGGCGGTGGGGCAATCGGTTCTGGTTGAGCTATCGGCTCTGGTTCTGGTGCTGGTGCTGGCGGTGGGGCAACCGGTTCTGGTTGAGCTATCGGCTCTGATTCTGAGACAGGCTCTGGGCTAGATGGGTTATCGGCAGTAGTTTCCGCTGACTCTAATTCTGGTTCGGCAACAGAATTTTCTGCGGCACGGTTATTAGTTTCGGGTGGTGGTTCTACTTCTGATTCTTCAGGAACAACTACAAACTCGATTGGTTTCTGCTCAATTGGTTCTTGATTAAGCGGCTGAACAATTCGATATTTCACTACAAAAAATAGCCCCAAACCATGCACTAATAAGGAGGCGAAGATAAACCATGAGAGTTGTTTGAGGCTAAAATTACGACGCTTTTGAGTTGGGGTTGCTTGACTACTTCGGTCTGCTGATTTTAAATTGACCATTACTCAAATCACCCCCCGAGATAAATAAAATAAAAAATTCTCTAATTTTGTTGATAATTTTACTGCATTCAACCCTAGCAAATTTAGCCTTTTACTTGGTAAGTTTCAGTTGAGACATCAGATCCAGAAATCTTTGCTTGCTTGATTGATTAGTAGTGATTGTTGGATTTTTGAGTTTTAATATCTGGGGAATAGCTTGCTGCAAAATGATTGACAAGACTAGACGACTGGTCTACTATAAAATTATGAAGCGTATCAATAAACGAGCCCAATTAATTGACGTTGGCAGTAACGCAATTGTCCAACGAGGATTTAACGCCGCTAGTATTAATGACATATTGACTGAGGCTGGCGTTCCTAAGGGTTCGTTTTATTATTATTTTTCAAGTAAAGAGGATTTTGGTTTAGCGATTATTGATGATTTTGCCGCTCGCTATCAAAAGCGAATCATGGATTTTTTAGAAGATGAGCGATATTCTCCTCTGACTCGATTACGCAATTATTTTGAAGCCAAAATTACAGATATGAAAACCTGTAAATGTACTGACGGCTGTCTAATTGGAAATCTAGCTCAGGAATTGTCTGCTCAAAATGAATTATTTCGTGATCGCCTTAACCAAATATTTCATTGTTGGGAAAAATATTTTACCCATTGTTTATCAGCCGCTGTTGCGACCGGCGAACTCGAAGATAGCCCCCATCTTGATCAATTGGCTAAATTCATTTTATCAAGCTGGGAAGGTGCGATTTTACAGGCAAAAGTAGCAAAATCTGTAGTGCCAATGGAAACCTTTATCAAAGTTTTATTTGAGCGAGTTTTGTCTAGATCTGACTCTAGCTAGATTTAAAATTTCACGAAAACTTCTAAATTTTACTGGTAATTGTTTCAGGAATATAGATAGTTGACTGGTCTACTATAAAAATCTAACGTCATGCAGTTCAAATAACCTTTAACAGGCTAAATACTCTAATTAGGCAAGAAGTAATCATGTCAGAAATACAAGACAAAGTAGTAATAATTACTGGAGCAAGTAGTGGATTAGGTGAAGCTACTGCCCGTCGTTTAGGGCAGCATGGGGCAAAATTGATGCTGGCTGCAAGAAGAGAAGAGCATTTGCAAGAATTGGTAACTGATATTCAACAAGCTGGGGGTACTGCTAAGTATCAGGTTACAGATGTAAGCGATCGTTCTCAGGTTGAAGCATTAGCCAAGACCACAGAACAAGCTTATGGACGGATCGACGTTTTGGTTAATAATGCAGGCTTAATGCCCCTCTCTCCTCTAGCGGAAACAAAGGTAGATGAGTGGGAGCAAATGATTGATGTCAATATTAAGGGAGTGCTATATGGAGTTGCGGCAGTAATGCCAACCATGCTGCAACAGGAATCAGGTCAGATCATTAATCTTTCCTCAGTGGCGGGACACAAAGTATTTGCTTCAGGAACAGTTTACTGTGCCACTAAGTTTGCCGTTAAAGCAATTTCTGAGGGAATTCGATTAGAATCAGGCGGAAAAATTCGCTCAACCAATATCTCCCCTGGTGCCGTAGCTACAGAATTAGCAAATACAATTTCCCATGATGAAACCGCAGGCATGGTAGAACAACTATATGACATCGCAATTGATGCCGATGCAATCGCCCGTGCCATTGCCTATGCGATCGAGCAACCAGAAGATGTAGACGTAAATGAGATCATTATTCGTCCTACCAAGCAAGAACTTTAAATACAGTACGCAGTAGTGTGAATTACTTCGTTCATATTTGATGGTTTATAGCTCTTAGCTCTTAGCTTTTAGATTTGGTAAAAACCAACACATTTGAAGAGTTATTTACCAGCAGTCCTTTTTTAGTTGGTAGTTTAATCAGCATTGCCGATATTTATCTAATTCCCATTATTGTTTATTTTGAAAAGACTCCCCAATTTGAAGCTGTGATTGTTTCGACTCCCAAGCTCAAAGCTTGGTGGGATGAAGTGAAAATTCTTGCCAGCGTGCAGCAGATTTGTACTTAAACTTGTACCAAAGCCCAACACTAGTTATTAGGTATACAAAGTTAATTGAATTGCTCGCAAGTAATCCGTAATCAATAACCATTAATCAATAACTATGACTTCTACAACCAACGTGCCTCACTTATTAAGTCCTTTGAATAAGAATCTAGCACTGAAAAACCGCGTGGTGATGGCTCCTATGACTCGCGCTCGTGCGGGTACTGAAAGAATGGCTAATGCTTTAATGGCGGAATATTATGCTCAACGTGCTGGTGCTGGATTAATAATTACGGAAGCAACTACGATCTCGGAACAGGGTAACGGCTGGCAACAATCTCCTGGCATCTATACCGACCAACAAGCAGAGGCTTGGAAACAAGTAGTTGATGCGGTACATCAGAAAGGCTCGCTCATTTATCTCCAGCTATGGCATACAGGAAGAGCTTCCCATAGTAGTTTTCAACCTAATAATCAATTACCAGTAGCTCCATCGGCGATCAAAATTGAAGGTGGGGAGGCTCATACCCCTGAAGGTAAACAGCCGCATGAAACACCAAGAGCTTTAACCACAGATGAAATATCTCAAGTTGTGGAAGACTATCGTTTAGCAGCAGCTAGAGCCAAACAAGCTGGTTTTGACGGCGTAGAAATCCACGGTGCCAACGGTTATTTGATTGATGAATTTTTACAATCCAAAACGAATCACCGTCGCGATCAATATGGTGGCAGTATTGAAAATCGCTATCGTTTTCTCAAAGAAATTGTGGAGACAATTTTAACTGTTTGGGATGCCAAAGATGTTGGAGTGAGACTTTCCCCCAACGGTAGTTTTAACGATATGGGTTCACCAGACTATCGCGAAGCTTTTACCTATATTGTACAGCAGTTAAATGAATACAACCTCGCTTATCTCCATTTACTTGATGGTTTAGCTTTTGGCTTCCATGAGTTAGGAGAACCAATGACCCTAAGTGATTTTAGAAAGATATACGATGGGGTTTTGATCGGCAACTGTGGTTACGATCGCAATGATGCCGAACAGGCGATCGCTACTGGAGATGCGGATTTGATTGCCTTTGGTAGACCATATATCAGTAATCCTGACTTGGTGGCTCGTTTTGCTAATAATTGGGAGTTAAATCCTGATGCCGAGATGGATGTTTGGTATTCTTTTGATGCCTCAGGCTATATTGATTTCCCTACCTATCAAGAGGCTGCCATAAATGCCTAATAAGTCTAGTTAGTTGAAGCCTAATAAAAAATATCAGCAGGATCGGCGGTACGTAGTTTTCTAATTGCGATCGCCCCTGAAATGATACACATCAGGATATTAAGACTAAAAACCTGAAGGACAATTCCCGTATCCATGCTTACTCGTAGCTCAACATAAGTTGCCATTAAGTAATAAATAAAGTGAGAAATCAAATAGCCAGGAATAAAGCCCATAATTGCTAAGAGCAAGCATTCTTGCAGCACAATCAAGGATAGATCGCGATCTTGATAACCCATAGCTTTGAGGGTGGCATATTCAGGGAGATGCTCACTGACATCGGTATAAATAACTTGATAGACAATAATAATACCGACAATAAAGCCAATTACAGCACCAAAATTCAGCACCTTACCTTGCGCCCAGCCAGCAACATAATCCCGTTCTCCCTGAGCTAATTCCCCTGGGGTTAAGACTTTTAAATCCTTACTTAAGGTATTCTGAATCCGTCGGGTAACAACTTGCGGATCTGCTCCAGGTTCAAGAGATAAGACTCCAACCGATATCTGATCAAGATCATTACCCTCTTTGATGAGACTATAGTTCCAGTCACTCATGACCGCTACTCCCTCAAAAAAGAAAGTGCTGCCCAGATCAAATAAGCCCATGACTGTGACTCGACGGTTATTTAAGATACTGGAAATCTGACCTTGCTCTGCCAGCATTTGCGGCACATCACCTAACTCTGATTTTGCCAGGCGATCGTATAGAATACCCCCTGGTACCGCTAACAAGTCTAGCTGTTGATTAATTTCAGGAACTTTAAAGACTGGTTTATTGGGATTAAACGCCAAGATCTGGATGAAAGACGACTCAATCTGAGCATTTTGCTTCTTTGCCGATGGGTCAAGTAGTTTGGGGTCAACCCATTTTCCTGTTCCAATGTATAGTGGTCTAGCATCAGCTACCCCCTCTATGGCATCTGCCTGATACAGATAAATACTGGGGAAAAAGCTATCATCCATTTCCTCGGCATAGGTAGATAGCAAATACAGATCCCCGTTGAGATTTTCGGGCAAGAGAGTGACCCCGTCAAACAGCATTGCCCGCAAACCGAGTTGGGTGAAAATTAAAATAATCGAAAATGCTACACCCAAAATAGCTACTAGCAGTCTGATCTTTTGATGGGATAGCTGAAGCCAGGCTACAGGAGTACGACGCAGATAGGAGTTGAGCTTATAAAAAAGCAGATAAATTGGTTTCACTGATAAATTTCAAAAATTTCCCAAAAAAAATATCTAAAGTAATAGGATGTGCTTCCCGAAAGATCACCCGATCTGCCATTAGTTCTCGAAAATACTGAACAACTGCGTAATTAGTTGACGAGTGCATCGGTTCTTTGGGACTTATCTCAATAATGTCTCTTTATAATAGTTCAACTCGATGCTCCGCCAATACTGCTGCGTTAACCAGTTCATGCCAGTCAGCAATTGACCATTTAAAAGCAGTAACCATGATTTTTGTTTATTCTTTACACAAAAAAAGATCATCTAGTGAGCTTCTGCTCAATTTAACTAATTATTAATTTCAACTCTAACTTTCATGTTGGTCAGTCCCGCAACTTTCTGACTGTCTTTAGGATCGATGCGAATCTTAACCTCAACAATGCGGGAGTTTTCGTCTTGAGTTGGATCTTGAGAGCCCTCGGATAATTGTTTTGCCCCCACCTGTAAACCCAAATGTTCTACTGTCCCCTTGAGCTTGCCTATAAATCCGCCATATTCGCTACTAATAACCGCTGATTGCCCGATACTCACTTTGCTAATATCAGTTTCATAGATTTCGGCGATCGCATACATTTCGTCAGTACGACCAAGCTCAACTATGCCTTGTTGAGTGTTTACCTGTTCACCAACGCGGGTATTAATCCGCAAAATTTGACCTGAGATGGGGACTTTAACCTTAGTATCTTCTAGACTCGCTTTTACTTGTTCGACAGCAATAATTGCTCGTTCTAGCTCAATTTCTGCTACCCTAACGTCTACTGGTCTGATTTCCTGTAGTCTAGCTAAATTCTCTTTTTCTTGATTAATTTCTTCCGTCAAACTTTGCTGAGTATTATCTGCTTGGGCCAGACGCTCGTTTAATGCCGCTTGAGCCATGTCTAATTGTTCTTTAGTCTGGTCAAAGGCTTCTGCACTAACTGCTCCCTGATTTTTGAGAGTGAAGTTACGATCATAGGTTAATCTTGCCTGTCTTAACTGCGCCTCCGCAGAATTAACTGCCGCCCGCTTTTCTGCCGTTTCGTTGCGTAATTGGGATTCTAAACGAGATATATTAGCTCGTTGTGCGGCTAACTCCGCCTGCTTTGTTTCTCCTGCACGAACCTGTTCTAACTTTGCTTGAGCTAATTCTACTTGCTTATTAGCTTCTTCTAAATCCCGTTGGCGATTTTCAAATCCTTGCAAAATTGCAATTACCTGACCTTCCTCTACACGATCGCCTTCTTCTACCAAAATTTGATTAACGCGACTATCCTCAGCATTGGCTACCGAGAGTTTGATCACTTCTCCTTTGGGAATTAATTTCCCCAAGGCTACTACTTGTTTAGGCTGTACAACCTGAGTTTTCTGATCGCCAACTTCATCCTGGGATGATGTTTGGGAATTGGCACTACAGGCTGAATTTATAACCAGCAAAGCGATTAGGATTACGCTCTGATTCCAAGAACTTCGATCAATCGTGAATTTAGACGGACGCATGCTTCGAGGGACTATAAAATCTTGGGAACTATTAACTAATTAATTAAGCTTATGAGCCGAGCTGATTAGATCTGAAATGAGGTCTCTTCTAGACTCTTATATTTGAATATATTTGAAAGCCTATCTTAACAACTTTCTTCTTTAAATTGCATCTCAGAGCGATCGCTGAACTAAGCTTCTTAGAGAACTTTGAAAGATAACTTTTGTCAATCAGTAATAAAATTTATTTATATATAATCTTTAAAAATATTAGGTTAGATTATTTATGTAGAACATTATGTAGTCACGACAAGTCAGCTGAAATGATCACGTTAATTCAAAAAACCAAACCAAAAACTTTTAACCTTTTGCAACTTATTCAGCACAAGATTGACAATTGGGAAATAAAACAAGCGGCGACAGCACGACGGATAGTGAAGTTAATTCCCGCGCAATGTCCTTTTGAACGAGAAATCAAAGCATTTGGACAGGTCATAGTTAGGATTCCCGCGTTGTGTAAGTTTAATCCACTATACGAACAATTAATCTCACTGCGATTTCGAGCGCTATGTTTTCTGGCAGATTGCTGTGGTGAAGATATTACTCCTTATTGTTCATAGATGAGATACTAAGGCGATCGCTTTTTAAATTAGGAAAACATATAGCAGGAAAGACATCTGGGGAATAAAGACGGCACTGCTAAACTGTCCACATAAATAAGTGCCAACAGGGTATACTGATTAACGACATTAGAAAAAATTATCAGTCATGGCAATTGAACCAGCATTTCCGAGCGATCGTCAACAGCGAATTAGAGAACATCTAGCCAAAAGTTCTGGAGGTGAGATTGATTTTCAACGTTCACCACAAAACTACAATCCCGCACCGAAGCAAATCCAAACATCAAGCAGTAGCAAAAGCCGTCAGGAACATATTGAACGCAGCAAGGGTAACTACAACCTGAACTCTGGTAGTAAACAAGAACGTAAGAGCAGAATTATGAATCATGTTCGCATCACTAGGGGATAGCACTTCATTTCTCTAGAGGCTCGGAACATATTGACAAACAGCTTCTAAATAAATTTCATGTCGTACATCGGATCTGTCTTGGGCATCCAGGTATGGCGGAGTAGCTTTTTTAATTCAGGGCTAGCATGATTAATGATGTCTGGTTGATGAGCAAACAGACTGTTCTCTAAAGGATGAACATATTGGGGAGTGTAGTTTCCCAGTAAAGAAACCCGAGAGCGATCGCTGTTATTATCAGAAGTATCATGCCAACATAGCCCGTGAGAAATGATTGCTGATCCTGCGGTTCCCATGATTTTTTTCGCCTTCAATTTAAATTGCCATTTATTTGGTTGAGTAGCCAAATTTTGCGTTCCCACCCCAAATAAAGGTGCGCCATTGTCAGCGTTAAAGTCTTCTAGCATCCAAATAACTTGAACTTCGAGAACTGGGTACTTGGGGAAAGGAGCAGGCATCGCCCAATAGGGATAATCAACATGAATACCCATTCTGGTGGCTCCTGGATGGAGGATATGAGCGGAAAATCCACCTAGAATAGCATCCTCGCCAATAATTGCTTCAACAACTTCCAGTATCAGCTGATTTTGCACTAGATTGGTAAAAATACCCCCGCGATAAATCAAGCCATAGAGCCTTTCTTTTTTACCCTGGGTGACTAATTTTCCATTCTGCTTATCCTGTTCGGCAAGTTCCAGAATTAGATTTCTAGCTTCTTCTGCTTGAGACGAACTCATCAGATTGGGCAGTACAATAAAACCCTTCCCTTGAGTAATTTCTTCAGTTATTTTCGCAATATTCACTGTAGATAATTTGGTCAAAATAATGATTAATCAATGACGATTAATTGTGATTAGCAAGATCAAAATAACTAACTTTTCTGCAAGTTATGATCGTTCCATATCTGAAACTGACTTAGGAACATCAGCAGTCAAAATATCGTGTCCGTCTGGGGTTACCAGCAAGTCGTCTTCAATACGAATCCCAATACCTTTCCAGTTATCAGGAATTTCAGGCTGTCCTTCAGCGGGTTTTATGTGGGGAGAGATATAAATCCCAGGCTCTACGGTAACAATATGCCCAGGGGTGAGGTTTTGCCAGGTTGTTTCGTTGTGCTTATAAACTCCCACATCATGAACATCTAAACCAAGCCAATGTCCAGTGCGGTGCATATAAAAAGGTTTATATTGCTCTTCCTTGATAATTTCTTCGAGATCCCCTTTAAGCAGTCCTAGATCTAATAAACCCTGGACAATGACGCAGACAGCAATATCATGAAACTCATTATAGGGCTTCCCTGGCTGCACTTCCGCGATCGCTTTTAACTGAGCCTCTAGGACAATTTCATAGAGAGCTTTTTGCTCGGGAGTGAACTTGCCACCGACAGGAAAAGTGCGGGTAATATCACCGTTATAGTAACCATAAGAACATCCGGCATCGATTAGTAACAGTTCGTGATCCTGCATCTGGCGATCGTTTTCAATGTAGTGGAGAATGCAGGCATTAGCACCCGATGCCACAATTGATGGATAGGCAATGCCGATGCCACCTTCCTTCCGAAAGACATGCTCGATTTCCGCCTGTACCTGATACTCATAAACTCCAGGATGGGCAAACTCGCGGGCGCGATTGTGAGCCATCGCCGAAATCTTAGCTGCTTGACGCATCATCGCTATTTCCCCAGGACTTTTCACCAGGCGCATCGGAAAAGTTAACGGACGGGTATCTTCAAGTGCCAGAGGTGCTTTGCCATGTCGTTGATAACCCCGCATTGCTCTTTGCCAATGAGAAATAATGATGTTATTAAACTTCTCCTCATGACCCAAATGATAGTAAATGCGATCGGCATTAACTAAGTACTGAGGTAGCTTTTCGTCTAGTTCAGCAATGGGGTAGGCTTCATCAGCACCATAAAATTCTTTTGCTGCTTCCACGCCACAGCGATAACCTGTCCAGGTCTCTTTCTCAGGATCTTTGGGCTGCACGAATAAGATGTACTGATGTTCTGGGTGATGAGGAGCGAACACCGCTACTGCTTCAGGCTCATTAAAACCTGTCAAATAGTAAAAGCTACTTTCTTGACGATAAGTATACTCAACGTCGTTGTGCATTGTTGCCAAAGGCGCACTACGGAAAATTGCGGTGCCGCCACTAATTTTGGACATTAGTTCCTGCTGACGGTGGCGGTATTCTTGTGGCTCAATCCCCATGCTGTTTTACTTAAATTAGCATTGTAAATATTCTTATACAATTTATTATGCGCTAAAAATGATTTCTGTGTCGGGGCATTGTTTAACTTACCTTGACGACATCAGTAGCAATATGCAAATTATTTTTAGTTTTGGCTTCAGTTTTCAGTATTTTTCAGATTTTAAAAGGTTCAGCCAAGTGAATTTCTCCTTGCTCAATTAGCTGTTGCCAAATTCCTGTCGGCTGCCAAATCTGATTCATCGGATATCGAGCCTGTTCTTCTGTCAGGTGCAAAATATATTTTTGCCAGAGATAAATAAAACAGGACACTCGCATATTTTTAGCGCAGTGAACCCAAATTTTATGCTCCTCAAAGGCTTGCATTACCTTGAAGAACATTACGACATCTTCAAGCCGTGGGTTATCCCAGAGGACAGGAATATGGACGTAAATTAAACCTAAATTGGTGACTACTTCTCCTTCATTTGCCAAAGCGTCGGTTGAAATAGAAGTAGCCAAGTTAATTACAATTTGATAGCCAGCCTGGGAAATTAGACAAAATTCCTCGGGGGTTGGCTGCCCTGAAGTTGCCAAGAACTCATTGATTTGATAATAATCGCTAATACTCTTAATCATTGCTAAACCGTTAAATACGATACGATAAAACTTGCAAATATCAATAACGAATTAAATTTTAAATACATAGAGGAGATATTAGCTTGAATACTCAGTCATCTAATAGTTGGCAGCCTTTACTAGGTGGTATTGTTGCAGCCCTAGTGGTTCTGATTGCTTTCAACTCATTTGTAATTCTCAATCCAGGACAAGCTGGAGTTCTCAGCATTTTAGGGAAGGCGCAAGATGGTGTTCTGCTAGAAGGAATCCACCTGCGTCCCCCTCTTGTTTCCAACGTGGATGTTTACGATCTTACGGTACAAAAGTTTGAAGTCCCAGCAGAGAGTTCTACCAAAGATTTACAAGATCTTAAAGCTAGTTTTGCGATTAACTTTCGCTTAGATCCGCTTCAGGTAGTAGAAATCCGCCGTAAACAGGGAACTTTGCAAAACATTGTTTCCAAGATTATTGCTCCCCAAACTCAAGAATCTTTTAAAATTGCCGCAGCCAGAAGAACTGTGGAAGAAGCAATTACCAAGCGGGATGAACTCAAAGAAGATTTTGATAATGCTTTAAGCGAGCGCTTGGATAAATATGGCATCTTGATCTTAGATACGAGCGTGGTCGATCTAAGTTTCTCTCCGGAATTTGCCAGAGCGGTTGAAGAAAAGCAAATCGCCGAGCAAAAATCTCAGCGAGCAGTATACGTGGCTAGAGAGGCGGAACAACAGGCGCAAGCTGATATTAACCGTGCTAAGGGTAAGGCTGAAGCCCAAAGATTATTAGCCGAAACCTTAAGAGCCCAGGGTGGGGAGTTAGTTCTCCAAAAAGAAGCGATCGAAGCCTGGCGTGAAGGGGGCGCGCAAATGCCCAAAGTTTTGGTTACGAGTGGTGATTCTCAGGGAGGAGTACCTTTCTTATTTAACTTGGGAAATGTAGAGTAAAACCTAACTACACTGTTTTCTATTAATGATTCTGTTTGAGTTGTGAAAATTAAATGACGTTGAAAGCATAGAGAACGGGGAACAGGGTTTTTCACGAATGATTTGGAATTGCCATATCAAATTAATTAGACGCTTAGCTCAATAAAACTTAGCGTCTAATACACAAGTAACCACCTATACTTATCTAGAATAAATTACCCTCGCAAATTCTCTTAGAACTGGTTGCGGTAGGGAATTTTACCTTTCTTTTTCTTACCTTTGTTTTTCTCATACTCAATCTCCTTGAGTTTTTTCATGATGCGGCTGAAATACTCCTGCATGTATTCTTCCAAAGTCGTCGTTTCTTTAGGATCTAAACCAAAAGTTTGATAAACATCTTCCATTTCCGCGTCTAACGGCTTGCCACTAGCTAGCACTTCCGCAAAGGTTAGGCGATCCGCAGTATTTTGACCCCACTCACAAAAACGAGTAAGGCGACGTAGTAATCCCAATACTGTCAAAGAGATTCGAGAAATGCGAGTAGTTTTCCCCGATAGATTTTCACAGAGATTCATAATCTCATAAGCTCCCCAGGCTTTGGTGCCCACAACTGGAAAAGTCTTTTTCTCCGTTGCGGGTACTGATAAAGTTCGCACAGCAAATCTAGCAATATCTTGAGTATTCATGTAGGCAATTGGTGTACTTTCCCCCGACACCCAAACTACCTGCTCTTCCAGAATGGGGATCGCATACTGACTGATTAAGCCCTGCATAAAACCAGCAAGCTGAAGTACAGTATAATTCAAGCCAGATTCGGCGAGAAATAATTCGGTACATCGCTTAATATCCATCAACGGAACTTCAGGATACTGCTCAGCATTGATGATTGAGAAAAAGATATAGCGATCTACTCCAGCAGCTTTAGTCTCCTGAATTAAATTGACTTTGCCTGCCCAATCTACATCCCTTGCTCTGAGATTATCGGTAACTCTAGCGGTGGCAGCATCAATCACAGCATCAACACCTGACAAAGCGGCGGTCAGAGTTGCGCGATCGCAAAGATCTCCTTTAACTATTTCTGCACCCCACTCTTTGAGGAATATTGCCTTGTTGGGATTGCGGACTAGACAGCGTACCTCATGATCTTCATCTAAAGCTTGACGAGCTACCTGTCTGCCCAAGGTGCCAGTTGCGCCAACTACCAATAATTTCATTTAAAGAATTTTGTAATATTTTTTAACGTTTCTCTAATGATTTTATCAAAGAGTCATTTGTTTGTTGATCTTGATTCTTAAAAGATTGAGGTCAGAGGCTTTAAATCATGGTTTCTAAGACAGCACCGACCACCCGATGGTCTTGATCGGTTTTGAGTTGATTTAAAGTGGCGATCGCATCTGGCTGGTTATATTTCCCTAAAGATTTTGCTACCTGAAGCCTAATCCGCCAAGACTGGTCATGAGCTAGGGGAAGTAGCAATTTGAGCGCGGCTGTTTGCTGTTTAGTATCTGCTAATAAACCTAAAGCACTAACACAGGATTCCATGACAGGTTCATCTGATCCTGATAAACCAATCTCGCATATTTCCAATAATTCTTGAGGACTATCTAAATCTGCCATTGCCGCAATTACGCTTCGACGGACTAGCCAATGTTCGTCCAATTCATACATTTTTCGTAGATGAACTGCAGCTGTCTCGCCATAAAAAGATAAAGAATTAGCCGCTTCTGCTCTCACGTTAGGATCGCTATCATTATTAATCATCTGCAATAGTGCGGCGAAAGCAGCATCACTTTGCTTGCGACCTAATCCCATCGCCACAAACGAACGTACCAAAAACTCTTGATCGCTGACATGATCTAATAGTAATGGTGCCGCAACATCCGCGTCATAATTTCGCAGCTCTCTAATGCCTTTCATTCTTTGCTGCGGATCGTCGCTATTGAGAGCAATTTTAATTTCTTCGATATCCATGAGCCAAAGTTAGATCTTCTTTTACTTTAATTTACATGGTTGCTGTTCAATACTCATCTCGGGAAAGATATATAGTAAGAAAACTGAAACTGAAGCATGAAATATGTTGAGTGAAAAAGTAAAAGAATTAATCAAGAAGTCTCGTATAGTTAACTTTGACTGGCAAAACCATTCTCAGGCAGTGATTGCTATTTTTCAGCAAGCAGATAATGAAGGAAGATACTTAACCGATGGAGATATTCAGCAAATCAGTGAGCTGGCGCCACACCTGAAGTCAGGATTAGCCTCAGGAAAATTGTTGCGAGATAATGTAGTGGAAATTGTTTCCAATGCTAGAGCTGTTGTTTTAGATGCTCACCCTGGTATTACTGAACCTGGGGGCGGTTTATACCCACCAATGCGTGCCGAAGCTTGTTGGCGCGACTTCTGGCATTTTCTGCGGTGCATCAGCTATGGCATCAGCGGTCAAAGTCTAGACTACACGAGCGATCGCGGTTTGGGCTATATGGAACAGCTCTATCAAGAGTTACAGGTGCCTCTAGATGCTATGATTTTGGGCTTAGAACAGTTAAAAGTTTTTAGTCTCAAATTGTTTGAACCAGATCAACAAGCTGAACTTGAACCTTATTTTGAGCGTTTGATTGAATCGATGCGTCAATTTTCTTAAGTAGGTAGGCAGAAAACTTATCAATACTCAAGTAATTATTCTTTTCCCGATTCCCGATTCCCTTCCAAAACCATTTTATATTTAATTTCACCCGCCTACACAGATATAGTTGCAGCTGACGATCACAATGGCTATCTATTTGACATCTTTACTAATTACTAGTTACTCGACCTCAGATTAGCTCCACCATCGCTTTGACTCGCAATTATCATCAGCAGCAAAACTAATAAAAACGTAAGACTGGCACTAATGGCACAAGTTTCTCGACTTAATTCCTGGGAACTCAGATCAAGAAAATCAAAGAGACTCATTCCACCGCCAAACCCTCCAAAATACATGCCAACACCCAGTCCTCCTCGGGATGGAGGAACTAAACCCAAGGCAAAAGGTACCGCACCATTAAGAATCAGGCTCAACATAAAGACTAAAAATGTGATCGCTACGACTTGAATTAATCCCGTCGGTAAAAGTAAGCAAGATAATAAAATTGCAGTTGTTCCCCACCCCCCAATCAACATAATCCTGGAATTACCAAACTTGCTGGCAATTCTACCTGCGGGTAAAGCGGCTAAACCTAAAACCACAAACCACAAAGTCATGGCTAATTTGGTATGAGCAGTTCCGAATTCCAGCGTAAATGTTTGACTAACTGTTAAAATCAAGAATCGAAACCCCCAACTAATACCCATTCCAGTAAGGAAGATTAAACTTAGTTTGGATATCTCTACTGTCGCCGACTGGCCTTGATCAACACTCTCTGGCTCAGGAGGATATACCCAACGCAATAAAGCCGCAGCACCTAATAAAGCAAAGGAACCAATCGCGAAGGTAAATCCCGCACCCAAGTTGAGAATCAAGCCATAAACATCAAACCTCAAGGCACCAATTAGTCCACCGCATAAAGTTAATAAACTAGCGGCTTGGGGTAACAGTTTAGTATTGGCACTACGTCCGAGAAGAGCTACCACAGGAGAGCGTACTATTGCCATGACTGATGCCCAACTGATAGTCAAAGCAATAAATATCCATTTTGGGGAATTATCATGGCTAAATATCGTGAAAACGGGAAGCGCAATAAATAAAGCTGAAGCTAAAATCGCTCCGATCGAGATGATCGTTAATCTACTGCCAGAAACTTGTTGTTGTCTGTCTGAAAACCAGCCAAAAATCGGTTCGACTAGAATTTCTAACGCATTTTCAATTACCAACAAAGTTAGAGCCAGTTCTTTAGCTAAACCCAGCTCAACTAACAGCAAGGGAAGATAAAGCTTATAAATCACCCAGGCGAGGGTAACGGCTCCCTGCATCGCTGCAATTCCCCAAACCTTAGCCCAAAGGATACCGCGATTAGGATTAATTATTTTTGTTTCCATGGGATGGAGGATTGATTATAGGTTCAAACTATTTGTTTTGTTTATTTTGCTGCTTTAACTCTTTGTATACTTGATACATTTCAGGTAGTCGCTTATACATTACAAAAAGCTTACGGTACAACCTACTGGGAATATGGGGCATTCCCGAAACCATTTCTCCCATTGGTACATTGCCTGTGATCCCAGTTTGTCCCGTAGCTATCACGCGATCGCCTACTGTTACCTGATTTGCCACACCAACTTGTCCTCCAAGCATTACCCCGTTACCAATAATTGCTCCTCCCGCCAAACCAACTTGAGATGCGAAAGCACAATTACGCCCAATTTGACAGCCATGACCGATTTGAACCAAATTATCAAGCTTTGTATTGCGTCCGATCCGAGTTTCTCCTACTGCTGGGCGATCTACTGCGCTATTACAACCTATTTCTACTCCATCTTCCAAGACGGTATAGCCTGACTGTTCCATTTTGTACCAGCCAGTGGCGGTCGGCACAAACCCAAATCCCTCAGAGCCGATCACGGCACCGCTGTGGATTACACAGCCAGAACCAATTTGCGATCGCTCGTGAATTGTACAGTTGGCATGAAGAATTGTGTCTTTACCAATGTTAACATCAGGATAAATGACCACATTCGGATGAATCGTCACGCGATCTCCAATGGTCACCCCTTCTTGAATTACGGCATGCGCGCCTATAGAGACATCTTGTCCTACACTGGTATTGGGCGCAATGACTGCACTGGGATGAATACTGGGGGAGGGTGTAAAAGGTTGATAGTATAAGGCGATCGCTTGAGCGAATAGGAGTCTGGGGTTCGGAGTAGCAATCCAAGCAATATCTCTCGCTGATGCTTGGCTTTGTAGGTCTTCACTAGGCGGTAAAATCAGGGCATCGGCATCGGTTGTTGCGATCATCGCCGTAAATTTTCCTCCTTCTACGTAGCTCAATGATCCCTTCGCTGCACTATCAATAGCAGCAACTCCTTTAAGCTCAGGATTCAAATTTTGATTTTGACTCAAACTATTATTTTTAGCTACTTTGCCCAGCTGAGTGACAAGATCTTGAAACTTCATCGCAAAAGGTAATAAATTTACTAAGTCAAAACTTATTTTAGGCTAAAAAGAATTTCAAGTTAGCAGTCAGCAGTTGCTAGTCAAATATTGGTTACAGATAACCGATTATAAGTTATAGCTTGATGACTTGATAATTAGAAGAATTAGCTCTATTGAGCATACAGTTAAAGTTATGGGTTTTTATTCTAATTTTATTGTTCCCCACTGTATCAACCTAACTATGTCTGGCAGCAATCTCCAGGTATATCGACAGCAATTATTGGCAGATGTATCGGGAGAAATTCTCGAAATTGGTTTTGGTACGGGCTTAAATCTACCTTATTACCCCAAAAGCGTCAGTAAAATTACTACTGTCGAGCCTAATCCTGGAATGAAAAAGCTGGCGCGATCGCGTATGGAACAATCCCAGATTACGGTAGACTACAAAGTATTGAATGGCGAAAGTTTACCCCTAGAAGATTGTAGCTTTGATTCTATTGTATGTACCTGGACGTTATGTAGCATTCCCCAAGTAGAGCGGGCAATTGCTGAAATTTATCGACTTTTGAAACCTGGTGGAAAGTTCTTGTTTATTGAGCATGGTTTGAGCCAGGAAGCTCGGATTCAAGTTTGGCAAAATCGGTTGACTCCATTACAAAAAATAATCGCTGATGGATGTCATCTCAACCGTAAGATCGACGATCTTGTGAGACAGCAATTTTCCCAGGTAACTATTCAAGAGTTTTATGCTCCAAAATTACCTAAAGCGATCGGCTATATGTATCAAGGAATTGCTATCAAACAGGTTTAATCTAGCTGCTATTGATCTCTTTAGAGAAGAATATCAACTCTGCTATTATTTGCTCTTAAGTGCTTTAAGCAAAACCGTTATCAATTAATATGTATTATATCAATTCCAATTATTTAAACTTTTATCAAAAAACAACTTAAATGATTACCAATCTGTTAAAAGTCATCAATTAAAATGTCAAGTAAAAAAAATCAAACTCCTTTAGGAATTCTGTTACGGAATGCCGATTTAATATCTAACGAGCAATTACAAAATGCTTTAGAAGTTCAGTCTCAATTTAATCAAATGAAGCTAGGAGAAATTCTAGTATTACAAGAAGGATTGAGAGCTAAGACCATTGATTTTTTTGCAGAGCGATGGCAAGAGCTGCTCGCTCAAGGTCAGCAGTTTCCTATCGGTTACTATCTTGAAAATGCAGCTCTCTTAAATGAGCAACAAATTAAAATTATTCTGCAAGAACAACAAAGTAACTCTCAAAAATTTGGTGTTTTAGCAGCACAAAAGGGATGGGTAAAGCAAAGTACAGTTAACTTTTTACTGGATAACTTATCACAGGCTCCTCAGCAAATGTCACTTAGCTATCTTGAAAAGTATAACGATCAAACTCTCCATTTAGAAAAAAAATATGCTGATTCTTCGCTAATTTTGAGTAGAATTCTCGCCTGGACTGGTGGCAATGGAATACTTACTAAAACCATTTGTCAAGTCTTTGCCAATTCTGACTTTAACATTCCTGCGGGTTCAGAAATTAATGCTGTAGATCAATTTATTGAAGGATCGTTGATTAGAAAATGGCAAACCAGTGAAGCCGCTGAACATATTCGTTATCTCAAACAAAATCTAGTTAACAATAGTAACTGTGAACCTAGTTTATTACTCCAAGCATATCGAGAAATTTTGCTTTCAGGTAATCAGCCATATCGAGAAACTCCAGAGCAAAACGAATTACTCCAGCTAGGATTAGTAGTTCGAGAGGAAGATTATTTACGTGTTGCTAATCTTATTTTTCAACAAGTTTTTAATCAAGAATTTATGGCACAAGAGCTGAATCAGCAACCAGCAAAAAGCGCTACCATCACTCCCCTTAAGACTGAACAGAAAGCAACTAATATAACTGAATATACTCCTGCTGCTTCTGACCAAAAAGCAATTGATGAGATCGAAATTCCTCAAGTACTTGAGCCAAGTATTATTGAAGATAAGACTACTACTTACGAAACTAGAAACAGCAATACCCCTGAACCACTAACTAAGATCGGCTCCCTGGTGACTTTAGCAGCGATCGCTTTATTTATTCCTTTAGTATTAGCTATTAATAATTATTATTCATCTTTATTAGAACCACAGCAAAAATCCAAGATCATCCTCGATTCTCTTTCTAAAGCTGAGGAACTTCAACAATTTTGTAATCAGCTCGATCTCTCCGATTTAAGTACTTCTTTAAGCCTAATATCTAAATTAGAGAAAGAAAAGCAAGCCCTACTACAAGATCGAAATGATAGTTCAGCAGTTTTTCCCGATGATTGTGAAGTCGCCCTCAATCGCTATCGAGTTTTGGTGGCTCCTTTATTAGGTAAACAAAACAGAATTTTAGAAGCTATTAGAAATCTGTGTAAAGTACCAGAAGATTCAGAAATGTATCTAGATGCAGAAGTTTGGCTCAAACGATGGTATGAATCTGCTAATTGGGGAGAAGAAACCAAGTTCTATTTAGAAGAATTTGCTGAATATAATAATTCCAGTTGTCCTGCGGCTCATTTTACTGAATACGAAACTTAAATCTCACTTTGTCCCCTAAAATTTTCAAGATTAACTTCTGTAGTTTCTAATTTTATAAGATGAACACTGTTTAGTTAGACCTCTTAAATGAGTGGCTAATTATAATTTATGCAATGAAGTCAATTGAGCGGCATAAAGGGGCTATTAATGGCACAACCCCATAATCAAGTTAAGACATTTCCAGCATTTTTTGAATTGGTTTCAAAGCATTGAGTCGAATAGCTTCGGGCAAAGTAATTTCAGGAGTTTTATGTTTCATTGCCAAATACAGCTTTTCTAATGTATTCAGGCGCATATAGGGACACTCGTTACAGGCACAGTTATTCATCGCTGGTGCTGGGATAAACTGTTTATCGGGTGCTGCTTTTTCCATTTGGTGAATAATACCTGGCTCGGTAGCAACTATAAAGCGATCGCTTTTACTTTGCTGACAATAGTTGAGCAAGGCGGTGGTTGAACCTATATAGTCTGCGTGACGCAATACAGGAGGTTCGCATTCTGGATGGGCAATCATCTCCGCAGCTGGATGCTCCACCTTTAATTCAATAATGCGCTTTTCAGAGAAGGTTTCATGGACAATACAGCTCCCATCCCACAATACTAAATCTCGTCCTGTCTGCTCGCTTACATAACGACCTAAATTGCGATCTGGCGCAAAGATAATTGGTTGCTCCAGAGGAATTTGATTGACTATTTTGACTGCATTTGAGCTGGTACAAATAATATCACTCAGAGCTTTAATTTCCGCAGTACAGTTAATGTAAGAAATAACTAGATGATCAGGATGTTGGGCTTTGAAAGCTTTGAAATCCTCTGGGGGACAGCTATCGGCAAGGGAACAACCTGCTTCGAGATCGGGCAACAAGACTAGCTTGTCAGGATTAAGAATTTTAGCTGTTTCTGCCATAAAGTGTACCCCTGCAAAGACAATCACCTCCGCATCAGTGTTTGCAGCCTGCTGGGATAAACCAAGTGAATCTCCTAAATAGTCGGCAATATCTTGAATGTCTGCTTCTTGATAGTAATGAGCTAAAACTACGGCATTTAGTTCTTTTTTCAGCTCATTGATCGCTCCGAAAAGATCGCTAGGAATTGTGTCAGGATTTGTCTGGGGTTTGGCTGCGGTAAACATAGTGATATATGGCTTTTAAGTTAAAAATTCAATTTAGCGAGCAATTATAGTAGTTTTTACTATAAATACATTATAGTTTATTTCACCAATATTTGCAGAATCGGCTCACCATACTAGAGCGATTCAGTGAAGGAAGTTAATTTGAGCTAAGATACTCGAAGGAAGCGAGAGCAACATCTAATAAAGCGGCGACTTTAGATTTTATAAATGGGATTCAAAACAATTAAATATTGAAGATCGAAAAGGAATTTTTCTGATTTTATTTATTGATCAATTGTAGATAGTTCTTCTAACTTTACTTCTGGCAGCAGAGCTTGTTCTGGTGTAGTGAAATCATTCCAACTATCAACTTGATGCTTGGTTTTGCCCCATTTTGCTTTATTAGGATTAAGATAATTAATTTGATAGAGTAGATAGGTATAAGCTTTTGATTTAATAAGCCATATTTGCTGTCGGCTAGAAAAATTGAATTGGCTAAATGCGAAGACAGATGTTGCAGTTGACACACCACCCAAAATAGTGGAGAAAAGACTCCATTTTTCTGGATTATCCACGATACTGCTAGTAGCTAAAGCAGAAGTAACAACAATCCCAATACTAATTAACAATACTAATATTTTAAATATAATATCCCAATACTGATTGTATTTAGAAATTCCTTGAGATGTCTTAATATCTTATTCAAGTCAAGTTTATTACTTAATTGCGCTTTTTCGTCTTGATTGAACATTTGCTTGAAAACGATTTAATTACTTTAATGATATGTCTAAAAATATATTATCATGACAGTATTCTCCTTCATTCTTTAACACTTTGCTTTTTAAACTCGAAGTTTATGGATTAGTAAAATCTCTGGGTTCACATCTTTGGTCACCATAATCGTAGATTAATTTGTAGAAAAAACTATCATTATTTTAAATTCCCCACTATTTTTAGTAGCATTTAATTATAGTTAACAGCACAGTAATGCTTACTGCTTTGTAAGTATGCTGAGTAGAATGATATGAGTTTAGATAAAGTCTACGATGTTTTAATTGTT
The DNA here is from genome assembly GCA_039179675.1 of Cyanobacteria bacterium P01_G01_bin.67. GTDB lineage: Bacteria > Cyanobacteriota > Cyanobacteriia > Cyanobacteriales > Xenococcaceae > Waterburya. The sequence continues at coordinate 34,273 of JBCDEP010000027.1, forward strand.
GGTGCAGGACCAGTAGGATTAGCGACAGCGATCGCTTTACGTCATCGTGGGATAGATAACATTCTGGTAATCGATCAGGCTCGTAATTTTCGTCAAGTAGGACAAACGGTTGATATTTTACCCAATGGTCTGAAAGCACTCAAATGCATTAGTGAGGCAGCATACCAGCAAATCAAAACAGTTGGTTTAGAGTTTATTCAAGCTCGTCGTCAAAACAGTGAGGGAGAAAATCAGCAAGCAGCCAAAGCCAGATTTTGGTGCCAGAAGAATTTGCAGGGAGAGGTTGTACGGTCAATTCCTTTGGACTTTGATTATTGGTTTAATCGCTATGGTGAGGGGAGAATATCAATTCCTTGGTATCGCCTCCAAACAGAATTGAGAAGTTTGTTACCACCAGAAATAGTTAAACCAAACCATCGTTGTGTAGCTATTACCCAGAATCAAAACTCAGTTATCGTTAGCTGCGTTTCCGATCAAGAAATTTCCTCTAATCCTTTTGCTCATTGGGAAAGAACAACCAAAGCAGCTGAAAATCAAGTAACCAAAAGTAATCTATACGCATCAACCACAGCCAATCATCAATTCCTCGCCAAACTAGTTGTCGCCGCCGACGGGATTAATTCCACAGTCCGTCAGTTAATTTACGGCAATTCCGAACTCAGTCTATGGGCAAAACCTCAATATTCGGGCTTTTCCGCCATTGGATGCTTACAAATTGAGTCTGTCTCCGATGAGATTATGCAGCAGCTAGAAGACCAGTATCTTCAAGGAGACATTGTAGTTACCTTACGGAATGATTCTCAACACCTAACATCACACGAGATTGAGTCTCCCCGCTTGATTCTGATTAGAAGAGGTGTTAATGCGCTCGGCTATCTATTGCATGCCCCATTGAGCCTCAATGCAACCCAGCATCAATCAGCGATAGAAATTATTGATCTAGCGACAGATCTCCTCCTCAAAGCAGATTTTCCGACTATTTTGGCTCAGGTAATTAAACTATCTAACCCCCAGACGCTAATTAGGCGACCTTATTATATGCATCCTGTTAGGATCGCTGAAGCTCAACCCAAGTGGAGTTTTGAACGGTTAGTTTTAGTGGGAGATGCGGCTCATGGTATGCCACCCTTTGCCGCCCAGGGAGCTAATCAGGGACTAGAAGATGCTGCTATTATCGGTACTGCGATCGCCAATATCATTAAGCATCACGGTTTAGAAAATTCAGCAATTATTGAGCAACAGTTTAGTAAATACGAACTACTTCGACGTCCCTTAGTCGAGCAAGTACAAGCAGCAACAATGGAAAATCATAGTTGGTCACAAGCAAAATGGTCACAATACAGTGACGCAATTTATAGTCGCGATGTCCAAGATCTTTGTCAATAATTTATTTTAAATTAAAATCCTTACAGAATTGCCTGCAAGCGATCGCCAATTTAAAGTTTACTTCTCAAATTTTGGAAAACTGCATTGGCAAAATCAGCTTTGATTACTGCTTTCTAGATACTTTTCAAGCAACAACGAAAGCCATCTTCTAGTCAATAATGCGGAGCAGAATAGAGTGAAGAGATAGATCTCTTGACTAACTTTAAGTAAATATAATGTCAGGAAATTTACTTATTCAGCATTTAAATTGAGTCGAATTAAGTAAGATCACGGTTGTTTTTAACCTAAATAAAAAGCCTAATATAAGTCATAGCTCAAAAACAATCCGAGTTATTGCAGTCAATAAGATACAGAAAACAAAGATATCGGTTATTGCAAAGCATTACTTAGCTTGAAAAAAGTATCAACAATAACCTTTCTTTGAATCATCATTTCTCCGTTTTTATTATCTGGTAAATATTTAAGCACTGCATAACCTGAGCTTTTGATCAGTATTTACTGATAGCTGCAATTAAGACCAAGAGTGTTGAGTAATTATTTTCCCACAGGAGTTGACAATGAAAATTCAAAACGTAATCGGCATTGATGGCTATACTCTACTGGTTTATCGTTCTTTAGACCAGCTCTATCGTTTCAGTATTATCGACTTCTCAGGTATTCCCTTTAGCTTTGACAGCATCTTTTTGACTGCAGAAGAAGCAAAAATCAAAGGACTTGCCGCAGTAGAAATTGCTTGTGACTTTGACCGACACACGATGTAAGTATTGCAGCTCAAAAGAATTATTCAGGTTAAAGAGAAGAAATTAGCTTTCGTTTAGAGTGTGGCGATCGCCAGTTTTTTGACCTTGACCATGTAAGGTTCATCCTAAGATTGATCAACAGACAGTCGGCAAATTGTGCTAGGAATAAATAATATTAAATTTCTTTAAATTACTGTTCTGTCTTATTAAGTTGATGAATCAGTTGCTGCAAATATTTTTAGATCGTAAACTTGCTCCCACTGCTCTCCGGGTTTCTCTGATTGTCGGTTCAATTTTGTTTACTATTAATCATGGTGCCGCATTAGCTAAGGGAGAAATGACTCGAACTAGATGGCTCTCAGGAATAATCACCTATTTAGTTCCCTACAGCGTCAGCATTCATGGACAGCATACTAGCCGTTCTCGAAGTTCAGTTAAAAACTAATTCAGTCAATAAGATTTAAACTCTAACTCCACACTCTAAAATATGGTTTTTACGGTCAAAGAAGCCAAATCTGTTGATTTTAGTCAGATTCGCTCAAAAATTCAAGCTTTACAGCCTGAATTGGTGGCATGGCGGCGCAAGTTACATCAGAAACCAGAATTAGGCTTTGAAGAACACATTACGGCTCGGTTTATTCAGCAAAAACTTCAAGCCTGGAATATTCCCCACCAAATTGAGATTGCTCAAACTGGAATTGTGGCTACCATTACCAGCGATCGCCCTGGAAAAGTATTAGCAATTAGGGCTGATATGGATGCCCTGCCGATTCAAGAGGCAAATGAAGTAACCTATCGATCGCAACATGAGGGCAAAATGCATGCCTGTGGACATGATGGTCATACAGCGATCGCTCTCGGCACAGCCTCTTATCTAAATCAACATCGAGATGACTGGCAAGGAACGGTAAAAATTATCTTTCAGCCTGCGGAAGAAGGACCTGGAGGAGCTAAACCAATGATTGAGGCAGGAGTATTACAAAATCCTAACGTCGATGCCATTATCGGTTTGCACCTCTGGAATAACTTACCTTTAGGCACAGTAGGGGTGCGTCCTGGAGCCTTGATGGCAGCAGTAGAATGCTTTCGGGTATCTATTTTAGGGAAGGGTGGTCATGGAGCAATGCCTCACCAAACTGTCGATTCTGTTGTCGTTGCCAGCCAAATAGTTAACGCTCTTCAAACCATTGTGGCACGCAATGTTAATCCCCTGGAGTCGGCAGTAGTTACGGTGGGAGAATTTCACGCAGGGACAGCTCTGAATGTCATTGCCGATTCTGCCCATCTAAGTGGCACCATCCGCTATTTTAATCCTGAATTAGAAAACTTAATTCGCGAAAGACTCAAAGCCATTGTCTCTGGTATATGTGAGATGCATGGCGCAGCATATGAACTCGATCATTGGCAACTATACCCCCCGACAGTTAACGATCAGGCGATCGCTGAATTGGTGCGCTCTGTGGCAGTAGAAGTTGTGGAAACTCCTGTAGGCGTAGTCCCAGAATGTCAAACTATGGGGGGAGAAGATATGTCTTTCTTCCTTAATGAAGTACCTGGCTGTTATTTCTTTTTAGGTTCAGCTAATCCAGCAAAGGGACTTGCTTATCCTCACCATCATCCACGTTTCGATTTTGATGAGACTGCTTTAGGGATGGGAGTGGAAATGTTTGTCCGTTGTGTAGAAAAGTTTTTAGGAAGTTACTGAATAGGGACTAATAATAAAATAGCTAAAGCAAACTTTCTGATGAAATATTTCATTCAATAAATCTTCCCCTGAAAACCATGTCTCAATACCAAACTTTTGAGCAAAATCTTATAAAATTGTCTATTGAGCTGAAAAATAAATTAAAAGAGTTTAGCAAATATTCATGTACTAGCTCAAGCCAAGATTTTCAGGAGTTGACATTTGAAGGAAAAGCATTTCAGTCAATACTTAGAGAGGATTATAAACACTATTTTGAGCTATTACGAGTTCTGTTTATTAGGCATCCAGAATCGACAAATGAAAAATTAGAAAGCTTCAATAATGATATTTTGAATGCAATTAATCAAGAAGGTTTTTCTATGTTTGTTGATAGCTGTAGTGAAATATTTTCAGAAGCTTATAGTGCATTAGATAGTCAAATTGAATTATTAGAAGAAGCTCTTAGGGAGAAAAAGCATAGATATGTATTTGTTCCCGATACTAATGCCTTAATTAATAATCCTACTTTAGAAAATTGGTACTTTGATAATATTGATGAATTCTAGATTCTACTTCTTCCGACAGTTCTATCCGAACTTGATGATTTAAAGATTAATCACCGAAATGAAGCTGTAAGAGAAAAATGCAATTCTTTAATTAGGAAACTTAAAGAATATCGTAGGCGAGGAAGACTGAATGAAGGGGTTCCAATAATAAAAAACAGAATATATGTCAAATCTAAAGCGACAGAGCCAGATTTTAATAACTCTCTCTCATGGCTTGATCCAGAAAATAAAGATGACAGAATAATTGCAAGATTTCTAGAAGTTATAAGAGAACAAATAAATACTAGTGTAATACTTGTTACGTCAGATATTAACCTTCAGAGTAAGCTAGAGTTTGCCCGTTTGTCATTTGCTGAACCCCCTTCAGTTTCAAAAGGTGCTTAACCTTTAATTAAATAAATGCGATCGCTAACACTTCTTTTACTATTTATCTGCTAGATTTTTGGCACAAAATTAGCATTACACTATGAAAATTTACTATAAATACTAGAAAGAATCTGATGAAATGTTCTTAGGCTATTTAAATGAATTTTCAGATCATTGGACACAAGGGGTTGATCTAGAAGAATTACAAGAAAACTTAGCTGATCTCTATAAAATATTTACTAGTGAAGCCATTCCTGTTACAAAAAGAGTTGCCGAGTTTGAACTTGCATGAAAAGATGGTACTTAATTGCACAATTAGAAAAATCTGGCTGTTATTTTGATTTGTCATTCAAAAGTATGAAAAAAGATCCACAAACCCTTTTCCCAGTCGTAACAGATTTATTGATGTGTAACAGTTACTATATTACTCATCTTCTAGAGTGAATTTATTTGTTCGAGGATTTTTAAAATACTGATAAGCAATGCGGGATGCTTTTTGAATAAATTCTTTAGCTTTAGGGTCATTATCAGGGCGTTTAACTAGCATCGAGGCAATGTAGCGTTTCCCACTAGGCATATCAATAATGCCTACATCACCCAATACTGGCTTGATATCTCCAGTTTTGTGGGCAATGATTGCTCCTGATTCTAAACCTTCGGGTAATAAAGTGTTTCTGACAATATTACGCATAATATACAATAAGCGATCGCGCGATCGCAGGGAAATCAAATCACCACGGTTAATCTTGACTAGTAGATTTCCTAGATCTTCGGGAGTGGTAGTATTAGTTCCTGTTAAATCTGGTAAAGGATTACGTAGGCGAGTGCTAGTCAAGCCCATTTTCATGAAGCGCTGATTTAGCTTTTCCATACCTCCCATCCGCTCAATCAGCATATTGGTAGCAGTATTATCACTACGAGTCATCATTTTATCTGCCGTTTCTAGTGCCGAAAATTTTGCTCCTGGCTTTTCATACTGCATGCCGCCAGAACCACCTGCAATCAGCTCTTTAGTCATGACTAATTGCTCTTCGAGCTGGATTTTACCCTGATCTACATCCTGAAAAAATGCTACTAAAACGGGCAGTTTAATAGTGCTAGCAGCAGCGATAATTTCTTTCCCATTGAGACTCACAAAACCTTTAGTATCAAGATCTACTAGAAAAATTTTGGGTTCTAAGTCAGGATATTGATTAGCTAACTCTTGTAAGCTCGATTTTAACGTAGTAATTTCTTTACCGAGCGCGGCGATCGCAAATAAATTGTCTAGTTTGGTTTTTTTCTGGGAATTACTAGTTACAGTGGTGGGTGTCGGCGGTGTTTTCGGAGTAGGAGTCTGAAAAGAGCTAGCAATAGAAACTAAGGTGCCGATGATGGTGCTTAGTCCTACAGTAATCGTGATGGCATAAACAGTAAACCATAAAGGCGATCGTGATTTTTTGGATTGATGACGGGGAAACTTGATGACACGGGGAGATTTTTCAGACGATTTTTTTTGATTAGGTTTGCCTGATTTTGTAGCTACAGCAGAATTAGACTTAGTTGGGCTATTGCTCAAAGCTTGGCGTTTGGTTTTGGTGGGGGTCCCTTTTCCTCTGGTAGGATGAGATTTTTTGCCTTTGCGATTCACTCTCGACTCCTGGAAAACAGTTGTAAATTAATTAATTCAGAGTAAGTTTGTTCAATAAACCAAATATCCTCTGAATCCTGATTAAAGCTAGTCTGATATGTCGTATTGCGCTCTCATACTATCTCATCGAAATAAAATCTAACCGAGATCTCAGTCAGTCTACTGGAAAAAATACGATTCTTGACTCTTCGTTTATCGTTAAGCCACACTTACTAATGGTTACAACAACTGTTTCTCAGCAAGAAAATAGGTTCAAGTTTAGTTTTTCTCGCTGCCACCAAATCAAAAAAGTAAATCAAGGAAAAATAGCTTGAGATGAAAATTTCATCATGTATTTTTATTTCCGTATTTTTAAGTTAATATCAGTTCGATACTGACTGATAGTATGATTCACGATCATAAACAGTATGAAGTCTTTATCTAGTAAATTACATTGATAGAATTACTGATTTTTTTAAGATTATGATGTAACAATAATTGTGCCCAAGACTGTTAGGAATCACCTGACTTCGATTGATTTTGGATTGCCCAGCGAATTTGACGCAAAATTCCCCGCAACATAGCTACTTCTTCAGGTTGGAGATTAGCTTTGTTGTATAAACGACGAAACTTTTCCATTTTGACAGGTGCCGTATGGGGATAGAGATAGCCAATTTCCAGGAGCATTGCTTCTAAATCTTGATAATAGCCTTCTAATACCTCAATTGGCGCATTATGAGACGGAGAGGCGATCGCAGATGGCGCCGCAACTGATATTGGAGGACTAGCTCCATGACTCAACCATGATTGATAAAGATCATAGACACAAACCGCTACTGCCTGAGCCAGATTTAACGAAGGATAATCAGGATTAGATTCAATACAGATAAACCTTTGAGCATACTTTAACTCTTCATTACTCAAACCCCGATCCTCAGCACCAAATATTAACGCCGACTCAACATCAGAGGTTAAGAGCCAAGGAAGCACTATTTTAGGCGACTCTAGCTTAATCGGCACACTGCGGGAACGAACAGTAGTAGCGATCGCTCTTTGACAGCCAGTTAAAGCAACAGGTAAACTATCAACAATTTGCGCTGTTTCTAACACATCTACCGCATGTACCGCCATTTGTCGGGCTTCATCGGAATTGCGATCGCATCTAGGATTAACTAATACTAATTTACTCAAGCCCATATTTTTCATAATTCGGGCGATCGAACCCACGTTTAACGCTCCCGCAGGTTCAACTAAAACAATTCTGATATTTGCTAACAGGTTTTGATTCATGTACCTAAATTACACTTGATTGAACTCAGTCTTGCAGGGATTAAGCTTTTTTTAGTTCTTAGTTCCTATGTTGTGATCTAGCTTGTATTTTCTCAGCTAAGATAACCTCAATACTTCTCTTGTAATCTGATTTGGTCGTATGAGAGTGGGGTTGTGGTAGTTAGATTTTGCAAGGCGATCTCTTTATGTTCTATGTTCTGAATTATTTTCTGATTATGGGATTGCGCCCCGCCCTAAAGGACTAGCTTCGCGTCGCGCACCAGTGAAGCTGATTGCCAAAATTAAACCCAATCTCTAAATAAAAGTTTGTTGATACCATAGAGCAAAGTCAGAATGCCAGATATACAATGCAATGCTATGGAAGTACTGAAACTAAGCAGTAAGATTGATGAGTCAGGACAGCTTAATATCAGTCTACCGATTAATTTATCAGCAGGGAAAGTAGACTTGGTTGTAATTGTCAATCCTGTTACCGAAAAAGCAGCAAGCCCAACTAAGACTAACTATGATTTTTCAGATTTGGCAGGAAAACTTAGTTGGTAAGGTGATGCTGTAGAGATACAAAAAAAATTAAGAGATGAGTGGTAATCGTTATCTGTTGGATGTGAATGCTATTATTGCTCTACTTCAAGGGTATTCCAACTTAATTCAATTGTTAAAAAATGCAGAATGGATTGGTATCTCTGTTATTAGTCAGCTAGAATTTTTGGTTTTTTTTGACTTGAGAGCAGATGATATAAAGCTTTTTCAACAATTTTTAGGAGAAATTGAAGTCTGTGATTTGTTCAGTGAAAATGAATCTCTAATTAATCACATCATTTCATTGCGCCAACGATATCGTTTAAAACTACCAGATGCTTTATCATCGCCACAGCAAGCGCATAATCTGCTACTCTAGTCACTCGTGATGCTCGATTAATTACCATTACTGAGGTGAAAGTTATTGGTTGGTAGTGAATGCAGATCAAGTGAATCACTCCCAACACCAAACTATGGCAAACACTTTACTAGAAATAATGCGATCGCTAACTAGTCACTAACCATTAACAACAATTAAATTGACAGCACCAGAGAAGAAAGAGAATAATAATTCTATAACCCTGCTCCTTCATTCCTTAAAAATGTCCCGACAGCGCAAGAAATCAGATCTGCCGACCAAAGTTTGTCCTGTGTGCGATCGCCCGTTTACCTGGCGCAAAAAGTGGGAAAAATGCTGGGATGAGGTTAAGTACTGCTCTGATCGTTGTCGTCGTCGCAAACAGTCTGTCGATAGCTAAGAGCGATATTACTACGCTTAATATTGTCTTTCTGGTAGCTGCGGAATAAGACGAACAATATTAATAGTTATTTCTCACTTATAATTAGCAACGTTCTAAGTCTCATTAATATCTTCATCACAATCATTATGTCTGCTAAACAAATACAGCCCAAATTAATCATTCATGGTGGTGCAGGGGGACATATCAGAAGCGAAAAAGGAGAAGCTACAGTTCGGAAGGCGCTCCACACCATCGTCGAAGAGGTTTATGAAATGCTTAATTTCGGTGGTAGCGCTCTTGATGCCGTTGTCATGGGTTGCCAACTATTAGAAAATCAGCCTATTTTTAATGCTGGGACAGGTTCAGTATTGCAGTCTGATGGTCAAATTCGCATGAGTGCTGCCTTGATGGATGGTGATAGACAGCGTTTTAGTGGGGTAATTAATGTTTCTCGTGTTAGACACCCGATTGAACTAGCAAAGTTTCTCCAAGGAGATGACGATCGTGTGTTATCAGACTATGGTGCTAATGAACTGCTGCGAGAATTAAATGTTCCCAGATATGATCCTTTGGTAGAAATTCGCCTCAAGGAATGGATACAAGAGCGAGACGAAAATTTTGATAAGAACATGGCGGGGGTAGTGGCAGAAGAAGCGCTGATTCATGAAGCTCGTAAAGGAACCATCGGCGTAGTGGCTCTGGACAACATGGGCAAAATTGCAGCGGGAACATCCACAGGAGGCAAAGGTTTAGAACGAATTGGTCGTGTTAGTGATTCAGCAATGCCCGCAGGTAATTATGCGGATGCCTCTGCTGGTGTGAGCTGTACGGGAATTGGTGAGGACATTATGGAGGAATGTCTAGCGGCAAAGATTGTGATTCGCGTTACCGATGGCATGTCCTTAGCCGATGCGATGGAAAAATCAATGTCAGAATCTCGTAGTCGTAAGCGCGACTTAGGAGCAATTGCGATCGCCACAGACGGTACAATTTGCTGGGGCAAAACTAGCGAAGTCATCTTAGCTGCTTATCATGATGGGTCAAAGGTTGGCGATACGATCAATTGGAATAATCAAGACTTAATCGGTTACCAGCATAGTTAGGCTTGATTAAGCTGATCATCGAAATCTATTTTCAAACTCATGATCGAATTTCTGTTCCCTGTGCATGCGAGTATATGCGAAGCGTTATCCTTTAGGGCAAGGGCAATTATCCCCGTAACATTGGGGATAATATCCTTTAGGAAAACTTTTGTCTGTTCCCTAAAAAAGAGAGGTTCTGGGATACGTAAGTTAATTAGAACTACTATAAATAATTTGGCAAACCCCAAACTTTAAATTTTTGCTGTCTAAGAAGAGGTAACTGCATCTTAGGCTTGAGTTTTACATAGTACACATCTATTAATAGATAAATACTCCAAGAGTTTTATGAAACACTCTACTTTCTAAAATCTATTTCCCGCCTCCAACAGTTGCTATTTATAGCATTTACTACCTGCTAGCATCCATTTCAACTTCAGCTTGACTCTCAGTTGAATTATCTGTCCCTTCTTGATCAGTTACTAATGTAGATGTTAGTGTTTCTATTGCCGATGCCCCTGTTTGGGTTGAAGTTTCTGTCATATTATCGGCATTAGGCATTGTCTCGGCGGTTGGGCTAACTGGCTGTTCTTCATTAGCTGTTACGACAGTGGTTGAATTGTCTGTTACCTCTACTTGAGAAGTAGTGTTAGTAATGCTGTTTTCGCTGAGCATTGTAGCGTCATCAGTGGCTGGTGGTGCGCGAGGAGGAGCTACAGACTGCTCTGGTTGAGCTGAACTGCTGCTCTCAGCAATTGGTATTTCTGGGGCTAATCCAGCTAAAGACCAAAAGTCCTTGCGAGAAGTAACTTGCTGAATCAAGCTGGCATCTAGATTTTGTTTATTTTTTTGTTGAAAAAGCTCACTCAGATAGCTGCCTAATTTGTCACCAGTAGTATCAATTTGTGATTGATTCTCAAAAGGATGTGTCGCGACTTTATTGACTAAAAACTTTAATTCTTTGTTTCCTTGTTTAGTTGTGGTGTTGATCCCTTTAGCAGAGAGTTCATTTTTGATCTTGCCTTTAATTATTTTTTCGACTGTCTTAGTCGGAAAAGGGCGTTGAACTGGCTGACTCATAATTAATGACTTTTTGCTCTATTAAATCAATCAACCACAATTTTAAAGAGAGTTGATAAAGCCAAGATTAAGAATTAATTTACATTAGTTAGATCAAAGAGAAAGGAATACTTTCTCTTTTCATGCAGTTATAAAGTATCGAAGTCCAATTATAAGCAGTCCTTGAGAATTGAAGAATTTGACTATTTTTCATCATCTTGAAGATTTTTTGTCCCCTTTCTCAATGATGCTCCATCTAATTGCATCCTACTCAGTAACATGGGAGATAAATTGTTACAAGCAACATCTGATTCTATTAATGACACTTTACTCATGTTGGGATGAGGATTGGCTAGTTTCCAGCGAAAGGTGTGTAAAATTTCCCATTCTGATTGATGCTGTTGGGAGTCATAGTGTTTTACCCCAACTAAACTGGTAACAAATATTACCGCCTCTCCTGGTTGTAGACGATAATCTGCGGGAGAGTCTTCAAAAACTAACTGAAACTGACTACGATTACGAGCATGTTGAAAGTGGTGACGTGATTTACAGCGATCGCATCTGACTACATCCCAGTAAAAAGGAAGTTTATCGGCTGCATCGTAACGATATCCCCCCTGGGGAGGATCGTTGTAGGGCGTATTTAACTGTTGCCCCTGCCGATCAACAATCCCATAGGGATCTAGTTCTACATAGTTTGCCCAGTTGAAATGGTCATAACCTAAACTAGAAGCTAACTGATCGAGATTAATACTTTGTCCACGATCATCTTGTGGCGCAAATTGAGTGATGATTCTGGAACCAATAAACTTATGTGTAATATATTGTGCATATGCTAAATGCTTTTGACCCAGAGGCTTAACAGTTTTGTCCTGAGAGTTGGCGTTCCGCACACAAACAGTCGCTTCAGACTTCAATAGTAATGTAGATATCAAAATGCCGACCATAAAAGCACTTAAAGATATACTTTGAGAATTCATGAAGATATCAAAACTGAAATTTATTTAATACATGTATGCTATTACGTATTTCCACTGATGATAATATACTGAGTTGGAATTAGTACAATCTTGATGCTGTCTTCATAGAAAGACGAAGAATGCAATGTGGAACTATAGATAGAAAATTCTCAAAAATTAATGAATCTACGTAAAATTGGGAGATTACTCAAGGAAACTTTTCAAGAATGGCAGGAGGATAAAGCTTCTCGAATTGCTGCCGCTTTAGCCTATTACACCGTTTTTTCGATCTCGCCTTTGCTGGTAATTATCGTGGCGATCGCAGGAGCGTTTTTTGGCGAACAAACTGCCCAAGCTCAAATTACCGATCAGTTAACTGACTTAGTAGGGGAAGATGGCGTTAAACCGATTTTATTGGCATTAAATAATATGAGCCAGCCTAAAATTCGTGGGATAGCTTCGTTGATCAGTATTGGGGTATTGATCCTAGGTGCATCGGGCATTTTTGCTCAATTGCAAGACGCTTTGAATACGGTGTGGAATGTCAAACCAGAACCAGGGCGAGGAGGAATATCAAACTTTATCCGCAAGCGCATCTATTCCTTTTTGATGGTGTTGGTCATTGGCTTATTATTGATTTTATCTTTGGTTTTAAGTGCTGTTGTCTCCACCTTGAATAAATATCGGATTGAATTTCTCCCAGGTTCAGCTAATTTATGGGAAAATCTTGATTTTTTTGTTTCTTTGGGCTTACTGACTTTTTTATTTTGCTTAATGTTTAAATATGTTCCTGATGTCAAGATTGCCTGGAAAGATGTTGTCGTCGGCTCAGTAATTACGGCATTATTATTCTTGTTTGGTAAATTTTTATTGGGCGTTTATATCAGCAAAGGTAGCCTGGGTTCAGCCTATGGTGCAGCTGGCTCTTTAATTGTATTTCTGGCTTGGGTATATTATTCAGCTCAGATTGTGCTGTTGGGAGCTGAATTTACTCAGGTTTATACACGGCTTTATGGTTCTAAGGTTCGACCTCGCAAACACTCGCAGATTGATTAGACTTCAATTTCTAACACGATTCTAAAAGTCTTAATTGAGAATGAATCAACAGTCAAAAAACTAACAAAGGGCTATGCCCGCATGTACTATTAACTAACATTATTATTTTCCCACAGCAGACTTCAAATTAGAATCACTAGTTTTAGCGAGAAAAATACCAACTAAAATTAAAATCACAGCAATGCCGCTATAAATACTAATGCCCTCAGCAAAAATTAACCAAGCCAAGAGTGCTGTAACCATAGGCTTTAACAGCGCAAAGATGCCAACGAAGCTCGAAGAATATTGCTTGAGACTAAATACTAGTAAACCTTGTCCAAAAGTCTGACATACAACTGCTAGAGCAATTACAGTTAACCAGCCCCAGGGGGAAATAGGCAGCAGCGGTGTATCCGTCAGATAAGCGAAAGGCAAAGTGATGACAGCGCCACAAGCACATCTCCATAATAAAACTTGCTCGGAAGTTAAACCATGATCGCGTAAATAGCCCACAATCAAGATATTTGCTCCGTGAAGGGCAGCAGAGAGCAGGGCGATCGCATCCCCTATTAAATGTTCGGAACCTAATTGCCAATCATCCCAGCCAATCCCCATTCCTCCCATAGTTGCCAGCAACATGCCGAGTATAAATTGCCGATCAAATGTCTGATTTAAGATTAGCCAGGCTCCTAAGCTAATGAATAGTGGAGTAAGACTACGCAAAACAGTGGAACTAGCAACACTAGTTTGGGTGAATGATACTGCCCACAATATTGCTGAAGCAGTGGCACTGAGGCTAGCCAGAATTAATAAACCCTGTTGTTGATAATCCCTAATCGACTCTTCCAAATTGCTGTCTTTTTCTCTGTCTACAACATTTCGTTTAGATAAATTAAATGATGCAGTATTCTTTGAAGTCTGCTCTATTAGATTCTGCGGTTGAGGCTTTTTAACTAACCGCCAACTCCACATAATTATGGTAGCAATCCACAAACGATTAAAAATCGTGGCAATGGGGCTTATTTCCAGCTCACTGAGCTTAGTAAATATGGGCGAAAAGGCTAGGGCAATTATGGCTAGGGCAAGAATTCCCAGACTAAAGACACTGGTATAAAACTTATTTGGCAGTGTTTCAATGTTTACCGTTTGGTCGATCTCGCTCTCAGGAGTTAGCAGGCTTACTTTTTTCAAGTTAATTTTTAGTTAATCAAACATTGATATTCATTTAATCTAATCTTAACCATAACACTTGAGGGTAGAGGTATGATAATTCCTCTAACAGCCTTAAACTCAGTATTTGAGCTTCTAATGATTCATGCCTGCCACCACCCAATCTTCTAGTTTTTTACCACGCTTCTATCGCTTAGCTACAGTCAGCGTTTTGTCCAATATGATGGTTCCTTTGGCAGGATTATGTGACACTGCTTTTTTAGGGCATTTACAGGAAATAAAATACTTAGCAGGAGTGATTTTAGCTAGCATCCTCTTCGATTACCTGTATCGCATTCTTAAGTTTTTACGTAACAGCACCAATGCCATGACGGCGCAAGCAGTGGGTCAGGATGATCCCCAAGGGGTATTACTTGCAGGATTAAGGAGTAGCTTAATTGCGATCGTGATCGCTCTGCTGATATTGGTGTTGCAATATCCGATTCAAAAGCTAGGGTTTTTAGTTTTGTCTGGTTCACAGGAAATTGAAACGGCTGGAGTGGCATACTTTAATGCCAGGATATGGGGGGCGCCTGCGGTCTTACTGAACTTTGTCCTGATTGGCTGGTTTTTGGGTCGAGAGAAGAATGGAATTGTCTTGCTAATTTCAGCGATCGCCAACGGCTCTAACGTATTGCTCGATTATCTGATGATTTCTCGTTGGAATTGGTCTAGCATGGGTGCAGGTTTGGCTACTGCTTTGAGTCAGTATTTAGCTGTATTGGTGGGTCTAATTGCTGTGGCTTTGACTATTAACTGGCAAGAACTTAAGCAATCATTACCCAAACTGTGGGAACTTCAGGCAATCCAAAATACTATTGCCCTCAAGACTAATATAATGGTGCGTTTCTTGGCTTTAATTTCAGCCTATTCAATTTTTACCAACCTCAGTGCTGGCATGGGTACAGAGTTACTAGCAGAAAATGGCTTACTGCTCCAAATTGCCTTACTCAGTCAATTTACGATTCAGGGAGTCGGCATGACAACGCAAACTCTTATCGGTAATTTTAAAGGAAAAGGGGAACTTTCTCGCTTAATGCCCTTAATGCTAGCAGCATTTGCCAATAGCATCCCGATCGCTTTGCTGTTTGCTCTGGGATGCTGGTTTTTCCCTCAAACTTTATTTGGTGTGCTTACTAATCATCAGGAAATCAACCAGGAAATTACTCAATATACAATCTGGCTATTGCCTTTGTTGAGCTTTACAGCGATCGCTTTTATGCTAGAAGCTTATTTTATTGGCTTAAAAGCAGGTGCAGTATTGCGGAATGCTTCGCTGATTGCCTTCTTTGGCGTTTTTCTGCCAGTTATAACTCTAGCCTGGAGTTACGATAGTATTGAACTGCTGTGGTTATCACTTACATGCTATATGCTATCGTTAGTGATTTACCTTAGTTGGCAAATGTTGAAAATGCAGCAGCATTTGGTTGCTCAAATCAGCAATTCATTAGAGACTGTAAAATGAATAATTCTAATTTGAATGGGATTAAAATTATTCTGGAACAGGGTCATTGAGCTTTAATTTAATTCATCTCCAGGAATTCCTCGTATACCCCAGTTACCTCTAGGAGTTTCCAAAATAGTAATTTCCAAGTCTTGGGGAATAATATCAGTGGCTTGTTGAATTTTCTGGTACAAGAGCTGAATCAGCTTCTTTTTCATATCTGCTGAACGACCCTCAAACATAATCACTTCAATAATTGTATAGTTGGTTGTGCGATCGCTAGGAAAAATAAAGTTCTCAGGTTCAAGCATAATAAACCGTTGAAATCTTTTAGCTTCAGGAGTCCCAAGAGCTGCGGTTAACGCTGCTTGAATTGCATGAGACAGGGCAAAACGCTTCGGTTCAATGTTGCTTTGCAATCCATAGATTTTGATCTGAGGCATTGAATTAATAAATTATGTTCGTCCGCTATTGTATTGGTAAACCTGAAAGATTGAACTAGAGAATCTTAAAGTCTGAACTTTACGCTTTCTCGAGCTTTTGGCAAACTCAATACCTCCATCTCAATCATGAAGACAATTAATAATTTCTGGTCACTCTGGAAGATTGTTCGTACTGCGGATAATCATCACTAATTTTCCATCAAGAGGCTTTTGAGCCTGTAAAGAGATGAAACTCTTGATAATAGTCGAGTTCTCCTTCACATCCTGCTATTGGCAAGCCTAATAGGTTATCTCTCAGAGGATAAATTGTCGATAGACTGGAACCACAATTTTTGCAAAATGTTTTAATAATATTTACGGAAGCTTGATATTGGGCTAAATAATCTTGTCTCTGAGTAAGCTGATAACCATCTTTTTTGACTACCATTCGACTTCTGAATGCAGCACCATGCCATTTACGATACTTGGAACAATGGCAATGAATCAGATTACCCGTTGTACCACAATGTTCATATTGAATTTTGCCACATAAGCATTATCCTTTTAATTCAGCCAACTTTCTGCTCCTAATAATTACTGTTTTGA
>JBCDEP010000238.1:0-6359 GCA_039179675.1 Cyanobacteria bacterium P01_G01_bin.67
AGATATCGTTGGAAAAGAACGAGACAGAGCAGTAGAAAGAAGCAAGATAGACAATTAAAAGAAATTAAGAAAACTGACTTAGCGATGCTGGAAATGGCAGCAGCAGAAGGAACTATTGACTTGAAATATTTAGATGAAGCAGGGTTTTGCCTATGGAGTCGAGTTAGTTATACCTACAGTCAAATTGGAAGCCAAAAAGTCATGGAACAAAGCCGTAAAAATATGGTTGGAGAATTAGCATATTGGGTTTATGGCAAGCAGGTTCATGTTTTGAATATGGTCTGGCTCCAGGTGGTTTTAAAGGTAAAAGCTATATAAAATTGATGAATTGGGTTGCTCAAAAAGCTGCTGCCGTATTCAAAGACACAGGAAAATTAACTGTAGTTGTTCAAGATAATAGTCCGATACATCGAAGTCATGAAGTTCGTGCCTGTTGGAAGCATTGGTCAGAACAAGGACTCTTATTATTTTTCTTGCCCGCTTATTGTCCTGAGCTTAATCCAATTGAAGCACAGTGGCCTCAACTTAAAGCCCATGAAATCGCAGGACAGATTTTCGATAATGAGTATGATTTGGCGATGACTATCATACAAGGGATGAAGCATCGTAGTGCCCTAGGTGATTACTGCTTGGAGCGTTTTATATTTAATTCCACCTAGCTACTTATTCAGCTATTAGCGATGATAATTCGCATGTTCTTCTTTAATCTAAGAAGAAGTTGACTGTTGTTTTTTCACTGGTAGCTTAATACCAAGACTTTGAAAATAGGCTATCCCAACTGCTAATAGAAAAGAAAAATAGGCAATAATTTGTCCAATATATAGTGTTTGCCTATAGCCAAATAACGCCTTGAGAACAATACCAGGAAACTTCTTGTCAGGTAATAAATTTGAACCATCCCAAACTTGAGTACCAAGAATGCAAGAACCATTATTAAACAAACAGAGTTGATTAAGGGTGATTTGATTTAATAAAGTTAAAGCAGCATCAAAATGTTTTAGTGCCCCCATAACTAACCCCCCAACAATCAATAATAAAAATATTCCCATTACCTGAAAAAAGAGGCGAATATTAATTTTGACTCCCAGGGAAAATAAAGCCACTCCAATAATTGCGGCTAAGGTTAAACCTGCTGCTGCACCGACAGCGGGTAATGCCCAATCTTGCTGAAACTTTGCCAAGATAAATAAAACCGTTTCAAACCCTTCGCGCACCACGGCAATGAAAATGAGGATAAATACTGCTTTTCCCGCACCTTCATTGCTCAAAGCTGAGCTAATGGCACCTTCAACCTCTCCTTTAAGGGACTTTGCCTGTTGAGTCATCCATAACAGCATCCAGCTTATCATGGCGATCGCAACTAGCCCAAAAATACCTTCTAATAACTGCTTAACTATAGGGGCATAAATACCCCCCGCCGTCTCTACCCCTGATATTAACCCTGTTAACAAAAAGCCAACGGCAATACTAGCAATAATTCCGCCAATGATGCCTAAGTATACCCAGCGATATAATTTGGTTTGCTCTGCTTTCTTTAGGCAAGCCATAACTATCCCGACGACTAAGGCAGCCTCAAATCCTTCCCGCAGAGTGACAATGAAAGTTGGTAGTGCAGCAGTAAAGTCCATTTTCTCAATAAAAGAACATTATATGTAAGGGCAAATTGCGATCGCCTCTGCGGTAAATTAATCAATTGATAATCAGATTCCAAAACCAGGTAACGGTAAAGAAGGTAATTGTCGCAAATCCCAGAACAATCAATGCCAGCAAGATGATTAAGCCGAACAGGAATAGCTTGTCACTTTTACTAGATTCAGCAAGATCGAGATGTTGTTCCAATAGTTCAATATTTTTGACATTCGCCTTCCAACCAACATCAAATAAGTCACCGACTACGGGAATCGTTCCCGCAAAAGAATCGATTAAAATATTGCCGACCATTTTCCAGAGGACTTGCCGTGAGACGCCCATTCTGGCAGCTTCTACTACAATGTATGCGGCGATGCCTCCAGTTAGAGTATCTCCACCTCCAGGGAGCAAACCCAGAATTGGATCGAGTCCAAAGCTAATTTTGGTACCAGGAATCGTAATCGCATTATCTAAAAGCCGACTGATACGACGTAGTTTACTGAGTTTACTAATCTGTGTAACAGACATCGGCGTTTTCATATGAGAATAGCAACTATTGTTTTTGGTTAACAAACTTATGAATGAGCTTATCTAATAAGTTTACCAACCAACAGAAAACCCTCTAGGGCACTGAATCCTAGTCAGTATTTATGAACATTCCTGTTAACTGTTGATATGCGCAGCGACAAAGGGCTATGCTCGCATCCAAGGGGTACTAGTTGCGGCAAAGTGCCTTACTCGCATCTTTCTTTAGGACTGATTAATGATTAAACCCCTAAATCTGCCATTGCTAAACGAATTTGTTCAATACGACGGCGGTTAACTCCTAGATCTGACTCTCCCACGCGGGAAGCGGATCTAACCTGAATTACGTTTTTATCTTCGGGAAAATAAAACTCGGCATCGTCAACAAATTTAAAGATGCGACTGGTAGATTCAGTATGAATATAATTATCTGTCTGCTCAACGACTTCGGTACGAGGAACCACAGAAAGTACCTTCAAGAGAGTTTCTTTGGCAGTTGTGCGATCGCCTTGATAAGTAAGTGGTTCAATCGTATGATCTTGGTCTCCGTTTTGACTCACAACACAGTTGGGAGAAGCAGGACAAGGGGATAATTGACCATTGTTGAGACCAACAGCCGCAACAGCAGAATGAGTAAAAATCAAGCTTGCGGATAGAGTGATAATAAGGCTGAATATGATGGAAATAAAACGGGACACGATAATCTTGACTCTCTAAGAATAATGTTCTTTTACTATAGAAGTAATTTTAACTTTTATTAAGGAAGTCTCCTCAATCTTATTTTTATTTGTCAGAATTCTTTAGCTGAAAATAGTTGAATGACCTAAATTATGATTCCCCAAAAAAGCCAGATGTTAGGCAGCTAAATAAGTTAACATTCTATGGAAATTATTACAGTACGGGTTTTATGCCTAAAGGCGAAATAATTGGATTAGGAAGATCGGGAATTGCTGCTGCTAGATTACTGATCAAAGATGGTTGGCAAGTTAGCTTGGTAGACTCCGCAACAGAATCGGAAATAGCATCGAGAGCTAACGGAGTTCAGCTACAAGAGGCACAGCGACAGTTAGAGCAAGAAGGAGTTGAAGTCAAGCTTAATAGCAGCATTTTGTCAGCAGGGATACCAGACTCTATCATAGTTAGTCCAGGAGTTCCTTGGGATATTGCCGCACTGAAAATAGCCAGAAAACAGAGGATTGAAACCATTGGCGAGATTGAACTTGCTTGGCGTTACCTCAATCAAATTCCTTGGGTTGGTATTACGGGTACTAATGGCAAAACTACTACTACGGCTTTGGTGGCAGCCATCTTTAGGAGTGCAGGGTTTAATGCCCCCGCCTGTGGCAATATTGGCAATGCGGCTTGTGAATTAGCGATCGCCAATTTTGCTCGTAATAGCTTTGATTGGATCGTTGCTGAATTAAGCAGTTATCAGATTGAATCCTCTGTAGAGTTGTCACCACGAATTGGCATTTTTACTACTTTGACAGAAGATCATCTCAGTCGACATCAAACCTTAGAGAACTATTATCGAATTAAAGCCTCTTTGATTGCTCGCAGCCAGCAAAAAGTCATTAATGGTGATGATCGTTTTTTGCAAACCGCAGGCTTAGAATTTGGGACAGATGTTATCTGGACAAGCATTAGGGGGAAAAACAGTTTTGATGATCATCGGCGCGTCGAAGTTTATGTCGAAGATGGGTGGATTGTGGCATTTGGGGAACTTATTGCCCCAATATCTCTGTTTAAAATGCCAGGAGAACATAATTTACAAAATCTTTTGGTCGCCATCGCTGCGGCAAAACTAGCAGATATTGATAAAAAAGCGATCGCCAATGCCATAACTACTTTCCCTGGGGTAGAACACCGCTTGGAATATGTCTGCACTCATCAAGGAGTCAAATTTATTAACGATAGTAAGGCAACTAACTACGATGCAGCGGAAGTGGGATTACATTCGGTAGAAGCGCCAGTAATCCTGATTGCTGGAGGACAAGCTAAAGCGGGAGACGGACAAAGCTGGATCGATTCTATCAAAGCTAAAGCGTCAACTGTGCTTCTAATTGGGGAAGCCGCCGCCGATTTTGCCCAAAGATTTAGCGATCGCGGATTTACTAATTATCAGATTGTGGAAAATATGGAAGATGCCGTTACTCAAAGCATGCTACTGGCACAGAAACAACAGACAAAAGTAGTGTTACTATCACCTGCCTGCGCCAGTTTCGACCAATATCTCAGTTTTGAAGCTAGAGGCAATCATTTTAAACAATTGTGTTTGGCAATTGTTAATTAGTCATTGCGTTGTTGCATGAATAAGCGTTGCGGAGGGTAGAGCTTCAAAATGCTAGATTGAATTTACCACAACAAAATCTAGAAAAGTGAAGAAACAATACCGTATCCGCAACTGGTTACTCTTTCACCTGGGTGCATTCAGGTGCTTGCAAGTAAATGCCTTCCGTGGTCTGAATATAACGTAGGACTAAAAAAGAGAAGAAGTTCAACCTTTTGGGTGGACGAAGACACTCAAAAATAATGGTTAATTAAAATCAAGACCTTAGTACAAATCAGGAAACAGACAATGGTAGCTTCTATTTTCTAAAATACGTTTGATGTGAATTAAAAAACCTTAAAATCATTCATTTAAAATCGTGAGCGTCAAATTTTTCAATCTGTATAGCCAAGAAGCTAAAATTTATTAGTTTGATTGAAAGCTAAGAGCTAAAAATTAGTAAACTAGAACGAAGCCCATTCACATTAAGCATAAAATATATAATGAAAATTCTTCCAGAATTAGATTTAGGGCTTTTAAGAATCAAAGTTTAAAGCAAACTGAAAAACCGATAGAAAATAACTGAGAATCAGAGTTACAAAGCTTACAATGAATCATACTAATTAGAATATTTCAATATATCGTCATGGCGCTAAGTAGCGATCGCCCAAAATTAATTAACTTATATACATCCCCTGTCGGTAAAAAAATTATTACAGGGATTACGGGATTGGGTTTGTCTTTATTTGTCCTATTTCACCTCAGTGCGAACTTAACTTTGTTAGGTAGCAGCAAGGCATATAATCAGTTAGCGCATTTTCTTGATAGTTTAGGCATCTTACTTTATCTCGTTGAGTTTATTTTGTTAGGACTAGCTATATTTCATGCGGTAGTGGGGATCTCAATCAGACTCAAGACACTGCAAGCCAGACCAATTGGTTACAGTCAGCTTAAAAGCGCAGGAGAACCGAGTAAACAGTCCCTAAGTTCTCGCAGCATGATGATTACTGGCGGGGTATTGCTCGGATTTTTGGTATTGCATCTATCAACTTTTAAATTTGGTACCTACTATTCCACAGTGATTGATGGAGTAGAAATGAGAGATTTATCAAGCTTAGTTATCGAGAAATTTCAGAATCCGATCTATGCTTTTGGCTATACAGGAGTGATGATTACACTGGGAGTACATTTGCGTCACGGAATTTGGAGTGCTGGGCAATCAATTGGGCTATTGGACTCAAAAACAAGTCCCGTAGTTTACGCACTGGCTCTTATCTTCGCTATTTTAATAGCGATCGGTTTCATCGCTCTACCTTTATCTATTTACTTTGGTTTGATTAGCTAGTCACTTTTGACTATTGTGGGTTTACTCATAAGTTAAAAAAATACAAATGGAAAAACGTTATTACAGCCCACAGTATTTACGCATAAGCCAAAACATATTACTCATAAGTCAAAAAAATCATACTCTTTTTACACATAAGCTTAAATATTCTACAATAATTATTTTATTAAGCTCTAAAACTCTTACTATGTAAGAATTGTGAGCTTTGCCAAATAAGTAGAATATGTCGAGTATATAGGATGATAAAAAGCAAAAAATAATTTTCTTAAAATCACCATAAAAAAGAGTATCTCTTGTAATGAGAGACACTCCATGTGGTACATGAAATTTCAGCTTATGGTTTAATTTATTTTCACCATATGCTTTAAAATTTCACGTTATGCTTTATTTTTTCAAGTTATAGTTTAATCGACACAAATGTGAATTAAAGCATAACGTGAAATTATTGTAACGAACAAGCTAGGGTTCCAGCGTATATTAATTAATCATAAGGTGAAATAAATCAATCATAAAGTGAAAATTTACTATGTTTATAAACAATAAGCTGAAATTTTCTATAATCACTTGATTTTTTAAAACCTCAAATTCTTG
>JBCDEP010000253.1:0-5141 GCA_039179675.1 Cyanobacteria bacterium P01_G01_bin.67
CCACTTAGGGGGTCTTGTTCGTTTTTTCTTTGGCAACAGAGGCTCTATTATTTCCCACTCTCTATCGCTCAAACTACTGGTATATTGCATTTTCTGCCCATTATACTTTTTTGTGAAGATCTTAAATAGGTTCTATAGAATCTGCTATTTCCTCATATAGAGCTGCATTGACAGTCTATACCCAAGATAGTTTTCCCTATAAATGGGCAATGACTCAAAATGGCTTGGGTACTGCTTACCAGGATAGAATTTTAGGAGATAGAAAAGATAATATCGAATCCGCTATTATTGTGTATAAAGCTGCATTGACAGTCTATACAGAAATCAATTTTCCTAACGGTTGGGCTGGTGTTCAACACAACTTAAGTACAACTTTTACAAATAGGATTGCAGGAAGTAAAGAAAAAAATCTTGAATCTGCCATTTCCGCTTGTAAAGCTGCTTTAAAAGTAAGAACGGAAACGGATTATCCCGAAGAATGGGCAATGATTCAAAACCATTTAGGTATTGCCTATTTTCGTAGGATTAAAGGAAATAGAATGGAAAATGTGGAATTAGCTATTGCTGCCTTTAAAGCTGCTTTAAGAGTAAGAACAAAAGCGAATTATCCAGAACAATGGGCAAAGGTTCAAACCAATATAGCTATTGCTTATAGCGAACGCATCGCAGGAGAGAGGCTAACAAATATTGATGTAGGAGTAAATTACTATCGTGCAGCTTTGACAGTCTTTACTGCTCAAAATTATCCTATTGATTGCCTTAACACCTCACATCTTCTTGGTAATCTTTATTTCAAAGAAAGAAACTGGCACTCAGCTATTGAAGCCTACAATATCGCTATTAATGCAGTAGAACAAAGTCGCGAATGGGCGAGTAACGAACAAAATAAACAGGAAGTTATTTCTAATGCTCTTGAAGTTTATCAAAATACTGTCAAAGCATATATCAATCTAAGTCAAACAGATAAAGCAATTGAATATGTTGAGAGAAGTAAAGCTCGCAATCTAGTCGATCTTCTGTCAACTCGCGATCTGTCTCCAAAAGGCGACATACCCCAATTCATCCTCGATCGCTTATATTCTCTAAAAAAAGAAGTAATTGCAGAAGAAAAAAAATTAAGTCAGCAGCGTAGCTTGAGAAGAAGCTCTGGCAGTTTTTCAGACAACAATATGCAAGATTTCAAAAGTGGGATGAGGAATGATGAGTTACTAAATTGCGATCGCTTAAATCAAGTACGTCAAGAATTAGATGATTTAGTTGAGGAACATATTCAACCTTTTGCTCCTAGTTTCCAACTTACCCGAAAAGTCAAACCCATTGGCTTTGAGAAAATTCAACAAACATTACCCAACCAAAAAACAGCCTTTGTTGAATGGTTCATTAGCAATGACAATCTCTCTGTTTTTGTCGTTACTTCCAAACAAACGAAACCAATTCATATTGCTTATTCCGAAGCACAACTTCAAGCTTCGATCGATACTGCTAATGAATATTACGATTCTTACAGAGAAAGAGATAAGCAATGGCGCAACAATTTGCCCAATTTACTTTCTCAGTTAGCCAAACATCTGCAACTATCAATAATTATCGAACAAATCAAACAAATTATTCCTGACTGTAACCAACTAATTTTAGTACCTCATCGCTGGCTACACCTATTCCCTATTCATGCTTTACCCTTAGACGATGGTAAATGTCTCTTAGACTTATTTCCTCAAGGCGTTAGTTATGCCCCTAGCGTACAGTTATTGGAATCAACTCAGAAACAAGTACGGACACATAAGGAAAAGAAAAAGTTTTTTGCCGTACAAAACCCGACTGAAGATTTAGAGTTTACTAACATTGAAGTTCAATCAATACGGACTCAGTTTCAACCCCATGATGATGTTTTGATCGAGCAACAGGCTACTAAATCGACACTACTAAACCAGGCTACATTAGGACAGGCAGATCTAACTCATTTTTCTTGTCACGGTTATTTTAACTTTGAAAATCCCGAACTATCGGCTTTGTTAATGGCAGGAAGTAAGGTAGATAAGGAAGAGGGAGAAGAAGAAGACAAGGTAGAAGGAGTAGAGAAAAAGAGGTTTTTGCCTAGTAGAGATGGCGGTAATATCGATCTCGAACAATGTCTAACTTTGGGTGAAATCTTTGGTCTTGATTTACGTAACTGTCGTTTAGTAACTCTCTCGGCTTGCGAGACTGGCTTGACCGACTTCAAAAGCCTCAGCGATGAATATATCGGTTTACCAAGCGGTTTTTTGTATGCAGGTAGCCCCAGTGTGGTTAGCAGTCTTTGGACGGTAAGCGATTTATCGACTACTTTTTTGATGATTAAGTTCTACCAGAATTTACAAGAGATAGATTCTGTAGCCATTGCTCTCAATCAAGCTCAACTATGGCTACGCAGCGTCACAAAAGAAGGATTAGAAGCATGGCAAAAAACTTTAGATCTTCCCAGAAAACTAATGTACAAAATCATCAAATTTATTAGTAACGTACCACCGAATACTTGCCCTTTTGCTTCGCCTTATCATTGGGGTGCTTTCTGTGCAGTTGGCTCTTAATTAAAGAAAAATAGAGAAAACGTAATTTTTAAGGCTTGAATTGGAGATATTACTTTCGATAGTATTACACATAAGCCTTAATTTACTTTCGTATCTCACACACTTCGTTTTAGGAGCAAGCAAGTAGTATGTCGGAGATTGTTAATGATTTCATCAAGGTTATCGAACAACAGCCAGAGCTATTTTCAGTGGATGATAAAGAAGATTTACGTCAGCGAACTTGGTCTGATGATACAGATGAATTGGAAGATGAAATTCTTGACTGGTACGAAACAAGAGACAGTATTGCTTCTGCCGCAATGAAAAACTTGTCTAGTAAAGACAACGATAAAAGTTTTGCGGGTGAAATTCGCCTGCCAGGAAACGGTACAAAAGCTCCTGAGATTAAACCAGAAGATTATAAACCAATGCTGCTGAATGCTATTCACCGTAGTTTTGATAATGTTTCTCAAACTACTACGACTGTATCCACAAATAGCCAATAGTAAAACTTAAACTGCTCAAAGCGTTCTATTTAATTACATTCAAAATGCTTTGGGCAACCTTGCTTGCTTTAAAACTGCATTTGCCGTGTGGCGGACTTAATTGCATTGTCCACAATAAATTGACGCTCAGTTAGTGGACTGTAGCAAATTTCATCTGGCACATTGTGAATTAGGGCAGTTAACGCATAAACTCTCTCATTGAGTTCGATTAGTCAATATAGCAATCAAAAACATGATGACTAATCAAATTTATCTAACTCCAACTAAAAAACAATCTAAAACTGTTTCTCTACCCCGACTACCAAAACAAAACATCAAAAAAGCAGAAACAATAGCTGTTTGGGGTTCGATTATCAGTGCTGCGGTAATGGCAATCTCTCAGCAACCTTTATTTGGTTTGCCTGTTTCACTATGCCTAGGATTAAATCTGAAGAAACCAAGACTAGGGACGAAACCATTGCCACTTCAATCCAATATACTCCTCGTGAAATAGTTGCCTACTTAGACAGTTTTGTGCGAGGACAAAAGGTCGCTAAACGAACGCTCGCTTTGGCAGCTTACCAACATTACTTAGGTTTATCTCAAAAAGAAACAAAGCCAGACACAACCAGTTTCAAATTACCCTTTGGTAGCCAACACACTTTACTCATTGGCAATTCTGGCTGTGGTAAATCCTATTTAGTCAAGCTATTGGCTCAACTGCTTGATGTACCTTTTTCTCTATCTCCGCTGCCAATTTAGTCCCTGCGGGATGTCCCCACGGATTTAGTGTTAACGATGTGATTGAATCCCTTTACATGAGTACTAATAAAAATCTGGCTCAAACTCAAAAAGCAATTATCTTTATCGATGAAATAGATAAAATTCATCTTAAAGGCGATCTCAAACACGACGCATTTATTCAAGGAATTCAAGATGCTCTTCTGACGACTTTAGACGGTAGCCCCGTTAATATCTCCGCTACGGGACATCGCTTTATGCCGACTTCTTCGAGAATTAATGTGGATACAACAGGTATTCTATTTATTTGTGCGGGTGCTTTCGCAGGTTTGTCAGAAATCATTCAGGATCGCAGATCGCAAAACCGAAAAACTACGATGGGGTTTAACCTTGCAAATAATCTCAACAAGCAAGAAATTAAATCTTCGCCAGACTCTAATCCTCAAATACATTGAAACAGAAGACTTGGTTTCCTATGGTCTAATTCCCGAATTCATTGGCAGATTTACCTCAATTTCAGTTCTAGATACTTTAAATAGTGATGATTTAATCGAAATCCTGGTCAATTCTCAAGACTCCATTTTGCAGAAAAAGAAAAACCTCTTCAATGTCTACGGTATTGAATTAATTATCGATCGCGCTGCCTTAAATGCGATCACATCCAAAGCTCTGGCTTTGAATACTGGAGATAGAGCTTTAACCAGAATCATTAATGACTGTTTAAGAGATATCGAATTTCAACTTCCCGAACTAGCTGAAGTAGGAATATCTCAAATTACTGTTACCGAACAAACACTCTTAAATAGCAAATTCTTCATTCAAACTCCGTGCTTGACTAAAACACAATCTTTGTAAACTTATACTATGTTAAACGAATAGCTTTTAAATGCGATCGCGATTCACCACCAACCGTTTTGATCGAATCATGAATAAGGATAACCAACAGACAAAACCCCCTAATATTTGCCAAATTCAAAGAATAAGCTTTGGAAAATAGTGAAGTGAGCAAAGAATACGAAGCAATAGCTTTTTCTTTCCCGTTGAGAAAATTATTGCTTGCTTTCCATAACAGTTAGATTTAAGCTTGACAGCAATTTAGAAGAGCCTTTCATTTACTTGCCATCGTATATACTAAAATAGTTGCGTAAATTTGAAGTAAAAGTTAAAAGGCTGGCTAGTCGTTAATTAAGCAGCGATCTTAATTAAGTGATAATCTCATACCATCAAAAGCCTTTTACACGTTAGCTTACAGAAAAGTTTCTATTTTTTTTGAATTGCTTTTTTGTTAAGAGTAAATAAACTTTTAAAGCGGCGTAAGTTAGCAACTTTATTATTACTCTATTACTACTTTGATATATAATTAAAATTA
>JBCDEP010000057.1:0-34098 GCA_039179675.1 Cyanobacteria bacterium P01_G01_bin.67
GGTCTGGTCAAGAGAGCAAACTAAAACTACCGAAAACCCAAAATTGGTAGTAACTATTACCAATCCGAGTCAGCTGAGTCCTGCGGGAAAAGTATTTTGGCGTAACTATCAACAAGGAAAACAACAACAGTTTGAAAGTAAAGTAGTCAGTTCTTTAAAACTATTAACTACCAGAGAACCCCAGTTTATTCCAGGTCATGTTCACTATGCCAAGGCACTTTTAGCCTATGAAAGAGAAGCAGAATCCCTGGAAGTTCTGAATCGTGCTGTCAGTTTGTATCCTAATGAGCCAGCCATACTACGGGCAAAAATGAATGCCGACATTGCTGAAGAGAAATGGCTAGATGCATCAATTATGGCGCGTCAATATGTCTTATTTAATCCAGATTCTCCCCAAGCAGAAGAATTTGAATTGTTAGCTGAGGTTTATTTAGCTGAATATCAGGATAACTTGCGCTCTAGTATCACCTGGAACGCTATTGGCAATGCGATCGCAGGAACCGTTGGCTTCGTGCTTACAGGAAATTTATTTGGTCCTCTTTCGGCATTGGAAACCACCGCCTTATTACTTCAAGGAGAATCTGCTGTGGGGGAGGCTTCCGTGAGCCAAATCAAAAAACAGCTACCTCTGATGCAAGATGAAACAGTTAACGATTATGTTGACTATATCGGTCAGAAGATTGCCACTGCCTCGGGGAGAGAAGAATTTGACTATCAATTTTATATCGTCATGGACGATGCGCTGAATGCCTTTGCCCTTCCAGGGGGCAAAATATTTGTCAATGCAGGGGCAATAATGCAAACTGATTCCGAAGCAGAGTTAGCAGGATTGCTAGCTCATGAAGTTTCCCATAGCGCTTTATCTCATGGCTTTCAGTTAGCTACCAAAGGGAATCTCACTGCTAATATTGTGAGCTATGTTCCCTATGTCGGTAATACAGCCAGCAGTTTGATTGTGCTGAACTACAGTCGTGAGATGGAAAAACAAGCAGACATTTTCGGTACGAGAATCCTGGTCAACGCTGGTTATGCAGCTGATGGAGTACGTAACCTAATGGCTCAACTTGATGAGTCAAATCAAGATGAAGTAACAACCGAACCTCCAGCTTGGTTATCTAGCCACCCTAATACCAAAGGAAGAATCGACTACATGGAGCAATTGATTTTGGATCAGAATCTTGAGCGCTATACCTATGAAGGAGTTAAGCCACACCAAGCAATTAAAAAGCTAGTAACTGCGAAATGGAAGGAGTATGAAAAGTGCGTTGAAGAAGTAGACAGTATTCAAGAGGCTAAAAAATGTGCTGGTGAAAAAGATGAGTCAGAGAAGCTAGACGAAGAGTCACCGCAAGATTCAGAAAACTCAGCGGATGAAATAGAAGCAGAAAATGAAGAATCCGAATAATTGATGTTGCTACACACCAATTTATCTG
This sequence comes from Cyanobacteria bacterium P01_G01_bin.67, assembly GCA_039179675.1. GTDB lineage: Bacteria > Cyanobacteriota > Cyanobacteriia > Cyanobacteriales > Xenococcaceae > Waterburya. The sequence goes on from JBCDEP010000057.1 coordinate 1,434, forward strand.
TTGATATTGGTAAACGGGAAACGGGTTATAGATCTAATCTCATAGCTCATTAAAATATTGATTTCTGGTAGTTCTGCATAATGTCAGTGAACAATTGAAATTGTATTAATCGAACTCAAACACAACTTATAGGTTAATATCACCAACAATCAGAGGTGTAATTCTCCTTGAATCCGTCAAGGGAATCTCAACTAGGTATATTCCAATAACCTAGTCACATTGATACCAAATCTTCAATCTGTTTGATTTTGGTATCTCCTGCCAGATAACCAATGCCTCGATGTAAATGGAGCGTAAATTGTTGTTTGAGGGTATCATTGTCTATTCCCAAACCATCTTGATAGCATCTTTGTTTCAGAGAGATTAATAAGATATCGGCGATCGCTCCGCCAAAAACATTCCAGGCAATTTCAACCTTGCTGTCGGTTTTGATCGGGACAGGGGAGGGAATACTCGGTTCAGCAAGAGAACGACAAAAAGCCCAACGGCACAAAATATTCCACTGTTTGATTTTGGTAATTCGTTTCAACTTAATTAGCTGATCTTCAGCAGTTTGGGAAATGCGAACTCGCTCTATGGGGTGATCCATAATTGAATTATTGATTATTTATTCTGATATAAACTACGGGGATCTAAAGCATCTCTTAAACCGTCCCCCAAAAGATTAAAAGCTAAAACCGTCAGAATAATCAACAGTGCTGGGGGAATAATTAACCAAGGCTGCAATACTAAAATAGAGGCATTAGTGGCAGAGGATAACAGGTTGCCCCAACTAGGGTCTTTAGACTGAATTCCCAACCCAATTAAACTGAGAACTGATTCGGCAATGATAAAGCCAGGCACAGCAAGGGTAGCCGATATAATTATATAGGTAGCTGTTTGAGGCAGGATATGACGCACAATAATATATATTGGATTCGCACCCATTGCATTTGCCGCTTGGACAAATTCTTGTTCTTTTATTGAGAGAACCTGCCCTCTAACTACTCTGGCTAATCCTGACCAACTAATAAAAGAAGTAATGAGAACAATTAATAAAAAAGTTTGAGCGCTGCTTAAGCCAGGAGGGAGTACAGAAGCTAAAGCAATCAAGAGATATATGCCAGGGATAGTCATCAACACCTCGACCACGCGCATGATTATGGCATCCACCCAGCCCCCAAAATATCCAGAAATGCCTCCTGCAAGCATTCCCAGAGGGTATGATACGGCAATTCCCGCAAGTCCAATAAACAAGCTAATTCTGCCACCAAACAATAAACGGCTAAAGAGATCTCTACCTTGTTCATCCGTACCCAAAATATTAATCTTTGCTACTCCCAAAGTACCGAACAAATGTCTTCTGAAAGAAATTCCTGGAAAAATAGTTACCGCTTCAAACTTAGGAGGAATTGGCAAAGAAATTTCAAATAAATTATAGGGGACACCCGATACGAAGAAGCGAATTGGGTCAGGATTCTCCTGGTCAACAATTAGCAGGCGATCACCTGTTTCGAGATCTGTCACGCCCTGAGTTGTCGGATAGATAAACGGAAAAGTGAAGTTGTCCGCTGAGTCTTGCCAGTGAATGGCGGTGGGGGGTAATAAAGAGCCATCTTCCTGAGAAGCATAAGGGGAATAAGGAGCAATAAAGTCGGCAAAGATGACCGATAAATAAAAGGTAATTAAGATGCTAGCACCAATGCGAGCTAAGGTGTTTTTTTGTAGTTTCTGCCACCAGTTCATAAAATGAGTTACTCAGTTACTAGTAATTAAACGGGACTAACTTTTGCTTTATAGAGCAATTTATCCCTTTGTTTATAACCTACATAGCGTACTTTTACTGGTTCTCCTGGTTGAGCCATACCCTTCATCAATTCATGATTTTGCGGATCATAGGGAAGTTCTTCGCCAACGGTAGCAATAGTCTCTACCTGCCATTGTGTCAAAAGTTGTTCTACGGGTTCAACTAAGGATAACAATCTGGAGGCGGGCAATTGCGGATTTTGACGGACAGCCGTAGAGGCAGTTGGCCATTGTAGGAGCCAGGATTCGATGGTTTCTAAGCTCGTTTGCTGAAATTCGGTCGCCAAAGTTTCTCGCTGCCGCAGCAATTCCTGCTGGAGTTGTTGATACTCTCGCTGACAGGCAGCCAGCGCTTCATTACCCCCTGAGTCTGACTTTTGCTGATGCACGGGAGATTTTTTGACAAAGGTTTCCAGCAAATTGTCGATTGAGATCTCTAATGCCTGGGCAATTTTGGCGATCGCACCTAAAGAAATGTTTAAGATCAAACCTTTTTGGATTCTAATCAACTGTAACCGACTCACCTTTGCTACCTGGCTCAGTTCATCAATATTGGCGATGCTGACTTGCTGCATTAGATCTTGGAGCAATTGTTTATTGATGTCGTATAAATCTTGAGTCATTTTTATGTTTAGATCATGCTAAATATTGCTTGCTATATAGACAGAGTTACACTCATTATTATTAGGATCGCTAAGCAAAATTATTAGTACAGCTGATAGTATTATCTGATTTTCGGGAACTATAAAGATTGAGATTGCCCATAATTATCACAAATCGCAATACAGGTTGTGGTCATTAAGTTAGCAAAAACAGCTATTAATACGTCTATAATTCAACTTCTACTAGTTGAGCCACAGTCTATTAGTAATCCGCGAACGTTTTTATCAGAGGAAGTTTGTAATGACGACTGCCAAAAACGGAATTAGTCATGCTCGGACTCATATTCAACACTTTACGGCTACTAAACAGATTGAGTTTTTTGACTCTCTCAAAGAATCTCGATTTAGTGGTCAGTTGGTCATTTCCGACACTCAAGAGCATACCTGGATACTTTACTTGTATCTAGGCAGAATTGTCTATGATAGCGGAGGAGTTCACCCCGTTAGGAGATGGAGAAGACATGTGGTTGCATATTGTCCTGCAAGACTAGCTAATGTTGAAGAATTACAGCTGGCACTAGCTGGTATTGCCCAAGAGGAATCAAGAATTTCTTGGGAATATCAGTTGCTATCCGTCTGGATCGATCAAAGTAAAATAAGTCGAGAGCAGGCGACGAAAGTAATTAGAGCCACCGTAATTGAAGTCTTATTTGACCTAATTCAAGCGATGGAGGTTAATTGCGAAGCCGTTAAAGATAATTTATTAACCACCAGGCTAATCTTGATTGATGCCGAACAGGTGATTCATGAAGCAAATAAACTTTATTCAGCTTGGCAAGGAGCCAAGGTGGCTGATCGCTCTCCTGATTTAGCCCCCACTATTCGCCAGCCAGAAGCTCTTAAAAATAAGACTTCGACCCAAGTTTATCAAAATCTAAGTCAACTTTTAGATGGGCGGCAAACCTTAAGAGATTTAAGTGTGCGGATGAAACGAGATGTAGTTACTGTTACTCGCTCCTTGTTGCCCTATGTGCAAATGGGATTAGTCCAGTTAGTGGCAGTACCTGATATTGCGCCCCCTGCATCGACGCCTGTAGTCCAAAAACTATTTAAGAGCAAAGCTCCCAGACGACTAACCATTGCCTGTATCGATGATAGTCCCATTATTTGTCAGACAATGGAAAGCATCATCACGGAGGCAGGATACAACTTTGTCAGTGAAATGGATGGTCTGAGGGCGATCGCCATTTTACTAAGTCGTAAGCCAGATCTAATTTTTCTCGATTTGGTTATGCCCAACACCAATGGTTATGAAATTTGTTCGCAGTTGCGTAAGCTTACTTTTTTCAAGAATACCCCCATCGTCATTTTGACAGGAAATGACGGTATTGTTGATCGGGTTCGTGCCAAAATGGTTGGCTCTACAGATTTTCTTGGTAAGCCAGCCAATTCAGAACAGGTTTTGACCACAATCAATAAATACGTGACTCAAAAACCCAAAAATTAACTCATGGGTTTTGATTTGGCAGAGATAACTTGCAATGACTTTCATGCTGATTGTTACTTTAGGTCTTATTGCGGGAACTATAGGTGTTGTCAACTTGAGAATCACGAGCTATTGGTTTCCAATGATAAATAAAAAATCGCGCAACAATACGATTGATTGTAAATTGAGGTGACAATTATTATGGGATACACACTGATTGTTGATGATTCAGCAACTGAGAGATCGATTATTTCAGGCTGTCTACAAGAAGTTGGAATTAACGTGTCTGTTGCTCTCAGCGGTGAAGAAGCATTAGAAAAAATTCAGCAAAAATTTCCTGACCTGATTGTTCTGGATGTAGTTTTACCAGGACGCAGTGGATTTGAAATTTGCCGCGAACTTAAAGGTTCAGAAAATACTAGTCAAATTCCGATTATTCTTTGTTCGACCAAAGGGACGGAAATGGATAAATTTTGGGGGATGAAACAGGGGGCTGATGCTTATATCCCCAAGCCCATAGACCAAACTGAATTAATCACTAAAGTCAAGGAATTAATTCCCTAAAACAATTAAATTGTTTATTCCAAACAAGTTTAAGAAATTGATTATTTTAACTGCAATCAGTAAGTAGATTTTCATTGTGTCTAATCTATCCCAGTCAAATCTATCTAATTCTAGTTTGCGCTCTACTGAACAGACAATAAACAACCAGTTTTTAAAATTTCTGCTTTATCCTGATACCAAAGCAATGCTGCCGATTGGGCAAGTTACCGAAGTTCTGAAAATCCAGTTTGGTCAAATCGTGCCCATTCCTCAAATGTCCTCTTGGGTCATGGGGGTCTACAATTGGCGCGGCGATATTTTGTGGATGGTTGATTTAGGCTATTTACTCGGCTTGAACTCTTGGTATCATCAGCAGTCAAATCGTTCGAGCTACACGGCGATTGTTTTGTCTCCCTATCGAGAGAGCCAAGGTGATAATACTACCAACCATGTGCATCTAGGATTAGTTGTAGCTCAGGTATCAGACCTGGAAGTTTGCCCTCCTCAAGCTATCCAGGCGTCTTTAGGTTCAACCAGTTCACCAAGGTTAGAGCAATTTTTAACAGGGTATTGGCTCAAGCCAGACGGAGAAATGATTTTAGCTCTCAATAGTCAGGCGATCGCTGCTGCCATGCCCACTAATTCCAGTTGAAAGTTTAATATGTTTGCGTTTTTAAATACAACCTTAGCTGTAAATCTGCTCTTGAACTTCTGAGATTTAGCAATTAGTCTATTTTTACCCTGATTAACCTATATATTGAGCTTATTTTAGTTTTTATGAATAATTTGCCCCAGTTCAGTCCCTCAGATCATCAATCTCCAACTAAAGCGTCTAGATCGCAATCATCCTGGAGTCAAAGTCTGAACAGCTTACCAATCAGACAAAAAACTAATCTCATTCCTTGGTTTAGCTTTGGTGGGTTAGTTTTAGTCTTAAGTGTCGGCGGATTGATTCTTCATGGAACTTTAAAAAGTCAATTACTAGAGCAGTCAAAATCTCGACTAGCGGTAACCGACATCAAATACAATATCAAAATCGATCAAATGGGTTTTGGTTTTCGTGGTCAATCAGACAATGCGGCAATAGTTAGTGCTGCAAGCAGCGTCGCCCAAAATCAGCCTCTGGATAGCACTTTAAAACAGCAGGTTACTAAAATACTGCAAAACGAAATCAAGGCTCGTAATATTGAATACGCTACTTTGATTGGGAAAAATAAAAAAATTATCGTCAACGCTAACTCAAGCCGTGAAGGACAAACTTTCGATCCTGATGGTTTGGTTAGTCAAGTACTCAAAAATCCCCAACAGTTAAAGACTAGTCAAATTATCCGCTGGGAGGAATTGAAGCGGGAAAAACCGCCGCTGCCAGAAGGTTTCACCGAGACCGATGCTTTGATCCGCTACACTGCCACACCAGTATTCAATAACGATCGCAGTCAAGTAGTGGGAGTTCTTTTATCTGGGGATATTGTCAATGGTAAATTCCAGATTGTTAAAGAAACCGCTGCCGCTTTTACAGACAAGCAGAGTTACAGTGCAGTTTATCTTTATCAAGACGGTGCATTTACCTTGACTAGTTCATTTGCTAATTTTGATGGGCAAAATAATTCTAATGTGGCACTGGCAAATACTGATATTTTGCAGTTAGCAATTGCCCAAGGTGGGCAAAAAGTTAGTCAAGTAAGTTTGGTTGCTGGCAAGAAGTTTGCTCTAGCGGCCGAAGCAATAGTTGATCATGCGGGTGCTCCCGTTGGGGTCTTAGTTTATGGTAGTCCCTTGAGTTCAATTAACAGCGTCATCAGAAGTAGCTTATTAGCCCAATCTGTTTTGTCTATAGTTGTACTATTATTGCTAGTATATTTGAGCAGAATTTTGGATCAGGCGATCGCCAAACCAATTCAAAATCTTCAGAAAGTAGCTCAAGATTTTTCAGAAGGCAATTTAGCCGCACGGGCTCAGATCAATACCCAAGACGAAGTAGGATTACTAGGCAGTACTTTCAATATTTTGGCAGATTCCATCGAAATGAATGAAGCTCGCCTCAAGCAAGATGCCGAACGTTCTCGGTTACTACAAGAAATTAGTTTTGATATCTCCCAGGCTACAGATATACCAGAAATTCTACAAATTGCTGTCGAGAGAAGCCGCGATGTGTTGCATGCCGACCGCGTAATTTATCATCGTTTTGATGAAAACTGGCAAGGAAAAATAGCCGCAGAAGCAGTTGGCGAGCAATTTCCTTCAGCCTTGGGAGCAGAAATTAACGATCCTTGTTTTGCTGAAGGTTATGCCGAGTCATACCGACAGGGACAAACCAAATCGATCTCTAACATTTACCAAGCAGGATTGCAGGACTGCCATTTAAAAATGTTAGAACCTTTTGCCGTAGTAGCTAGCCTCATAACTCCTGTAGTGTCAGCAGATAGATTAGCAGGACTTTTGATCGCCCACCAGTGTAGCGAACCTAGAGCCTGGCAAGAAGATGAAGTCAGTTTGCTATCACAAATTGCAGAACAGGTAGGTCGAGTGATCGCTAAGACCGAACTTTTGGAACAGCAGCGGCGGTCACAGGAGCAGGAAAAAGCAGCCAAGGAAAATCTTCAGCGGCGAGCGTTGGAATTATTGATGGAGGTCGACCCCGTCAGTCAGGGGGATCTAACGGTTCGGGTTAAGGTACAAGAAGATGAGATTGGTACTATTGGTGACTCGTATAATGCTACGATTGAGAGCCTGCGAAAATTAGTGGCACAAGTAAAATCGGCGGCGGTTCAAGTATCTGCTACCACTAGTGACAAGGATCGTTCAATCAAGGAGTTGTCTACAGGAGCATCGGCTCAAACTCAGGAAATCAACGCTGCCCTGGAGAGAATTAAAGGTATTACCAATTCAATTCAAGAAGTGGCAAACAACGCCAAGGCTGCGGAAGCAGCGATGCTGAAAGCGGCGGCAACGGTCAAGGCGGGAGATGACGCCATGAATCAGACTGTATCAGGTTTCCAAGAAATACGTGACACCGTTGCTGTAACTGCCAAAAAGGTTAAACGTCTTGGGGAATCATCACAAAAGATCTCGAAGGTGGTGAATGTAATTAGTAGTTTTGCCGATCAGACAAACCTATTGGCGCTGAATGCTTCCATTGAAGCGGCTCATGCAGGTGAAGAAGGACGAGGTTTTGCCGTAGTAGCAGATGAAGTTCGCTCGCTGGCTCGTCAGTCTGCGTCAGCTACAGCAGAAATTGAGGCGCTAGTAGCAGAAATTCAATCAGAAACCAATGAAGTAGTAGCAGCAATGGAGGCAGGAACTGAGCAGGTAGTAGCAGGAACTAAATTAATTGATAAGACTCGCTTTTCGTTGATTCAAATTGCGGATGTTAGTCAAGAGATTAATCAGCTGGTCGGCGAAATTGCCGCAGCGACGGTGGAGCAGTCTCAAGACTCAGAAGTAGTCAGCCAAACGATGGTGGAGGTAGCTGCCATATCTAGTAAAACTGCCGCTGAGGCAGGGGAAGTATCAGCATCTTTCCAGGATTTACTGAGTGTGGCGCAGCAGCTACAAAATAGTGTGGCTAAGTTTAAAGTCAGCTAACTCAGTGATTGAAAGCTAATTTATTGATAATTTTATTGAAATTTCCATGACGCATTCTGCTCACGATCGCCATTTAAAGCTATCGGCTCAACCAATGAGTCAGGATCAGCTAATTGCTGCTTCTTGGTGGCAACGGCAAAGCATTCGATTTAAAACCACAGTTTTGGCGATCGCCCTTGGTACAGTGCCGACCCTAGCGGTAGGTTCTATTTCGTACTACGTTGCGGCTAACGACCTCGAACAACAAAGTACAAACCTGCGAAAAACCTTGGTTGCGGATTTGCAAAATCAGGTCAATGTCTTTATGGGCGATCGCTTGAACGATATTGAGATGATGGCAACTTTGCCGATATTTACCGATCCCAAACTGAGGGCAGTTGCTACCAGCGCGGATCAATCTGCTGCCCTGCAAAAAATTCAAGATGCTTACGGAATCTACAACAGCATTGCTGTCTTCGATGCTCAAGGAGACTTTATTGCCAAAACCGACGGCAAAATTCTCGGAAATCATCTCAATCAAGGCTATATTCAGGCAGCGATCGCAGCTGATGGTGCCATAATTAGTCAACCAAGAATTTCTACTAGTTCAGGTATTTTTAGTGTTTATACAGCTTCTCCGATCAAGGATCGAGTAACAGGGCAGACTATTGGTTTTGTGAGAGCAAGAATGCCCGTGGCGGCACTGAAGCAATTGTTGGGAGACTACACCAAGGAAGGTGGTCAGTATTATTTGCTCAATGACCAAGGACAAATTTTTCTAGGATCTGCGGGGGAATATATTGTCAAAACTATGAGTGATGGCTCCCAAGCTGATAACAAGCAAGCTAATTATGAAGCAATTCAAGCTACCGAAGTCTTTGACAATACGCAAGAGCTTTTTAATAGTGCTAGTCTGGCTACCGAGGTAGCATTAAACCGCAAAACTAATCGCCAACAGTTTTTAGCCTATGCACCCCCTCAAAAACGAGAGGGTCTGCCGACACTAAATTGGCAAACTATCATGGCTATGGATACGTCAATTGTATATGCACCCCAAGAAAAACTTAGGCTCATATTTATGCTTGGTACAGGCTTAGTAGCTTTGGGGGTGGGGGCGATCGCATACGTATTAGCGAATCGACTACTCCGTCCTATTCTACAAGCTGCTAATGCGGTACAGGGAATTGGGAGTGGAGATTTTGACACCAGAATCCAAATTACAGGTACTGATGAGATTGCTCAACTAGGAGCAGACATCAATAGCATGGCTGATCAATTGGCTAGCTTTGTTAAAACTCAGTCTGTCATCGTCCAACAATCAGAATCGATTAAAAATATAACCTTGCAACTGGCTAATACTGCCAAGCGAGATGAAATCTTGGAACTCGCTGTGCAAGCAAGCTATCAAACTTTCAATCCACAGCGAGTTGTTTATTGCCAGTTTGCAGATCCTGAAATAGGCACCATAATTGCAGAAGCTGTTACTCAAGATCATCCTGAAATTATTAATACCAATGTAAATCCTGACTTCGTTGCTGAATATCAGACCAAGCAGTCTCCGAACTCCCTAGAAATAGAGGCAATTAATAATATTGCTCAAGCAGATTTACCTCTATCTCTAAAGCAACATCTTCAATCATTAAACGTTCAATCCTGTTTAATTGCTCCTGTAACCGTCGAAACTAACCTTGATGGATTGTTAATGGTTCACCAGTCAGCTGCAAACCATCACTGGCTTGATGAAGATATTAAATTTATGACGCAAGTTGCTAGTCAAGTTGGGTTTGCTCTTACTCGTGGCAAATTTTTAGCCCAGCAACAGCTGGCGGAAGCTCAGTCAAAAGCTACCAATGAAGCAATGCAAAGACGTGCCCTAAGCTTGCTGCAAGAAGTATATGATGTCTCTGAAGGAAATTTAACGATTCGGGCTCAAGTAACAGAGGATGAAATTGGCACCATTGCCGATTCCTATAATTCAACTATTGAAAGTCTCCAAAAGCTGGTCAATCAAACCAAGGCGGCAGCCATTGAAGTGCAAAGCAACACCTCAGCCAATAACCAGGCGATTCAAGCCTTAGCCCAAGAAACCATAGTTCAAGCAACATCAATTGAGCGGATGCTGGAACAAGTCAAGGGGATTGAACAATCAATTAATTTGGTAGCAACTCAAGCCGATCAAGCAGAGAAGTTTGTCCAACAGGCTAGCCTGACGATTGACAGTGGCGATCAAGCAATGAATCGCACCGTTACTGAAATTAATACAGCGCAGCATACCGTTACTCAGACCGCTCTCAAAGCCGAAAAATTGGGTGAATCATCTCAGGAAATTTCCCAAGCGGTAAATTTAATTAGTCGCTTTGCTGCCCAAACCCATCTACTCGCTCTCAAAGCATCCATTGAAGCAGCTCGGGCAGGGGAACAGGGTAAAGGTTTTGCGGTAATTGCGGATGAAGTTCGGTCGTTGGCAACCCAGTCAGCAGAAGCTACTGCCGAGATTGAAACTTTAGTTAACAAAATTCAACTTGAAACCAGCGAAGTAGTGGCAGCGATGAATCAAGGTGCTGAGCAAATTGCTTCCAGCACCGATCTAGTGCAGCAGACTCGTCAAAGTCTGAATCAAATTAGCCAGGTAAGTAACAAAATTGGGGGACTTGTCAGTTCAATTACCCAAGCAACCCAAGAGCAGTCAGCAACATCATCAGAAGTAACGCAAACTATCTTTGACGTTGCCAAAATCGCTAAAAATAATTCCCAAGGAGCAGCCGAGGTATCTCACTCAATTCAACAACTCTCAGCGATCGCTGATAAGCTGCAATTGGATATCGCCAAATTTAAAACTTAGTCCCACTCCCTTTGCTAATAAATTGCCAACCATACTTAAACCATGTCACTCAACCCCGATATCCGCGATCAAGCGTATCAATTTTTTATTGAAGAAGCCCAAGAGCTATTACAGGTTCTAGAAAAGGGCTTACTAGATCTCCGTCAAGACCACAGCACTCCTAAGGTGCATGAACTGATGCGAGCTGCTCATTCAATTAAAGGTGGTGCTGCGAGCGTAGAATTAAGCGTGATTGAATTATTAGCACATCGTCTGGAAGATTTTTTTAAGGCTCTTTACAGTGATGAGGTTGAGTTTGACGCTGAGTTAGAAGGTTTATTACTTCAAGGATATGATTGTCTTTCCCATCCTTTAACCGAGCAAATTGAGGTAGGAGCTTTTGATGAAGAAGCTGCTCTATTAACTGCTGAACCTGTGTTTGCGGCTTTAGAAGTACGTCTAGAAAATGCCCTAAAAAATGCTGATAATTATATTCCTAGCTCCAATGATCTAGGAGTGGATATTGTTGCTTCTATCTTTGAAGTAGATGTGGTTCAAGCATTAGAACATTTAAATTCAGTTATTACCAATGTTGAACAACATGATCCCGCAGCTGAATTGCAGGGAACGCTAGAGATGTTTGCGGGATTTGCTGAGCTATTTAACTTGCCTGGGTTTAGTGAGATTGTAGAGACTGCTCAGGCGGCATTATCTCAAAGTCCCCACCGCGCAGTGGAAATTATCCACGCTACCGTAAGTGACTGTACCTTAGCGAAAGATCTGGTATTGGGTGGCGATCGCACTCAAGGAGGAACAGTTTCGGCTCAATTATTAGCCCTAGCTCAAACTCAAGACTCGGACAGTTCTCAATTAGACACTGCTGACTCTAACCTAGTCTTGGAAGAGATTGGTTTGGAGCAAGATAGTCTTTGGTCTGAGTTACCAACCGCCGACTCTCCAGCAGAAAATATTTTTGCTGCTCTTCCAGAAGAGAACCAAGAGTTAGAAACTGAGGCATCCATTATCTCGGGCGAGAATGGTTTAGAGCAAGATAGTCTTTGGTCTGAGCTGCCAGCAGCCGAATCCCTAGCAGAGGATATCTTTGCCATTCTTCCAGAAGAGAATGTTGAACTGGGAGCTGCCGCCGAAACCGAATCAAGAATTGATGATATTAGTGAAATATTTGGGATTGTTGCCGATCAATCAACCGAAGCTAAAGATATTGTCTTAACTGATGATAGTTTGGGGACAGATACAACAATAGCTGAACTCTCAGCCGAAGACGTCTTTGCGAATATTCCAGAAGTACCCCAGCTTGAGGAAGCTAGCGCTCCCGCTGAAATTAGCCAGGAACTGAATCTTTTCTTCGAGCAAACTCCTTCAGAATCTGCTGAATCTGAGACAATTGCTGACTCTACGGAAACAGCCGATGATATTGCTGATGATATTAGTGAAATATTTGGCATCATTCCTCCCGTGGAAATGGATCTCATTCCAGAAACCATAGCTGATGATGATGATTTAGATAAAGTGACGGAACTAGCTCCAGATTTGGCTGCCAGCTCCCAAGCACCAACTAGTGAGCAAACCTCTACCGCTCAAAATCTTACAGCAGCGATCGAATCGATTGAAGACATTTTTGATAATCTGCCCCAAGTTAGTCAACAATCAAATTCCCTCGCATTGCCTTCAGCAAAAGTTGCGACTTCAAAAGCTCAGACTCCAAAATCGCCAGCAACAAATTCTAAATCTAGCGGCAAAGCTAAAGCAACTGCCAAACTGTCAGTGCGGGTGGACTTAAACCGTCTTGAACGCATGAATAATTTGGTAGGAGAGCTGACAATCAATCGTAATAGCCTTGCGTTACAGAATAATCAACTACAGGACAATGTGTCTGAGCTAGGACAAAAATTCTTACGTTTTCGAGAAGTTACTCGTAAACTTAGGGAAATATCGGATCAAATGCTCTTAGAACAGCGCTCAATGTTAGCTGCTACTAACCTCAAGCATCAGCAATTAGATTCTGATCAAGCAATAATAGATGAGGTCATGGAATTTGATTCCTTGGAAATGGATAGCTACAGTATTCTTTATTCTTCACTTCAAGAAGTACTGGAAGAGATCGTTCAGCTAGAAGAGAGTGTTGACGACATCACTATCTTTGCTCAACAGTCTAATCGCACTATTGATAACCAGCGTCAAATGTTGGAGCAAATGCGTGATGAACTGATGTGGGTCAGAATGCTGCCCCTAGATAAGATTCTTCAACGTTTTCCCCGCACACTCAGGGAACTATCTACTAAATATCGGAAGCCAGTTGAACTGAAATTACAGGGTACTGGGGTTTTAGTAGATAAGGCAGTGTTAGAAAAATTATCTGACCCCCTGCTACATTTATTACGCAATGGTTTCGATCATGGAATCGAAGGATCGACAATCCGCGTCCAGCAAGGTAAATCAGCTACAGGTTCAATTGAAATTAGAGCTTATTATCAGGGTAATCAAACGGTAATTGAGATCAAGGATGATGGTAAAGGATTAGATGTAGCTAAAATAAAGCAAAAAGCTGTAGAAAAAGGCTTAATCTCTCCTCAAGAAGCTGAAACTGCTACTCAAGACCAAATATTTGATTTGATTTTTGAACCAGGGTTTTCAACTGCCAGCACGGTTAGCGAACTCTCTGGTCGGGGAGTCGGGATGAATATTGTGCGATCGCAAATTGAAACTCTTAAAGGTAAAATTGGCGTTACCTCAATACCTGGTCAGGGTTGCACCTTTACCCTGCGTCTTCCTCTAACCTTGACCATTGCCAAGCTTTTAGTTTGCTCCCTCGGCTCAACAGCATTTGCTATTCCCTCAGACAGCATCGAAGAAATTATTATCCCGACCACAGAACAGATTAAGTTTGCCAATGAGCAAAAGTTTTTGTCACTAAATACTAGGCTGGTTCCGATCTATTCGCTGAAGGAAATCCTGTCCTACAATTGCCCAATTGTCGAGCTGGACTCTGAGGGGACAACCTTTAAAACCATTGCTCCGCCATCAGACTGGTTAGCACCACTATTACTCCTACGAAGAGGACAACAATTGTTTGCCCTAGAAATTGTCAGCTTGCTTAGCGAGCAGGAATTGGTGATTAAACCCTATGGTAGAGCGATCGCTGCTCCTAATTATAGTTATGGCTGTACTATTTTGAGTGACGGAAGTTTAATTCCAGCCTTTGACGGTGCGGCTTTGATCAGCACTATTTTAGGGGAGGAAACTCGTCCAGTAGCTGCTTGTAGCTCTATTTCTGCTCCGTTTACCGATGATAATCTGGCTAGCAATATTGGGGAGCAGGAGCAAAATACCGCGGTCAAAACAATTATGGTTATTGATGACTCTACTGCTTTAAGAAGGACTATGGCTTTAACTCTAGAGAAAGAAGGTTATCGGGTAGTACAAAAAAAAGATGGTAAAGATGCTCTTGATGGATTTAAACAAAATCCCAATCTAGCCTTGATCATCTGCGATATTGAAATGCCCGTAATGAATGGATTTGAATTTTTGGGAATGCGCCGTCGAGATTCTGCTCTCTCTCAAATTCCCACGTTCATGCTAACTTCCCGTAGTGGAGCCAAGCATCGTAATTTAGCAAAGCAGCTTGGTGCTGACGGCTATTTTACCAAGCCCTATGTCGAGTCAGAATTTGTTCAGGAAGTTAATCAAATCTTGGTAAGCAAGCAGCAGTCAATTGATCATTCTGACTCAAAAGTGATCGCCATTGAGACCAAAACTATTTTAGTCATTGATGATTCTTCTGCTCTAAGACGTACTCTCGCTCTTAGCCTTGAACGTCGAGGTTATCGAGTACTTCAAGGTCGTGACGGATTAGAAGGACTCCAGCAACTGCGGGATAATTTGCACACTGATTTAGTTATTTGCGATATTGAAATGCCCAATGTCAACGGCTTTGAATTTCTTACTACTCGTCGTCAAGAACCTCCATTAACTAAAGTTCCTGTCGTTATGCTAACTTCTCGTGCCAGCGAAAAACATCGTGTCCTAGCCACGAATTTAGGAGCAGCGGGATTTTTTACTAAGCCTTATGTAGAGGAGAAATTCATGAAAGAGATTAAAAAATATCTTTAATCTACAGAGCTAAGTATAAGTATTATGTTGACTGCTGCAAATAATTCAACATACCACTGCTTGTGTAATATTACGAACAAGCTTTACGACTTTCCGTTCCCTGTTCCCTGTACATGCGGGTAAACCCTTTGTCTGTTCCCTAAAGAAGATATCTTATCGTCTTGAACTAACACTCGTTAGCTATATCAATAAAGCTTCCAAAATTATGAGTAATTTGACCGTCGATTCTAGTTTGAATACATCTATCAACAACAGCTCTGTAGTTAAACTCATAGTATTTGAAATAGGAAGACTAACCCTAGCGTTGCCTATCTTACAGATCCAAAAAATTGTCAAACAAAATAAAGTTCATGGTAGTGGATTGAGCCATGTTAATCTCGCTCATCTGGCAGAACAAGAAGTAGCCATAGTAGACCTACATCAAAAACTATTTGGAACTGTTCTTCCTCAGACTGAGGAGACTGGATATTTTATCATTAGTCAAAACATCAACAGAGAACCTTTGGGGATTTTTGTTGCTCAAGCTCCAAACTTAATTGATGTCGTTGAAGAACAAATTCGGGTGTTACCTGATTCTTATCGCCGCGCCGATACTTTAGAAATTGCCAGTCATGTGGCGATAATTCCGCAAGGCGATACTTCTTTGACTATCTTTATTTTGGATATATCCAGACTAGCTTGATTTTGGCACTCGACTCAAATTTCCTGCACTATAAAACTATTGGAGAATTAAACTAAAAAGTATTAATTATTAATTGAGATTAGATATGGAATTGGCTAACCAGCAGCTTAGTCACGCTTTGAAAGAATGGGCGATCGCAGTTGCAGCCCTGACAGCAGGAAAAACTATCTTGTTGTTACGCAAGGGGGGCATTCGGGAATCAATGTTTAAAGTTAAACATCCTCGGGTTTGGCTCTATCCTACCTATGAACATCAAAAACCTGGATTACTCAAGGTAGAATATGCGTCGCAGGTGGTGCCTGTGCCTTCAGGTTGGCATCCTCAGACTGTAGAAATTAAAAGTTGTGCTGAGATTACTGATGTTTTGCCGATTAATAATCCGATTCAACTTGACGCATTGCAACCATATCATATCTGGAATGAGCAAATGATTAGCGATCGCAGAGCGTGGAAACCACAAGCGCCATTAATGGTTTTACTATTGCGGGTATTTTCTTGTGCTTCAGCTCAAACTATTCCCTATAGTAAGCTCTATGGTGGCTGTAAGTCATGGATTGATTTAATTGAACCTCTCACTACAGATGATCTTTCAGCAGTATTAACAGATCAAGACTATGAACAACAAGTAACAGAAATCAAGGCTCGGATCGAGCTCTGACCGTAGCTAAAACAGTATTGCCGAGTTGTTGAGTGGATAATTGGTAGCTTAGCTTTCCTCAATCAGATATTTTTGTAGGTAATGTAGATTTGATGAGTAATTGTGAAATTGTGACATTTATCTAATTTCTCAACGAAATATTTAATGTTTCTCAAGTGAACTGTAAAATACATTTGATCCTCTATTCGACAACTACCCAAAAGCTGTTTGTTCAAAATTGAACTTTAGATACAGCAAAGGAAACACTCTATGTAAAATACCAGTCTTAATGCAGATTAAGTTTAGTCCGCCAAACAAGACATCAGAAAAAGCTTTATTGTTTTTTGTCTGTAATAATTATTATTAGAGGTATCACAAAAGATCCGAACAAGTTCTGTTTTGGGGTACATGCCTCGGTATGTGTAGATTTCTGTTATGAAACTTACACGATGGAGGGAGCAATCACTCTGTCGCTCTTGGAGCAGAACACCGTGGCTTGGTCGCGTTGAAGCTATTTTCATCATCTCTCGACCCCCATGTACAGAGGTAAAGCGCCTTAGAATCATGGGAAATCAGACATGGCATGAATTCGCCGTTCATTATGTGCCGCTTGCCAGCAAAGCGTACTACTAAAACTAAGCTGTTGATGTACAACCATAACCATTAAGAGATAATCTCTAACCCAACATAAATTAATGAGTCATATGAAGTTCTTCTCCCATAAGCTAGGTGTTTATCTAAGTATATTTGTCCTCGGAGGTGGTTTAGGTTTTTGGAGTAGTCGTAATACAAGACAAGCGACAGTAATCGAGCAGGCTCAGGTCTATCCAACGGCAATGCCAACTCAGTTAAATTCCCCTAGTAGTGGTAAAGAGCAAGACGTTAATTTTATTGCGGCTGCTGTACAAAAGGTTGGTCCGGCAGTGGTCAGAATTGATGCCTCCCGACAAGTATCCTCTGCTTTACCCGATAATTTTAAACATCCTTTATTTCGTCGTTTTTTTGGTAGCAGTGAAGAAGGCGATCGCTCTTCAGCCGCCAGAGATACTCCCGAGAGAGTTGAACGGGGTACAGGTTCGGGCTTTATCATTGGTTCTGATGGACGTCTAATCACCAATGCCCATGTGGTAAATGGTGCGGAACAGGTTCAGGTCACTCTCAAAGATGGCACTAGCTATGAAGGGAAGGTATTGGGAACGGATTCCTTTACTGATGTGGCAGTAATTAAGATTAATGCCACGGACTTGCCCACGGTTAACTTTGGTGATGCCGAAAATCTAATTCCAGGAGAATGGGCGATCGCCATCGGCAATCCCCTCGGTTTGGATAATACGGTAACGGTTGGCATAATTAGTGCTTTAGGTCGTTCAAGCTCTCAAGTGGGTGTCCCTGATAAGCGAGTGCGGTTTATTCAAACTGATGCGGCAATTAATCCTGGTAATTCAGGTGGTCCATTGCTCAACTCTCAAGGAGAAGTAATTGGCATCAACACGGCAATTAGAGCTGATGCTCAAGGTTTAGGATTTGCAATTCCGATTGAAACGGCACAAAGGATTGCTAGCCAGCTATTTGCTAAAGGGCAAGCAGATCATCCTTATTTGGGAATTCATATGATCAATCTCAACCAGGAGACAAGAGCTAAAATTGACTCTAGTAAGGAATTTGACTTTAAAGTTGCGGAACAAGAGGGAGTATTAGTTGTGAAAGTAATCCCTCGTTCACCTGCGGCAGACGGCGGTTTTCAACCAGGAGACATTATTAATCAAGTCGCAACTCGTACTGTTAAAACTTCGCTGCAAGTGCAAGAGCAGGTTGATTTGAGCGCAATAGGTTCGGAGTTAGAGATCAAAGTTATGCGAGATGGAAGGCCAATAACCCTTAAAGTAAGACCAGGTGCTTTTCCCCAGGGCAAACTTGAGTAAGAGCAAAAATCTCATGATTCTTTTTGTAAAGCAGTATTAACGTGATCGAAGCAGATGTTCATTCATCCCTTAGGGATTTTTTGCGCCAATACGGAAATCGCAATTTTCCCCATCATCTAACGATGGCAAGACTAATTGCTCGCGCTTTACGTCTGGGTCGTCCTGCTTTAATGCAAACTGGCAGCAGCGTAAGTAAATATTGTCTTAGCTATCTCACTCCAATACTTTTAGGGGATTGGTCGGTAGTTATTGTTGCTCCCGCTTCAACTCAGCAGTATCTTCTAGAGAAAGAAATTCCCCAACTTTTACGCTGGCTAGGTAAAACGAAAACAGTACGGATAGGCGATCGCTGGATAGCTCAGGATCAACTACTGCTAACCTCTCCTCACAGTTGGTTAAGCGATCGCTTAGAAAAGCGAGGAAAATTTCCCACGCAAATTCCGACCATTATTGACCGTGCCGATCACCTTGAGGAATGGACAAGAGAGCTGCTAACCATCAGAATTACTCCCGCTGATTGGGATGCTCTATTAAGTTCAATCCCCCAACATCAAGAATTGATTCGCAATACGAGAATTAAGCTGACTAAGTCAATTTTTGCCCGTCCTGAAAATCCTTATCGTAATTATATTCTCTTGGATTCAGAGCTAGATCTAATCAGAGAGCTTTGTACCAGATTGAGCCAAGATCAGCTATTGACTAGCAAGTTACAACAATTTTGGCAGCAGATAGCAGATAAATCTAAAATTACTTGGATTGCGCGCGATCGCGAACAAGTTTCCTTTACGATCAATTTGGCTCCTGCTAGAGTAAGCAATTATCTACAACCTATATGGCAGGAGCAGCCTGTGGTTGTGATCGGTAGCTTTTTAGATACTGAAGTTGATGCCACCACTTATCAACAGCAGGTAGGTTTAAATACGGAAATCTTGAGTCTCAAATTTGCTCCTAATCGGCAGAATAACCATATTCAACTCTATCTTCCTGATCGCTTTCCAATGCCTAATTCTCCTGATTATCGAGCAGCGTTTATTGAACAAAGTCTGCTGTTAGTCAGTTTATGCGCTCACATGAAACGCCTAATTGTAGTTATTGCTGATGATGTACCGCTTCAAGGACAGGTAGGTTCAGTTTTAGCTGCGGAATTTGGCTCAAGAGTTAAGGTTGAAAACACCAATGTTTCCGATCTTAGTATTTTGATTTGTGGCTGGTCATTTTGGAAGCTAAATCAGGAAAAACTACCTATTCCCCAATTACTCATTATCGCTACCTTGCCCATCCCTTCTCTCGAAAATCCCTTGGTGGCAAATCTGGTAAACTATTACAAAAATCAGCGTCAGGACTGGTTTCGACTTTATTTGTTACCAACCGCCCTCAAAACTTTGGAACAAACGGTAGTTCCTTTAAGAGAAGCTCAAAGTATTATCGCTTTATTGGATAATCGCGTTAATTTTCGCAGCTATGGCAAAACGATTTTGTCGGCACTGGAACCTTGCGCTCGGATTAATTATATCGATCCCACTTGGTTTGGATATCCTAATTCATAGAGCCTAATATACGGCGGGTTAAAGAGGCTAAGATGAAAGTTGGCGGGGTTAACTCCTAAAGCGCTCCAAGATCCGATCTATTTGTAGATTGATGAAAATAAGCCGTAATACTCTAGACCTCTGGCTGAAAAGAGATTAAGAGAAAAGAAAAGAATTTGAAGAGAAACTAACGGAAAAATAATCAAATAATCTAGTTTATGTCAGTGAGGCGAGCTCTGATAACCGAGACGATTATTCTTCTGGATATACCCTCAAAGGAGAAAGATGATATGTACTCAAATTTGGGAAAAGAAAAGAGAGAGTAAATTAGATTGCTGCTAATCTATCTGCATAGTTTTTACTAGACAAAAAGAGAAAAGTTGCTTCTGAAGTCATAAAATCATCCAAACTCATTACCGCGCTGATGGCGCATTCTGGCTAGTTACAATTAATGGTGTGTGATCTGCTTCAATTTGGTTGAAGTATCTAGCAACGCCGACAAATTAGATCAAATCGATCAAATCATTGATAAATGTTCAATATTTAACTATTTTATTGCTGTTTAAAACAGAAATTGAGAAGGAAATAAGCCATTCCTTCTCAATCAAAATAGATAAAATTACTTATTAGTCAATGGCATCTTTCACAGCATCTTTGCCATCTTCAACTGCATGTTGTGCAGATGCCTCAGCTTGCTTAGCTTTACCTTCAGCCTGATCTTTCTGGTCGCCTGTAAGGTTGCCCATTGCTTCTTGAGCTTTACCTTCAATATTTTTAGCAGTTGCTTCTACTCTATCTTCAGTACTTATAGTTAGATTTTCTCCTAAATTTTGTATTTATCGTTAATAAATAGATTAATAAATCTTCTATCAAGAATTAATCTATCAAAAGAAATAAACTATAAAATTTACTACCTATCAAAAGGAAGACAATCGCTAATTAAATATGCCTTAGTTTAGAGGAAAGTAAAAATTTTACTACCATCGGAATTATTCAAATAATCATTTTCACTGATTAATTCATAGAAGAGTTTAAGGCAAAGAAATATTGTGCAATTTTCTTCTATCTCAGCAAGATTAAATATTAAAAGGAAACAAATCGTGTTTTACAACAATATAGTGCTTTTGGCACAAATACTTATAGAAGAAGCTGAGCCAGATCTAGAGGCAGTCCAAGATGCCTCTTTTATGTTTAATGGACCTCAGTTTTTTGCAGCTTTAATCGCAGGAGTAGTTCTGGCTTTTGCTTTCCAATTATTATTTACTAATTTAGGAGTAGCTGTTGGTATATCTCTAGCAGGTAATAGTTCTAGCGATAGTCAGGACGATAGTTCAGATGGCTTAGGTAGTACGATCAAAAAAGTGGGGATGGCGGTAGGCTTGGGTACTTTGATTAGCGTATCTTTAGCTCTATTTATTGCCAGCTTATTAGCAGTCAAATTAGGCTTATTTGTGGCACCTTTGTCTGGGGCAATTGTTGGCTTAGTGATCTGGGCGACCTTTTTTGCCTTGATGATGTTCTTTAGTTCTAGAACTATCGGTTCTTTACTTGGTTCAGTAACTAGTAGTGCAACTTCAGGGATACAGGCATTGTTTGGTACGGCTACTACTGCTATTGGTGCAGGGGCTGCTAGTAAACAGGTGGTAAATACTGCTGAAGCTGCCGCGTCGGCGGTGCGTCGAGAGTTGGGCATGGCTATTGATCCCATCTCCATGAAAGAGAACGTCGAGGATTTACTATACTCGATTAAACCTGCGGGATTAGATGTCAATAAAATTGCTCAAGATTTTGAGGCCTTACTAGATGACGAAAATCTTCAGTCAATCGTTGATAGTGACAGCGTGAAGAATATTGACCGCAACACCTTTATTGAGTTGATCAGCGATCGCTCGGATATTTCGCGTCAGGATGCGGAACTTATTGCTACTAAGTTGGAGTCTGTCTGGAACAAAACTACTAATAAGTTCACTCCTTCTGGCAATCCCGTTAGCGAATTTGCCAATTATATTAAAAGTGCCACCAAGGAACAGCTTACAGGTTCGGATTTTGGCAGCAAGCTAGATTCTCTCATTGATGAGATGGGTAAAAATCGTCGTTCTCAGTCTAATAATCCTTTAACTCAGGTTGCTACTGTTGGCTTGAACAGCCTTGTCGGCATGGTGATGGGTAGAACCGATCTCAGTGATTTGGATGTTGATAAGGTTGTCACTCAATTAGAAAAATTACAGGGACACCTCGAAGAACAAACCGATAAGGTGGCATCTCAAGTGGGTATTAAGGATACTCCTGATACTACAGTCAGAAAAGATATCAGAAATTACCTCGTTAACACCTATCCGTGGCAACTTAAGCAAGCTAACTTAGATCGACAATTCCGCAACTTGATTTACGATCCTGCTGCCGATCCCCAAGCAGTAGCCTCTGACTTGAGACAAATTAGTCGTGCTGATTTTGTCAAAATCCTTAAACAAAAGGGCTTGCTGTCCCAGGCGCAGATTCGCAGCACTGCCAATATCCTTGATGCGATTCGTCTCGAAGTTATTGCTACTGCCGAAGCAGCCCAAGCTAGAGAAAAAAGTATTGAACTAATGGTAGAGGTAGAAAATTACCTAACTACTGTTCCCAAGGAAAACCTTTTTCCTGAGAAGATTCAGCTAGAGTTTGAGCCAATTTTAGAAGATTTTGATGCTACCTACGAGGAAATTAGCACTCGTTTAGCAGTCTTAGATCGTCCAACTCTCGAAAGGATGATAGAGTTGCGTGGGGATATGAACGAGTTTGAAATTTCTGCGATCGCAGGAGAATTGGAAATAGCTCGCGATCGCGTCTTAGAAGCTAATCGTCAAAATGTCAGTAAAGCCAAAGCTACAACGGCAAGACAGTGGTTACAAGTACAATCTTACCTTAGAGATACAGGCAAAGGAGAACTTAATCCTGATGGTATCGAACGTGAGTTGAAACTTTTACTGAAAGATCCTCAAGCAGGAAGTTCAATAATTAAAGCCCGACTAAGCAACTTTGATCGCGATACCTTAGTTCAACTGCTATCCCAACGTCAGGATATGACTGAAGAGCAAATCGAAGATGCGATCGACAGTGTCGAATCTTCCTGGATGCGAGTAGCAAACGCACCCCAGAAACTTGTTGGTAAAGCACAAGAACAATACGATCTTGCTACCTCGGAAATTGCTAGTTACCTTCGTCGTACTGACAAGCCAGAACTCAACCCCAAAGGTATTCAACGAGATCTTTCTCTTTTACTTGAAGATTCAAAGTTAGGTTCTAAAGCTATTCGCCAGCGTTTAGCAGCGATGGATCGAGATACCCTCGTACAGTTATTAGCACAACGTCGGGACTTGAGTGAAGATGATATCAACCAAGTGATCAATGATGTCCAGTCTACTCTCAAGAGTATTGCTAAAGCACCCCGTCGGGCAGCTATTCGTACTCAAGAGACAGTCCAAGATTTCCAAAGTTCAGTAGCTAATTATCTGCGTTCAACCGAAAAAGAAGAATTAAGTCCCACTGGTATTAAACGGGATGTGGAATTACTGCTCAACGATCCTCGTGCTGGTGCGGAAAGTCTTAAGGATAGATTGGCTAGTTTTGATCGTAATACTATAACTGCTTTGTTAACTCAACGGGAAGATATATCTGAAGCTGATGTTAACCAAGTAGTTGACCAAATACTAGCAGTGAGAGATAACATCACGTCTCAGTTACAGCTGGTACAGGACAAGGTGAAATCGATAATTGATCGCATCTTAGGGAAAATTAAGGCGTACCTCAACAGTTTGGATCGCCCCGAACTAGCTTATGAAGGTATTAAACGCGATATCAATGTTCTTTTTGACGATCCTCAAGCCGGTTTTCACGCCCTCAAAGATCGCTTCTCAAGTATTGATCGCAACACAATGGTGGCAATCATGAGTTCTCGTAAAGATGTCTCTGAGGCAGATGCCAATCGGATTATTAATCAGATCGAAAGAACACGCAGTCGCGCCCTTCAGCGTGCTGAGCGCATTCAAGTTGAGGCAGCTATTCGCCTAGAGGATGCCAAAAAACAAGCCGCTAGACAGGTAGAAGAAACTCGCAAAGCGGCTGCGGCTGCTTCCTGGTGGTTATTTATAACTGCTTTAGTAAGTGCGATCGCCTCTGCTGGGGCAGGCGCATTAGGTGTAGTCGGGTAAGTAATAAATAAGCAAGTAATAAGTAATAAATTTTTTAGGCGTGGCTATTGATATAGCTGCGTCTTTTTAATCTTTGGTAATTTTTTATAGATCGAAATTTTAACGACTATAGTCCTTCTAAATAGAAACCTGACGGATAAAGCTCTAAAGTTGAGCTTTGTAAATGTTGTTCCCTGTTCCCTGTTCCCTGTTCCCTCGAAACGACAAAAGGCTTGCCCGCATGTACTTAGAAGGAGCAGGAAATTAATTAGAACGACTATATGTCCAGCATTGGGCGTTTGTCTTCCCAGAACTCTTGCTGATAGTTTTAGGCATTAACATCATGGTAGGATGCTACAACGGTTATAAACTTACCGAATATTTCCGCTTTATCTCTCTGCAAAAACAGTTAACAACTAATAATCATTCCTTAATTTCCATCAACAAAATCAATCCCTGTTGTTTTTCTTTCATTCTTAAGGGAATACAAATTACTCTACAGTCAATAGTTTTACCACGGCGATCAATCGCTTTGAGAGTGAATTCCTGATAGTCATTTTCTCCTGTCTGACAGCTGCGAATCATTCCCCTCAATTGCTCTACGGGTAAACCAATATCAAGGTCGAAGAAAAAGCGATCGCGTACTTCTTCAACTCGCAAACCCCAAAGTTCGATCATGCGGTTATTCCACAGTTGAATACTCAAACGGGTATTGAGAACCGTCATACCCATTTTGAGGCTGGTTAAGATAGACTCCATAAATACAGAGATACGGTTTAATTCTGCGGTACGGATATTTAATTCTTCGTTAGTAGTTTGCAATTTCTCATTGGAAGATTGCAACTCCTCATTCATGGTTTCTAATTCCTCGTTGGTGCTTTGAAGTTCTTCGTTAGTAGTTTCTAATTCTTCGTTAGAAGTTTGTAATTCCTCTTGTGCAGCTTCTAATTCTTCTCGATAACTGTCTAATTCCTGACGTAAATTTTGATAGCGGGTAACATCGATCAAGGAAATGTTGACCCCTAAAATTTTACTTTCTCCTTCGATCAGTGGCGTAATCTGGATATCCAAAAAAACTAAGGTTTCGTCGTTAGTTTCTAACTCTACATTATCAATGGTGGTACAGCAGCGTTCGCTACAAGACTGTTCTATTGCTGATTGTAGTCGAGGAATTCTGCGGTGGATGTCTAATTCGGCAAAAGGCTGACCTAGATGT
Organism: Cyanobacteria bacterium P01_G01_bin.67; assembly: GCA_039179675.1. Taxonomy (GTDB): domain Bacteria; phylum Cyanobacteriota; class Cyanobacteriia; order Cyanobacteriales; family Xenococcaceae; genus Waterburya. Next base: position 26,518 of record JBCDEP010000057.1, read on the forward strand.
TGAATCCCCAAAGAAAACAAAGAACGAGCTAAACGATTAATTAAGGCAATATTACCTTGTTCTTCAATCACAATCTGCGCTACTGGAGAGGTTTCAAACACTTCATCGCGCAAACGTAAATTAATGGTCAGCATTTTACTCGCTTGCAGACTTCCTGCTTGGGACATTAACATCAAGCGATCTCGCCAGCTTACTTTGGCTACCCTGGCAAAAATACGATACTTATTGTTTACCGCTCTAAACAAACTAGCCTGTGTTAATAGCATTTCGGCTTTTCCCACAAACAAAAAACCACAATCTTTGAGGGCAAAGTGAAACCGATCTAAAACTTTTGCTTGAGTTTCGGCATTAAAATACATCAGGGTATTACGACAGCAAAGTAAATCTAAGCGAGAAATTGGGGCATCATGAACTAAATCGTGTCTACCAAAGATAACGCAGCGACGTAATTCGCTGAGAAAGAGAAATTTAGCACCTTTGGGTTCAAAATATTTATCCTGCCATACTTGATCGATTGATTCGATGCTTTTGGCACTATATAAAGCCTGGCGACCTTTGGCAATGGCTGTTTCATCTAGATCGGTAGCATAAATTTTGACTCGCTTGACAAACTGCTCGATACCTAATGCTTCGGCAAACAGAATCGCCAGGGAGCAGGCTTCTTCTCCCATAGCACAACCAGCACTCCATAACCCAATGGGCTCGGATTCTGCTTTATTAGCAATAATTTGAGGTATGACCTCTGCGTTTAAGCTATCCCAAGCAGAGCGATTGCGAAAAAAAGCAGTTACGTTGAGCATCAAAGAGTCAAATAGATAATTATGCTCCTGGGCATGTACCTGTAAGTAGTCGAGGTATTCACTATAGGTCTTGACTTCTAATCGCTACATTCGTCTGGTAGTCAATCTTTTGAGGCTGTTGCGTTTATAACCAGTAAAGTCTAAGCTACGACTACTATTTCTAGAGTAGGCAAACAGGAGCAAAATTATGTCCCAGTAGATCTAAAAACTGTGGTTAGCGATACTCTGGAAGACTTAAGCATTCTGATTGAAGAGAAACAAGCAACCATTGATTATGGTGACTTACCGACCATCAACGCCAACCTCAGAGAAATCCGACAGCTATTTCAAAATATAATTAGCAACGCTCTCAAGTTTACTAGCGATCGCCCACCTTTGGTCAAGATTACCGCTAACAAACAAGACCATAATTGGCAGTTAGCAGTTACTGATAATGGGATTGGCATCGATCCCCAATATTCAGCCAAAATCTTTCAAATGTTTCAAAGACTTCACCACAGTTCGGAATATGAAGGGACGGGAATTGGCTTGGCAATTTGTCACAAAGTGATTACCAGTCACGGGGGCAAAGTCTGGGTAGAATCTCAGTTGGGAGAGGGCGCAACCTTTCATTTTATATTACCAGCTTAGACCAGGCAGGTTAGTTGATAACTCAGGGAACAAGTAAGCAATTGAAAATTGCCAAAAATTAAGGGATTAACAAACTAAAAGTTAGTTCTTTTCTATCTTCTCTAATCCTCCTCCTCCGCATTGCTCAAAAATCTTAAAATATAGTCGTTCTAATTAATTTCCGTATCTCATATTTTTTTAGGGAATAGGGAACAGGGAATAGGGAACAGGGGGTAGTATCTATTTTATTTATATGGTTTCTATTTGCGAGGCAGCGCGTTGTGGCATATGCGGCTGCGGCTTATCCGAAAATGTAACATGTACGAATAAAATTGTACTGTATATGACAAACTTTCGTTTTTGTCGCATTGAGTGTATCCTGTGGGACTGCTGAGGGTGGAATGACTATATTTCATCATGTACTTCTAATGTGAATTAAACAATCGTTTTAGATTTATTTAGTACTTACATAGCCGATCAAACTAAGCTTGGTACGAAAATTATAGTAACTAATAACTAATAACTATTAACTATTAACTATTAAAAAAAATGCCAAAATTAATTTTAATTCGTCACGGTCAAAGCACCTGGAATGCCGCTAATCGGTTTAGTGGGTGGGTTGATGTTCCTCTCAATTCTGTTGGTCGCCGCGAAGCGATCGCCGCAGCTAAAAAGGTTTGTCAGTTCAAAATTGATGTTTGCTTTACTAGTTTATTGATGAGGGCAAAAGAAACTGCCGCGATCTGTTTGACAGAAGGTGAAGGTAATTGTTCCCACAAAAGCCCTGTATTCAAACACGATGCTGATGATCCTGATTGGTGTGGGTGGGATAAGTACGATGGTCAGATCCAAGAAGAGATTCCGATTTATACAACAGCCAAATTAGATGAACGCTACTATGGCGATTTGCAAGGCTATAGCAAGGCAGAAATGGCGGAAAAAGTAGGGGCAGATACAGTTCAGCAGTGGCGACGTTCCTTTGCCACTAGACCTCCAGGGGGAGAAAGTTTAGAAGATACTGCTGCCAGGACAATTCCCTTTTTTAAAGAGAAAATTATGCCCTATTTAAGAGCAGAGAATAATGTTTTAGTTGCGGCTCATGGTAACTCTTTACGCTCTATCATCATGTATCTGGATCAGCTGCAACCAGAGGAAGTTCCACGTCTAGAACTAAGTACTGGAGTTCCCCTTGTTTATACGATCAATCAAGACGGCAATATTCTGGAAAAAGAGATTTTAAATTGAAATATATTAGCGCAGATTTCTATCGCCAGATAGATGTTGACCTCCTACTAATTGCAGAAGTAATTTTTAGCAATGCTTGATAGTTTGTAAGCAGTTTAATCTTTTACTTTAGATAGCAACCGTGATTAATAATCAAGCAAAAATCAAGTTTTTAATTCTAGCTCTAGTATCAATAACCTTCTCCCTAGCTCCTGTCACTGCTCAAACAGCGCGATCGCAGTCTAATTTTTTGACAGATATTGAAGCAGGAAACTACGATGATTGGGAGTTTTCCAGTGAGGATGAATCAATTTCCATCAAGGATGAGATTACAGAACTTCAAGAGTATAATCTTTCTAACCTTTCGGAATCAGAAATAGAATTGGAGGGCAGGATCGTTAAAGATAGAACATGGGGCAATAGGGGAGATGTGGAAGACTTTTCTGTGAAAACAGACGTCTATGAATATTAAAATTTATGTCTTAAGCAAGAAGACGAAACGAATTACAATGCAGCATCATAAGGTGCTGCATATTTTTTAGGTTTCTTTAAAAGACAATCATAATTATGATTCCTTCTTGGCTGGCAATTGGTCTGGTTACTCTTGTCGTTCCCTTTACTCTTAATCGCTTTATTTCTAGCAGAGATTTTCGCTGGTTTAAACGCTTGCGTCGCCCTGACTGGCTAACCTTTGAATGGGCAATTCCGCTTATTTGGACGGTTGTATTTATCTGTGGCGCGTGGTCAGCATACAATGTTTGGCAAGCAAATCCAGGAACAACTTCTACCTGGCTGTTGATGGGCTTTTACGTGGTGGTGGAGACAGCTATTTCTCTCTATACCTTAGTAATGTGCAAAACTCGCAGCTTAAAGATCGGCACGATCATCGGTGGCACAGGATTTTTCTTGGGGGCAATTTTAGCCATCAATATATTACCTATTTCTAGTACTGCATTTTTGTTGTTATTGCCTTATCTGCTTTGGAGTCCCGTAGGCACTTTTGTTACTTGGCAAATGATGCAGCTTAATCCGATTGATGCTTAGAGATCTTTCTTTAGAATACCTTTTTGAAACCCATGACTGTAATCTTTACTGCCACTCCCAGGTATATAACCCGCTTTAAATATTTGCTGCGGCTAATTAACCGTAAGCTTTATCTCAAAAAACTTTGGCACCAGGATAATGGTGACTGGAAATGGGTTAAAGAGAAACCGACTCCCATCGCTAGCCTTAATCGTAGCCTATGGCGTTTATCTGTCCCCTCGTTTAGTTTTCACTTTATGCTGATGCTGTCAGCCATTATTTCCACCTTAGGATTACTGGCAAATAGCGTAGCCATTATCATTGGCGCCATGATTATTGCACCCCTAATGGGTCCTATTATCGGCATGGCTTTTTCGGTGGCGATGGGTAATCGAAAGCTACTACGGCGTTCTAGCTTGACCTTGTTCAAAGGAGTAATTTTGACTGTTGTTGCGTCTTGGCTGACTGCTTCAGTTATTGGCTTAGAAACCGTAGAATCGGAAATAGTATCTCGCACTAACCCGACACTGCTAGATTTTGGCATTGCTATGGCAGCAGGGTTAGCGGGGGCTTTTACCCAAACTCGCCGTAGTATTGCAGATGCGATTCCTGGAGTAGCGATCGCTGTAGCATTAGTTCCTCCCCTCAGCGTCATTGGGATTGGCTTGGGATTAGGAGAACAAACCATTGCCACGGGGGCATTTTTGTTATTTTGCACTAACCTAATTTGTATTATCTTTTTTGGTAGTTTGGTATTTTTATTCCAATCCTACGGCAATCTAGATCGAGCTAAAAAAGGATTGGCAATGTCAACTATCGTCATGTTTGCCCTCGGCTTACCTTTGACTTTATCGATGCGGGAATTGATTATCAAAAAGAACGTCAGTTCTCAAATTGCAGATTTGATCGTCGAAAAAACAGACACTTTTGCCAATGCTAATATCGAATTAATCACGGTAACTCCCCGTAAAAGATCATTGGAGATTGACATCGAAGTGGCAGCACCGCTAAACTCTATTTCGCAAGTAGATATCGACCGTTTAAGAAGATTATTGACTAGCAATATTAATCAACCAATCGATCTTAGGGTGGAAGTTATTCCCATGCGAGTGATTACATCTCCCCAGGAATAAATTTATTGATTCTTATTTAAAAAACAGGAGATACCTTATCTGTATGGGAGTTAGAAAGTGGTGAAATTTATCAGCGATCCTGAAATATCAGTCAAAATCAAGCGCATGAAGCAGCGAGTATGCTGGCAAGATTCTCTAATTAAAGATAAGGCGATCGCTCAAACCAAGCTAGTAATTGAGGCTCAAGATACTGATAATCCTAATTTTTCTTTTATAGTTATTGGCGATAGTGGTTGCGGCTCTCATCTCAAGCATCATCCTCAACGTAAAATTGCCGAGATGATGCTGCAACAAGAGTCTTCACGGTTTGTAATTCATACTGGTGATGTAGTTTATCAAGTAGGCTCAAACGAATACTATCAGCAAAATTTCATTACACCTTATCAAGAATTTTTAGTCGGCGGAGACAACCCAGATCGGCTTAAATACGACTCTCTCACCTTTAAATCCCCTTTTTTTCTTGTCCCAGGAAATCATGACTACTACGATCTGCCCTTGGTTTCTGGTATTTTGGCACAGGCTACCTGGTTACCGCGCAGATTACTCAGAGGAAGAATCGATTTAGATGTCGGTTGGCATGGTTCTGATTGTGGTAATGTCTACGCTAAGGCTTTTTTAGATTATTTGGCTGAAATCAAAGATCGGGCTAGTTTAAAGCAGCACCTAGATAATCACTACACCGCTAACCATAATGGTGATCCTTGTTTAAATTATCAGCCAGGGAAATTTACTCGCCTGCCCAATCGCTACTATACTTTTCGCTATGGTGGCATTGATTTTTTTGCTCTCGACTCCAATACTTTTAATCAACCTCTAGCCATACCTGAAACTGAGGCAGGAGAAACCAGAAGGGAAAAGCTCTTAAATCGTCAAAGTGAGCTGGAAAATCGCGAACAAGAAATACAGGCGGCAATGGATCAACTTGATCGCAACTATCCCGAGGATGCTGAAGAAATTGATGATTACTATGCCAAATTAGAGCATATTGCTGAAAGTCAACGCGATATTGAAAAGCAACTCAATCAACAACAGCAAACGACCGATTGGGAGCAATTAGAGTGGCTTAAGGCTGGTTTAATTGCATCTTGGCAAGATGATTCAGTCAGAGGCAGAATTATTTTCTTGCACCATCCCCCATACGTTACCGAAACTACCAAATGGAATCAGGGACAGACTTTAGCAATTCGCGATCGCCTGCGTCAGGTATTTGACGATGCAGTCAAAGAGATCTCTGAGTTACCCGAAGGACGCTCAGTAGTGGATATTGTCTTATCTGGTCACGCTCACTGTATGGAACATCTTTACACTTAAAGATACGGGTTATGCCGACTCCTATACTAATTGGATTGTCTGTGGTGGTAGCGGTCACAGTTTACGCCGTCAACGCCATGAAGGTACGGTATTGTATCAAGATGCCGATCTAGACTCTGAACCCATAGGTCAATCGCATCTATATGTGGGACGAAATGGTAGCGGTAAAGATCGTAAACGTCCTTATTCTTTTCTCCGTATCGATGTCGAAGCTGGGGAAAAACCCAAATTCACCGTCAATCCCTATGTAGCAGAGTGGCATCAACACCAATGGCATGAATATGCGATCAATTCTTTTACGATTTGACAATAGTTTATTTTATCGTAGGTATTGCACTAGGTTCTTATGGTTTTGGATTAATAAAAATCAGACCAGAAACACAATTTTCAGAAAGACTAACAGAATTTGTCGTGATTGTTTCCGTATTTGGTTGCGGACTCAAAATAAATCGTCCCTTAAAACTTTGGGCTTGGCAATCTACCATCAGATTGATTGGATTGCTCATGCCGATTTCGATTTTAGCATTAGGCGCGATCGCTCATTACATCTTGGGTATGGGTTGGGGTGCGGCGATCCTACTAGGTGCGATTCTTGCCCATACCGATCCTGTACTCGCTTCTGAAGTGCAGTTGGCACACCTGGAAGATAAAGATGAGTTACGCTTTGCTTTGACCTCTGAAGGGGGTTTAAATGACTCCTTGGCTTTTCCCTTTGTCTATTTTGGTATCTATGGATTCCAGGATTCTAATTGGAATAACTGGTTTAAAAACTGGGTCGCAATTGATTTACTGTGGGCGATCGCATTAGGGATTGTAATGGGGATTGCGGTGGCAAAAGCCGTGATTGGAATTGATCGTGCATTGCAAAAAACGCCGTCCTGCTGACGATTTGATGGAAGATTTTGTTGCTCTAAGCATCATCTTGCTCACTTATTCGTTGACTGAGTTAGTCAATGGATATGGTTTTTAGCGGTATTTGTAGCAGGTTTAGTTGTGCAGCGCAGCTATTTCTGTCAACAGTATAAACGCCTGGCACAGCTAGAATTTACCGAACAAATTAAAAAGTTATTAGAAGTGACGGCGATCGTTATTTTAGGTACGGTATTTTTGGTTAATCCGATACTCAAATATGCAGGGCAATCATTATTAATTGCAGGATTACTATTTTTTGTGATTCGCCCTTTGGGAGTCTGGCTCAGCATGTTGGGTGGTGATTTAATACCCAAAACTAGTAATTTGATGGGCTGGTTTGGCATCAAGGGGTTAGGTTCAATTTACTATTTAACCTACGCTTTAGGAAAAGGAATAACAGGAGAAAGCGTAGAACAAATTGTCTGGATTACTTACTCCCTTCCCACTGTAAAATTAGGTAAATACTGATCAGTGGTAATGAATCAAACAGAAGCGTTGAAAAACCACTCTTTTGATACCGACAAGTGGCAGAAACTTTACTATCGTAATCAACAGCAGTACATTCGCCA
>JBCDEP010000095.1:0-23960 GCA_039179675.1 Cyanobacteria bacterium P01_G01_bin.67
CCTTTGTTTCTCGGATCTCCGCCAAGATATACCAGGCTTAGTTATCTACAATTAGCATTATTTAAGATTGTGATAAGTAACCAATTTTACGATCAATAAAATTTACAAATCTCAATCAAAATAGTTGTTTTTTAGTAAGAAGATATTTATGTAGATATTTATTTTTAATAGACAATAGTGTTACTAGAGCTAATTTAGACAGCAAATAATTAACATTTAGCAACTCCCGTAATCAGAGCAAGATCATTCTTGCTTGATTTAAAACCGTACAGGTTAGTAATGATCCAAAATAGATTTTCTGGGGCTGACAGTTGGGACAAATGTAAAGAAAAGTACCAGGATATCGGTTAACCAATTAGTCTTTGCGAAACTATAGATTAACCTAGCGGGTGCGCAATCGAAATATCTTGGGTTTGAATTAAATGGAACTAGCAGCAAGAGTAAATCAAGTATCAAAATCTATTACTTTGGCAATTTCCGCAACAGCGAAAGCAATGAAAGCAGAAGGAATAGATGTCTGTAGTTTTAGTGCAGGAGAACCAGATTTTCCCACGCCCAAGCATATTTGCGAAGCAGCAAAAACAGCTCTTGATGAGGGGAAAACTCGCTATGGTGCGGCGGTAGGAGAATTAAAGTTGAGAGAGGCGATCGCCAATAAGCTGAGACAGGATAACCATCTCAATTACAGTGCCGACAATATTATCGTTACCAATGGTGGCAAGTTTTCTCTGTTTAATTTGATGCTCACCATGATTGAACCAGGAGATGAAGTAATTATTCCCGCACCCTATTGGTTGAGCTATCCCGAAATGGTCAAACTTGCTGCTGGTAATCCTGTGATTGTTGAAACCACAGCAGCAAACAACTATAAAATTACGCCAGCGCAACTGAGAAAGGCGATTACCCCCAAAACCAAACTATTTATCTTTAATTCCCCTTCCAACCCTACAGGAATGGTTTACAATCCCTCTGAAGTTCGCGCATTAGCAGAGGTGATCGTCGAACAGGATATTTTAGTTGTCGCTGACGAAATATATGAGAAAATTCTCTATGATGATGCTGAACATCTAAGTATCGGTTCGGTGAATGATGCCATATTTGCCCGTACCATTACCAGCAGCGGTTTTGCTAAGAGTCATTCGATGACAGGTTGGCGGGTCGGTTATGCCGCAGCAGCAACGGAAATTATCCTAGGGATGGCAAAAATTCAGGGACACAGTACCTCCAATGTCTGCACCTTTGCCCAATATGGCGCGATCGCTGCTTTAGAATCATCTCAAGCATGTGTTCAAGAAATGGTTTCTGCCTTTGCCCAACGTAGAACCTATATGTATCAAGCAATCAACAATATTCCCCAATTAAGTTGCCCCAAACCCGACGGTGCGTTTTATCTCTTTGTGGATATATCCAAAACAGGCAAAACATCTTTCGACTTCTGCCAGGAATTATTAGCCACTAAAAAAGTTGCTGCTATTCCTGGGATTGCCTTCGGCATGGATAGTTGTATCCGCTTTTCCTATGCTACCGATCTCGATACAATCAAGAAGGGGATCGAAAGATTGTCTGAGTTCGTTGATCAGTAGATTTATTTGAGAGTATAACTACGATCTGGTAGATTCACTTTTGGAGTAGCGATTTTTTGACTTTAGTTTTTGAGCCAGAGCATGATTTAGTTTCTGGGATGCTTCAGGAAATTGCGGCTCTAGCTGCAATACATGACTATAAGTTTTGACTGCATTTTCCCAATTTTGTAAATTTTCCCACTGCTGAGCTAGTAGGTAATGTGATTCGGGATTTTGGGGATTTTGGCAAATCCCCTGTTCCAAAAACTCAATAGCTTCCTGATGCTTGCCCTGTTTGCTTAAGACATCGCTCAAACGATGGTAGGACTGGGAGAATTTAGGGTTGAGGACGATCGCTTTGTAATAGAAGCCGATCGCTTGCTGCTGTTGATCTCGATCAACTAGAGCATTGCCCAGGTAAAAGCGATCCAGAGCAGTGCCGATTTTGGGCTGTAAAGCGAGGGCTAACTGCATTTCCTTAACAAACTCCTGCTGTTTGCCGATCTTCAACAACACCCTTGCCAAACTCAAGTGAGCTTTGGGGTATTTACGATTTAACTTGATTGCCTGGCGATAACAGGCGATCGCATACTGTAATTTACCTTTTTTGGCATATAGATTACCTAAATCAGTATGAATTTTAGGCGAGTTAGGCTGTAATTTAGTCTGTCGGTGATAACGCTTAATCGCTTTGTCTAACTGGCTATCTATATTAGCGGCAAGTTCACTTGGTTGACTCTGGTTGTCTGTTGGATGAGACTGAGTCATGTTAGCTGTCACTGGCTCAGCAGAATCTTGTGATTGGGGCATTAAAGCTGGTCGAGACATACTCAAATCTAATGCCTGACGATAATATTTCGCTGCCTGCTGCCACCGACCTTTTTGTTCCAACTGTCGTGCTACGCGACAATAGGTCGCCACGGAATCTTCAACATTAGCAGGATCTATCGTATCCAATTCAAGATCAATAGCTGTTGTAGCTGACGATGTCTCTGATAATTCTAATTCCTGCGCCTGATAAAGATTAAACTCCGCTTTTTCTGCTTCACCTAATCTCTGCCAGACTAATGCTAGCTGTCGATGTATTGGGGCACTAGGCTTAATGATAATCGCTTTTTGGTAGTGCTTGATTGCTTGCTGCCATTGCTCTTGCTGCCGATAAATATCGGCAATACCGGCATATACTTCCGCTAAATTGGGTTTGACCTCTACTGCCTTGGCATAGCAGGACATTGCTTCTCCAGTTTGACCCATTCTCTGTAAAGCATTACCCCAAATTTTATAGGCTTCTGCCATATTTGGCATGATCTGAGTCGCTTGCTTGCAAGCTAGTGCTGACTGTTGCCATTCTTCCCGTTCAAGATGTTCTAAGGCTTTTTGAAAGTAAACCTGTGCTGTTTCCCAATCAATATCTCTAGCCTGTTGGGGATTAACTGCTTTTAAGCGTGGATTAAATCCAGGAGAGGATCTGAACTTATCTTCTCTATTAAATGAAGAGAAATCAGATGATGCTACTTTAACTATAGCTAAATTACTGGGAAGAGGTTGGAAAGAAAAAGCGGCTTCTTTGAGACTAGCAATCGGTATCGGCGGTCTTTTGAGGGGAGAAATGCTCGATTTGAGTAGCTGATCCTTAGTGTTTCCAGTCAAGGCTTTGAGGTTAATTGCTTGACGATAGTAGCTAGCTGCTTGTTCAACATTTCCCTGATTTCTCAAACCTATAGCTAATTTTTCGTATGCCACAGCTATATCGCCCTGTTGCTTTAAACGCTCGGCTAAACGTTGTTGAATTTCGGGGAGATTGGGGTTGTTTTCAATTGCCAAGCCATAAATTGCCAATGCTTCACTCAATTTACCTTGTTCCCAGAGAGTATCAGCGTGAGCAATTTGTTTTTCCCAAGCAGTCATCTCCACTGCCGATGGGGTTGAATCTAATTCTTTGTTAGCTTCACCGGTAAGAAGATTTTGAAAGAGCTTGAACATGAGCCAACTAAAATAGTATCTATATTTTTACTTAATTTAATCTACTGATACCTAGGAATTACAAGCGCAATTTTTATTGAACTTGAATTTGAAGCCAACTACTTAGGGTAAAGCTTATGGTTTTTGCAAAGCTCTGAATGTTTCAATCGGATTTTGCCACCTCAATTTAAGCTACAAGAATCAGTAATTACCCCATGTATTTATACAATTTTAAAGGCAATATCCTAAATTTTACTTAATCTTTATTTTTAATAAAAATTGTCATGATAAGCAAGGCAGTTTAAAAGCTAACGCCATAGGATTGGCTGTTTTCCAGTAGTTGAGAGACAAAAATTATGCCCGATAAACCTAACTAGCTGTCATGACGTTTTCAAGTTAAAGAAAAAGATGAGAGAAATCTCCCATCTTGCTGAATGTTGACCTAAATCAAGGATAATTTTGCTAACTGACAGTAGACAGTCCGTCGAAGCAATCGGATAAGCTGCTAGATTTCATCCCAACCACCAACCCCAGAGGACATCACATAACTTGTTACGCCCGCTTCAAAGAAATTAGCTTTGGTGTGACCCGCTTTCTTGGTATCGGAAAATCTTTCTAAGTGCCGATAAGGACTTTTGGTGTATTGTTCATCAGTGTATAGAGGATTTAACCCAATAGAGCGCAGACGCATATTTGCCATGTACTTTGTGTAATGTTCCGTACTAGCTTCGGTAATTCCCAAAACGCTATCACCAACAATATGATTAGTCCAGCGGCATTCATGCTGTACCGCAGTATCAAACATCTCATAAATTTGCTCTACAGAATGAGGAAAAAGCTGCATCGCTTCTGGTAGCAGTTTTTGATATAGTCGGACATGACTCAATTCATCACGGTTGATCATTTTGAAGATGTCTGCACTTCCTGGCATTAACATCCGCGAAGCTAGATTGTAGAAATAGATAAAGCCATTGTAGAAATAAATTCCTTCCAACAAGTAATCGGCTAGTAAGGATACAAAATAATTTTCAGGAGTAGGATCGTCCACATACTTCTGGTAGATGGTAGCAATAAATTCACAACGATCCGCCAAGACTTGATCCGTACGCCAAAATTCATAGACACTGCTACGGCGATCGCCTGGAATTACGGTCTCAATAATATACTGGTAGCTCTGATTATGCATTCCTTCTTGAGAAATTTGTTCTGCCATACAGACGCTTACCTCTGGTGCCGTAACGCAACTCTTGATATGAGGAATATTACAGGTTTGCACTGAATCTAGAAAAGTCAAGTAACTGAGAATGCCATCATATGCCCGACGTTCTTCAGTGGTTAAGTTCCAGTAATCGGTTACATCTTGAGTCAGGTCAAGCTTTTGCGGAATCCAAAAATTTTCTCGCATCTGTTGGTAAAGACCAATTGCCCAAGAATAGCGAACATCGTTTAACTGCATGAGGTTAGTAGTATTACCGAACCAGATCGAGCGATTTTCCACCTTATCATCTCCCGCTGGATTAAAAATCGGATTCGCTATCATAGAATTTGGCGACTGAGATAAAAATGAAGTCATAATAATTTATTTTTAGTCAAACACTATATACGGTGCTATAGCTTAGCAAATATTACCAAAAAACACTAGTAGTCGCTGGTAGCAAATTTTTGAATTAAAAAAGATGCCTGAGTACAAGTCAGACATCTCCAAATTTAAGGTGATCGAGTTTTGCGATCTAGGGGACTAACTGAGAACAGTTATACATATTCAAACAATTCGCTATTAGACAAATCATGTTGGTCAAACTGGACATTTTCCAGTAATGCCACACCATCCCAGCGATGCTCTGTATCTTCATTAAAGATAAGAATTACCATTCCAACTGCCTAGCCAATAGTGACCACCATCACTAAGCTGTATTTTTCAGTGTTTTCTGGGTGTTTTACGGATAATAATCAAGTGCTTTAGAATTCGTACAGATAAATACTGTCGCTTCATACAATGATTACAAATACGCTCAGAGCAAAAACACGGCTATTTTAATTCTTGGTATTATGTTTGAGATTTACATCAAATAAAATGGTTTAAAAAATGCGTAAAATGCGAGCTAAATATGACAGAAAAATAACGAAAAGCCACCACATATGAAGTAGAAATAAAATAAATTAGCAAAATAATTTTGCTTTATGATTGAAAATAAACTTATTAGTTGCTAACAACAAACTAGCTTGGGACAACTCAATAATTCGCTAATATGATCTATATCTGTAAAGTTGGCATTACCTTGAGCTGCTGAATTCATTCTGAACTAGCAATTTTTCCCCTCAGTTAAATTAAATTTTAGAGAGATAGTTACTTTTATTAATCATTGAATCAATTATGAAAACTTCTAAATCTGCTCTGCAAGTTGTAATTCAGCTATTATTTTTGGGAACAGGAGGCATGACATTAGTTATCTTGCTAACCTTTTTCAGTATTTGGCGCACAGGGGATCGCACTTTAAATCTAATTGCCAATTTATTTCAACCTGATCCTGTTCAAACCAAGATTGAACAGTTAACGCCCATTATCCAGCGCATTCAAAATATTCAAGAGCTTTCCACCACGATACAGACAATTGAAACAGTTGTTCCTACTTCAGCAGAGCGTAAGTTTGGTGATTTATCCTTGGCAACGACTCGGTTACTTTATCTTGCAAGAGGAGAAATTCGAGCGGGAATTGATTTGAGCGAGCTAACAGCAGCGGATATTAAAGTTAATCAGCATCAAATCGAGATAAATTTACCCCCAGCCAAAATATTAGACAGCAAGATTGATGTTAATCACTCCCGCGTTTACGATTATGACCGTGGATTTCTCAATTTTGGTCCCGACGTTGCCCCACAGCTACAAACTTTAGCGCAAAGAAAAACTCTAAGGGAAATTACCAATACTGCCTGTCAAGAAGGAATTCTTGATACTGCTAATCTTAAAGCCGAAGAAGCTATTACTCAGCTATTGGAAGTCAGTGGTTACGAACAAATAAAAGTTAATCATGCTGTACCAATCTCTTGTCAAGTTGATGGTTAGGTTGTTGGAGTTTATTGATTATAAAAAGTTTTAATTGAAACAGTATGATTTTGTATGTCATTACTTTAATCAGCAACACCCTATTTTATAATTGGATACAGTTTTTCTAGGCTACTGGCAAAAAAAACTCCGCTTTTAGCATCAGCGGAGTAAATTGCTTAACTATTTACGATTATTTAATCAATTACAACTCAACAATGATTAATTGTTTCCAGATTTTATCAGTGCCGATAATCGCTTTAACTAGAGTCTTTGCTAATTAAATAACTAGGCTTGTTATTTAATAGCAGGGAGAGCGGGAATTTTAGCTTGGGTCTCATCCACTAATAGACTTCTGATTAATCTTGCTGCCATTTTTTGAGTTAACCGTTCGGCAACCTTTTGACCCATTTTCTGAGTTTCAGGTTTAGTAATAATCTTCGTCACAATGGAAACTAGTCGAGTGGGATCAAAACCTGGTGTTTGCTGAAGAATACCTACAATATTTTTGAGATGTGTCATGGCATAGGAATCTTGGCGATATTCTGCGGGAGTCTCCTGCACTGCTAACCCAACCTGCTGGCGAAAAGTAGTGGATATATTAAATATTGTTCTTCTGCCAATACTGTCAATAGCATTCACCAACTCATCAGCAATGCGATCGCGAATAAAGATACCGCGATCGCTATATAAATAATCAAGAGCCTGATCTACTACACCATCAAAATCATAATCCCGAGAGTCAGTAGCATTATTCAGCAAGTTTTCTAGTCGATGCCAACGGAAACCCTCTTCTTTGAATAATAAGTCTTTCAAAGAGGCTCGTAGTTCAGGAGCAGGATCGGTTAAGAGTCTTTTGGCAATGTAAGGATAGGCTTTGCTTAAAACTTTGAACTCGGGGTCAATCCCAATAGCAATCCCTTCCAAAGTCACCATCGAACGAATAATTAAGGCGTAATATGCGGGCACCGTAAAAGGAAACTCATACATCATTGCCGACATTTGATCGGTAATACTTTTAAAGTTTAACTCGGCTACGCTGGCACCCAGAGCATTACCAAAAACATTGGCTAAAGCAGGTACAATCGGTCTTAAATCTGTGTCTGGAGTTAAAAAGTCTAGCTTAACGTAGTCTTCGGACAAAGAGTCAAAATCACGGTTGACCAAATGAACTACTGCTTCGATGAGACCATACCTCTGATAGGGTTTAATACGGCTCATCATACCAAAGTCCAAATATGCCAGTCTTCCATCTGCCATTGCTAATAAGTTGCCAGGATGGGGATCGGCATGGAAAAAGCCGTGTTCTAATAGCTGTCTGAGAGAACACTCAACGCCTACCTCTACCAAATGTGTAGCGTCAATTCCTTGAGCTTGAACTGCTTCAATATCAGTTAGTTTGGTACCGCTGATCCATTCCATTGTGAGGACGCGCTTACCTGTATATTCCCAATAAATTTTAGGAACATAAATTTCCTCCATATAACCATAAAATTCTTTGAACTTATCAGCGTTGCGTCCCTCTTGGTTATAATTAGTTTCTTCAAAAATCCGTTCGGCTAACTCATCAATGATTGCCCGCAAGTTAGACCGCACCTGTTTCACATTATCCTGTACCCAGCCCGCCAGCAATCTCATGATATAGATATCGAGAGTGATGCGTCGATTTAGATCGGGGCGTTGTACTTTTACTGCTACTTCTTCCCCTGTTTTCAATTTACCTTTATAAACTTGCCCCAAAGAAGCCGCCGCGATTGGTTCAGGAGATAGTTCCGCGTAAATTTCCTCTGGTCGTTTGCCTAACTCTTCTTCAATAAAACGAAATGCTACTTCGTTAGGAAAGGAAGGAATTTTGTCCTGCAAAGTGGTTAATTCTTCTAAATAAGCAGATGGTACCACATCAGGTCTAGTAGATAGAGCTTGACCTATTTTTATGTAGGCAGGACCAAGCTTGGTCAGGATTCTGATCAGCTGTCTAGCTCTTTTTTTCTGCTTGGGAATTGAATTTCCCGTAACATTATCCCACCATGCTCCCAACGCAAAATTGCTCAAAGGCAATAAAATGCTAATCAGGCGGAGGATAACAGCTACTGGACGATAACGATACCTTGCATTGTTTGTTTCTGGATTGTAACGCCAGTCTGCATTTGGCTCATCATAAGCTAACTCAGTATCTTCATAAGTGTCGATCGCCTGAGAGGGAATGGTAATCGTATCGGTTGTTGATGATAATGTCTCGTAAGGCATAGGTTTTGGACTGACGTTAACAACTTTTGTAAACGATTGTAACAAGAGATGTCGATAAACTGCTCACTCTTAAGGTTAATCTTTTGGACTAGATCTAGAAAATTGGGTATTACCGTATATATTTAATGAAAAAATAGATTCCAAAACCTTAAATTGGCTTCACCAAATCTAATCAATCTAAATAAATATCTTCTTCTGATTCAATAGTTTCATGAGACCACTCTAGATCGGGCATGGCTTCAAAGGCGCGGCGTACCGATTCTTCCCACAGCTTGCGAATTTTGGCAATGTATGGGGCACCAAGGCGCAATTCAAGGGTGTCTCGCAGGGCAAAGCTATCGGTCTTATACATCACTAAATTGATTGGTGGTCCTACGGATATATTCGATTTCATCGTTGAATCGATGGATAACAAAGCACATTTGGCGGCGTCTTCTAAGGCTGTGTCATAGGTTATGGTGCGATCGATGATGGGTTTGCCATATTTAGTTTCGCCAATCTGCAAGAAGGGCGTTTCTTTCGTCGCTTGAATAAAGTTTCCTTGAGGATAAATTAGATATAGCTGAGGTTCCTCACCTTTGATTTGCCCTCCTAAAAGGAAGTTACAGCTAAAATCGATGTTATCTTTTTCTAGCCAAGGACGGTCTAATTCCTGGATTTCTCTACTTTTACTGCCAATATAGCTAGCAATATCGTACATAGTAGCGAGAGTGTGCAGGTTTTGACTTTCTTGATTTTGGATATCTCGATTGATTCTGGTCAATACTCCCTGAGTCACGGAAAGGCTACCTGAGGCACAGATTACAATTACTCTTTCTCCTGCTAAAGACAAATCGAAGAGTTTTTTATATGCCGAAATATAGTCAACTCCCGCATTAGTCCGAGAGTCGGCAGCCATTACGATTCCAAATCTATTTATAATACCCAGGCAATAAGTCATTTGTTGATAATTAATTGTTAGTTACTGATTTAATTCATGTCCACAACTACGGCAAAAGCGATCGCCTGTTTTCGCTTCTACACCACATTGGGCACAAAAAGTCTTATTTTCAGAAGTTTTTGGCTGACGGTCAAACTGGAGAGACATGTTACCCATTTGCATGGACATAGAATTAATATCCATCGACATATTGCCCATTTTCATTGGGGGCATGGGTTTAAATTCAATTGGGTCTTGAGTTGAATCGGGAACGTGACTGAAGCTCAAGGTGGGATGATGATCGAGGTCTGGCGGAGGATTGACCGTGCTAACGCTATTTTGCTGGATCAGAATGTGATGTAAACCTTGCTCTGCATCGATTCTTAAAATATAGTCTTGTCCTAACTGAAACAACTTTGGTTCTATCCGCCAAGAACCTGTAGTGAAGCTGCTACTTTGATTTTGTTGTTGACCCGGGCGGCTTAAGGTGAGATTAATTTGAGTTTGCCCACCCAAGTTGGCGATCGCAAGCTGCTGAAAATCACTGAGAGTTGCTACATAAGCCATAATTGCTCGCCCTATTTTCAACTAATATTGGCTAGTTCGATATCTGCTGTAATTTTACGGCTAATTCCAACAGCTTAGGACAAAAACATTATTAATCTAAATTAATCTCACAATAAAAATCAAGCAGTTTCAAATGACTCACATTTATCTCCTAACATGCTCTCTGGGTTCTAGCCGCTGATATCGAGGGGGTTTTGAGTTGATTTTTTGAGTTGATTTTTGAAACAAAGTCCCATGCATCAATTTAGTGGTGTAGGCGATCGCCATTAAAGCAGTTACTAGTCCAATAGCAGAGGCAAAAATCTGCCGTGGATCGTTGCTACCTGAGAGGAGATTCGTACCTACCGAGGCTAGATATACATACAAGGCAATCACGGGTAACATAGCCAACCAGGATACAAATAAATATTGCCAGAAGTTAATCTTGGTTAAACTAAATCCATAATTGAGTACATTGGAGGGAACTAGGGGTGAAAGTCGAGTCAGAAAAACTATTTTCCAACCTTTTCTGGTGACTGCCCGATCAAACGCTCCCCACTGAGGACGCTGAGAAATCCATTCGTGAACTTTTTTACTGGCTACAGTTCTACCCAAGAAATAGCAAACAGCGACGCTTAAAGTATCAGAAAAAGATACAATTGCCATTCCTGGAACAAAACCAAATAAACTACCCGCTGCCAAGAACAGGAAAATTGCAGGAAGCCCTACTAGGGTTGCTGAAAGATAAATAGTGATAAAAGCAGGATAAGCTAGGTAACCAAGAGAACTTAGCCAATGATGAGCCTGAAAAAGCCATTCTTGCCAAATAACCATAAGATATTAATAAAATTGCTCTCTGAGAATTAGTCAAAGCAGAGAATAAAATCTAAAAATTGCCGAACAAAATAAATAATTTGATTGTGAAATAAAATTTAGCAGTTAATTAGTTGTTAACATACGGAGTTTAGCTTAAGAATAGGAAATTCTCAACGGGGGGTACTGAGGTTCAGGTCAATCTGAGCCATTTGAGTTTTGCTAACGCACCATCGAAATCTGACCTGAAATAGTTCTCGTGATGCCAGTAAACAAAGACTTTAGGGTTTCTAGTCATAATCATTTTAAACATCTTAATCTTAATTAAAGATGCAAGACTTAATTAGTTGACATAACCTTAGTACCTCTGCACTCAAATTCAGCTATTTTTTTGCTTAAATTTTAGATCTAAGTATGAACGTCAATCGTCGTAATTTTTTGATTTTTCTGGGTGCCGCCACTGGCTCGTTAGCCTCTGATACCTGGAGCAATAATTTTAAATCTAGAGTTTTAGCCGAAACCGCTTCTGACTCATTGGTAGCAGTTAAAGGTAAAGGTCTAGGGTTTCAACCAATCAAAGTTTCTCTGCCTTTGGAAATAGAGCAGTTGTCTATTGCTCAACAGATTGAAAGTCATGCTGCTTATGAAGTTCAAGATGATTTAATTTTGCCTGAGGGTTTTACTTATGACCTGATTGCGGCTTGGGGCGATCGCGTTGGCGATTCTCGCTTTGGCTATAATAACGACTATTTATCTTTTGTCGAGACGGCACCTAATGAAGGTTATTTAACTGTTAATTTTGAATATATTAGCGGGGGAGCATGGATGCAAACCTATCCTCTGGTGATGGGCAAAGATTTACCCTTTGCTGAATTACTGGCTTTAGCTGACCCTGAAACTGAGTCAGCTGAAGTTCAAATTGATGCTTTTAATCTCCAGGACAATGATGCTATCAAACAGCAAATTAGGGAAATTTCTCAGGAAGGCTTGATCGATCAAGGATTAGGAGTTATTTCCCTTAAGCGTAATGCTCAGGGTAAGTGGGAACGGACATATTCTGATGTTGATCGTCGCGTTACGGGGATTTCTGGTTTAAATGATGACCGTCGCGCCCTCAAGTCTACTGGTGCTGCGGTGGCTGTATTTACCAAAGCGCAGAAATTAGGCTATGAAGATGATTTAGGCGATCGCATTATTGGCACGTTTCAAAATTGTGCTGGAGGGACAACTCCCTGGGGAACAGTTCTGAGTGCAGAGGAAAACTTTCAAGATCAAGTGCCAGAAGCAGTTATGGCGGATGGTTCGTCTTTAAATCCCAGCGAAACCCCTTTTCTAATCACTCCTCAAGAGGTGAATGGCAGAGCCAATGTCTTTGGTTTGGCTGGCAACAAGTATGGCTGGATGGTAGAAATTGATCCCGCTAATCCTGATGATTATGGGACAAAACATACCTGGCTGGGCAGATATCGCCATGAAGCTTTTGGCATTCGAGCTGTAGCAGGGAAGAATTTAGCCGTCTACTCTGGATGCGATCGCCGTGGGGGACATGTCTATAAGTTTGTTAGCAGCGGCAAAGTATTTAATCCCCAGGACAAATCGAACTCTAGTTTATTTGAATCAGGCATTCTCTATGGTGCCAAGTTTGATCCTAATGGTACTGGGGAATGGATACCGCTTAACCCTGATACTCTGGTCGATCCTGTCGCTCCTAGTCAGGTAGTAGGTGGAAAAGTCTTGATACCGAACAGCGATCGCTCAGCTGGCGGAGTGATGGAATTGTCAGCCGATGAGCAACTGGAGACTTTTAAGGCTAAATTCAAAACTTTGGGGGATCTATATCAAGGCAATAATACTTTAGAAACTCAAGGAGCAATTCTGATCGACGCTCATTATGCCGCTAGTGCCGCAGGTATTACCTGCACATCCCGTCCCGAAGACACCATTATTAACGATGACGGTACTTTATTTATCGCTTTTACCTCTGGTAGTGCTGGTAGTGATGGGGGTCCCGATCAGGAAATCTTTGTGGGACCTGGTGGCGAAACGGACTATGAATATGGTTGGATTATGAAGTTGAAAGAAGATAATAATGATCCTGCTGCTCTTAGCTTTACCTGGAGTATGTTAGCTACTGGGGGAGAGGTAGCTAATGGCGGTACTGGCTTTGCCAACCCTGACAACCTGACTTTTGATCGAGCGGGTAATCTCTGGGTAGTTACTGATATGTCTACCAGCAAACATAATCAACCAGTCCCGAGTCGGGTGGAAAATGATATCGCTTTAACGGGTAGTGACTTAACGGGGGTATTTGGTAATAACTCCATGTGGTATATTCCACTATCGGGAGACAATGCGGGTAACATTTATCCCTTTGCCCTTGGTCCAATGGAGTGTGAATGCACTGGTTTGACCTTCAACACAAACAACAGCAGCTTGTTTTTAGCGATTCAGCATCCTGGAGAGAGACACGGTATCCGTCAAGACATGGCACAAGAACTGCGAGAGTTTGAACTATTGGCGACAGATGGCACTCCCTTTATGCAGCAGCGCCAAGTTCCTCTAGGTTCAAATTGGCCTAGTGGTCAAGTCAATCAGCCTCCCTTACCAGGGGTGGTGGTAATTCGCAAGCTTGATGGTAGCGTGATCGCTTAACTGCGGAGATCTAGAAGACAAAGAAGGTCTACCCCATTATTCCAACACCTCACTCCTCACTACCCACTACTCAATAATCGTTATAGGTTATAAGTTATAGGTTATAGATTATGAGTTATGGATGTTGAAGCAGCAATAGTACTGGTAGATCGGGAAGTTTACCGCCAGACAAACAAACATCTTACTGATTTACAACAAGTCATTATCACTAGAGTTTGCCAGGGTCACAAGTATCTAGAAATAGCCGATGCCTATGGCTGTACTGAAGGGCATGCTAAAGACATCGGCTCCTTACTTTGGCAATTGCTCTCTGAGGCTTGGGGGACTAAGGTCACTAAGGGCAATGTTCGCAGCTTAATTACTAGGCAATTAGCCTCCTCTGTTGATAACACTCAGGCGATCGCTCCCCATACCACTAAGCCAATCGTCAATTCGGAAAAGTTAGATTTTGTCGGCAGACAGCAGGCGATCGCTCATCTTTTAGATTTAGTTGACCAAGGTTACAAAGTGATTGTGCTGCAAGGGGAAGGTGGCATTGGCAAGACTACTTTGGCACAGAATTTTCTATTAGCATATTTTGATCTGACTCTTGAAGTTTTGATGGCAAAAGAGACTGCTAATATAGTTTCTGTGGCAGCAGTGGTAGAAGAATGGCTTCATCGAGATTTGAATCAGGATTCGGGACAAGAATTTGGAGTTACTCTCTCTCGATTTAAACGATGCTTAGAACAACTTCGAGTAGGAATTCTAATTGATAATTTAGAACCTGCTTTAGGTCATGATGGCAGATTAGTTTCTCCCCATCGAGACTATATTGAACTGTTACGCATCTTAGCGGATTCTAAGGTACAGTCAACGACGATTATTACTAGTCGCGATCGCCTATGTGAACCAGAGATTAACCTAGAACACTACCGTTTATCAGGATTAGATCTAGCAGCTTGGCAGAGATATTTTAAGGCTCATCAGATTGATAGTAATCAAACAATCTCGATCATGCATCAAACCTATGGTGGCAATGCTAAGGCAATGACGATGCTCTGTGGCATTGTTCAAGAAGACTATGATGGCGATATTGAGCAATATTGGCTGGAAAACTACCGCGATCCATTAATCGAAACAGATTTGAAAAATTTAGTAGTAAGTCAATTTGAGCGTCTTCACCAGCTAGATACTCAAGCATATAGGTTACTCTGCCGCCTGGGTTGTTACCGCTATCAGGAGTTGACTAAAGTTTCCTTACCAGGATTGCTATGCTTGCTATGGGATGTACCAACTAGACAGAGACGGGTAATTAAGTCTTTACGTAATCGATCGCTCTTAGAATTTGCTCAAGGTCAATATTGGTTGCATCCCATGATTCACGCGGAAGCTAGATTAAGATTGCAGTCATCAAGCGCTGAATGGCAACAGTCACATCGTCAGATTGCCAATTTCTTAACCACAAGTATTACTCGTATTAATAATATTCAAGATGGCTTAACTGCCTTAGAAGCTTACTATCAGTACGCTGCCATTGATGACTATGGCGCAGCAGCCAAGGTGATTCTCTACAGCCGTGAAAACCAGTGGGGACAGTTTTTGACTTTAGGTACAACTCTCTATCGTCTAGGGATTATTCAGCCTTTGACAGTTGCTATTCATCAGATTATTGATCGCGTCGAACATGATCGCCACCGTAGTGAATTAAATAATATTCTGGGGGATCTTTATTGGACAACGGGGAAAGTTCATCGAGCGATCGCTTTTCAACAACAAACTTATGCTACCAGTCAAAAATGTCGGCAATTAATTCCCAGAACTCAAGAAAATCGTCACGATTTATATTATTGGCGGATGCTAGAAGTTGATGCTTTACTGAGCTTGGGACTGTACAATATCGATCTTTGGGAACTTGATACAGCCGCAGATTTATTACAACAGGTAATCGATCTAGCTCACAATACGAAACATCATTCTTGGTCAGAAAAAGCTAGTTTGGGTTTAGCATTAGTCAATTCTTATACTGCATCATCAAGCTTATCTAATCCCACTGTCTCTAAACTATATCGGTTAATTGTTAACCTTGAAGATCCAACCTACAATACAGGACGTTTTGCCTATTTCATGCAAATCTTAGGACAAATATTTTTCAATCATCACCAAATTGAACCTGCCAGAATTATTTGGGAGAGAGCGATCGGTTTTTCTGAGTCGGGAAATTATATTCAAATCAAAGCCAAGTCCCTGACTGGGTTAGGTACTCTTGAACGTTTAATTAATAACTTTGAGCCAGCTCATATCTACCATCAACAAGCAGTAGAGTTACTAGAAAAAATTGGTGCGAAATGCGACCTTGCAGAAGCTTATCTACAATGGGGAATAACTTCACAAACTAATCAGCAACTAGACAAGAGTGAAGAGTATTTTGATAGGGCAATTTCTATCTATCAGAAAATTCCTGCACCAAACCAGGTAGAGAGAGTTAAAAGTTCACAACGTCTGATGTGAGTTAGTTTCGCACAAAGTTTACAAGTTCGTAGCTCTTAGCTCTTAGCTTTTAGCTTTAAAAATTAACTAGAAAAAGTTAATAGATATGATTTTTGATTGTGCGATCGCTTACCAGGAAAAACTTACTCTATCATGATGAACATGAGTCATAGTTAAGCAGCAATCTAAATGACAGGAATGGAATTGATCCCAGAATTGATTGGCAAAATAGACCCTACGATGATGGAGATGATGGAAGCCGCCGCTAAAGGTTTGGCGACAACCATTGGTATATTTGCGGCGAAAAATGGGATTAAGCTTCTTGGAGGTACAGGAGAGCAAGTAGTAGATAGTGCAGGAAAACTAACCCAAGCTGCTCAAGATTTACTATTTCGGATTTCTAAAAAGTATGTGGAGAGCTATACCGAGCGTCATGGCATACTGAAAGTATTAGGCATGCAGAAGCCTGTCAGTCTTGATTCTGTCTATACAACGGTTCAGTTATTAAATCCTGAAGCATTACGGACTTTTGCGTCGATTGAGGATCTAGAGTCGGTATTTAGAGACAATAAAGTACGGGGTTTTCAGTCACAAGAATGTCCGAAGCAACCAGGGATTGAGGTGGCTAATCGAGAACAATATCTAATGGTGTTGGGTGCGTCTGGGATGGGTAAAACTACTTTCTTGCGGAAAGTGGGATTAGAGGCATTGAAAAGAAACAAGGTAGATTATCAGCCTAAATGTATTCCTGTCTTACTGGAGTTAAAAACCTTTAGGACAGGAAAAATAGACTTTAAAAAAGCGATCGCCGCTGAATTTGCCAACTGCGGTTTACCTGAATATCAACAACTAACCAACAAGTTTTTAGAGCAAGGTAAATTGTTAATTCTCTTTGATGGTTTGGATGAAGTGCCAACTGAGAGGATGAACGAGATGGTGACAGCAATCCAGAATTTTGTTGACGGACATAAAAACAACCGTTTTATAACCTCTTGTCGCATAGCGGCATATCGTCATAATTTCAGACGTTTTACCGATGTAGCGATCGCCGATTTTGATGATCAGCAAATCGAGAATTTTATCACTAACTGGTTTATCTCTAATCCAGAAAGAGGACAGGAATGTTTAGCCAGATTAAATAGTGGCGATTATCAAGCAGCGAAAGAATTAACCCAAACCCCTTTACTATTAACTCTTGTCTGTATTTTATATCAGCGATCGGGTCAATTCCCCACCAATCGCAGCACTCTTTATGAAAGAGCTTTAAGAGTATTGTTAGAAGAATGGAATGGTGCTAAAGAAATTCCCATTGAGCAACTTTATAAAGGCTTAGATACTAAACGCAAAGAATTAATTCTGTCTCAGATAGCCTACGATATTTTTAGCGAAGATCAACTGTTTTTCCCTAAGCGGACAATAGTTAAACAAATCGAGCAGTTACTACCCGAATTATTACCTGATGAAAAATTTGTTGACGGTGATAATGTATTGAGAGATATCGAAGTACAGCATGGTTTATTAGTTGAACGTGCCGAAGGAATTTACTCCTTTTCCCACCTGACGATACAAGAATTTTTAACCGCACAGCATATAGACCATGAAAATCTGCCTATTGAACCTATTGTCGATCAACATCTCTGTAATAAACGATGGCGAGAAGTATTTTTACTGCTGGCTGGGTTAAGAAAAGCTGATAATTTGTTGTTAGCAATGGAGCAAAAGATTCATTCTTTGATGAATACCCCTAAATTACAAGAGTTACTTACCTGGGTAGAAAAAGTTACAGACAAAACGCAGGGAGAGTTTCACGCTGTAGGAAAAAGAGCTTTCGTTATTACCAATGCGAGAAGCTTTGCACTATCAAGAGCATTTGTCCGAGCGAATGCCCAAGCTTCCGATTACGATTTATCTGAAAACCTATTCAGAATCTACGATCAAGCCTATAAGTTTGCCAAAATATATGCATACTCCTACATCAGCATTTATGTGAATGTGCAGACGTTCTTCTTCAATAATCCTCAAGCTCAAGCATATACCTACGTCTTCAACCATATAAATTCTAATGCTTTGTAAAAATTTATCTTATGTGCTACGTGGTCAAAAAAAATTCAGATATATCAAGATATTAATTATCCTCAGCTAATTAATTCATTACAAAAATTAACGCAACAGATCCCAGATAAACTAAAAGCAAGAGAGCTAAATAAATCATTTAGCAAAAAAATTCTTGACACTTGGCTTGAAGCTTTTTCTCTTACTCCAGAAATGCTCGATTTATCCTCTTCGGAGATAAAAGCGTTAGATAAATATCTTGATGCAAATCTGCTGATGATTGAATGTAAAAAAGCAGCATTGCGAGTATCGCCTGAAACCTGTCAAGGTATTGAATCACGAATGTTATTACCACTTAAAAATCAACCATAAACATCATCTATAACTGCACAAGATTAGATCAGAACATCTCCAAATTCTCCGCGTCTTTGCTTTGCGACTTTGTTTCTCTGCGTGAGATATAGCAAACTAAGTATTTGGAAGTAATTATCTATCAAATATGTTTTTCTCCACTATCCCAAATACCTCACGCCATCTTAAAATTAAACTAACTCTACCTACTTATCTTGACTGCTAATGACCATAACCTTAGCGAAATGGACAATAAATGAATATCACTCGATGATTGAGGCAGGATTACTAGACAATCGTCAGGTGGAGTTACTGAAAGGAGAAATAGTAGAAATGTCCCCTGAAGGTGAAGCTCATGCTTATTTCAGTAGTGAAGCGGAAGAGTATTTGAGAGAATTATTGGGCGACAAAGCGACAATTCGATCTGGAAAACCGATTACTTTACCTGATAATAGTGAACCTGAACCCGATATTGCTATAGTACAGAAATTAGGACGAGAATATTTAGCCCATCATCCCTATCCTGAGAATATCCTGTGGTTAATTGCGTATTCTAATTCTAGTTTAGAGAAAGACTTAAATATTAAAACTAAAATTTATGCTCAAGCGAGTATAAACGAGTATTGGGTAGTTAATTTAAAGAAAAGACAGCTGATTGTATTTACTGAGCCTCAAGATGGTGAGTATGCCAATAAATCAACCCATAGTGAGGGCTTTATTTGTCCCTCAGAATTCCCAGATCTTGCTATTGCCATTAATGCAATTATAAGTGAATAGAACTATCAGGCGACCCGAAGAATACGAGGAGCATAATCGCCACAGAAGCCTTAGATAGAAAGAAAAAAGCGATCGCATTTTAGTTAAGAGCGATCGCCTAAGAATATTTAACAAATCAAATTCTCATAACTTTGAATCAAATCAAGTCCTACAACCTTTTGATTGTGGACTGTCATGCGATCATTTGTGATAGATGGTGGGCAAGTACGAGGTTGCTTTTGATTAGATAAATGATCTCATTGCCAACCCTACAATTGTTGACTGTTTACTGTTTACTGATAACTGAACTATCTTCTACGTCGTCCACCACTAAAACTACGGCGAGGTCTTCTCACGCCGCTACTACCAAAACTACTAGGACGCTTGAGCTGTTTTGCTCTATTCTTACCAGAGGAACGGAGAGTACTAGAACCAACACCAGAACCAGTAGCACGGCTATTATTTTTCAGAGTTCTCCGTGCTTTATTGTTAGTGGCATTGCGAATACTGCCAGTTGTCCGCAGAGTACGACGGTTTTTCACTGCTGCGGGAGGCGCATTGTAACGATCTTGATAGCGATTAACCGCCTGAGAATAGCTGGTGCCATAGCCACCGTAACCAGTCATAATTCCCCCTGGACTGTATACGGGAGGAACATAATATTGGGGTCTAAACAACATACTGCCTATCGCTTGACCAGCCAAAGCACCAGCAAAAGGAGTCCAGAAGTTGGATTCTCGTCTCACGACTACCGTTTGTGGTTGACCAGTTTGGGGATCGCTTACCGTCTCGGTAACGTTATGAACATATTCAATTTTAAAATCTTCAGTCAAAAACATCACTGGCTGACCATTATCTACCTGGAGGTAGGTTTTTTCCCCATTAGCGGCGTCGTCTTCGCTGATACGTGCCATTTGCAGCTGTGCAGTTTGCAGTACAGGAGGAGTTCCCGCAGGAGTGTTTAATAACATTAAGCTATATTCACCACTAACATCATCATAGGTAGCTTGCTGGACAGGATATGTGCCATCGCTGATGGAAGAGGGTGCAGCAGGAACAGTAGCATTATTATTAAAAGATGGTTGCGATTGTATTGACGTTGATGTGCCTGAACAAGCAACAGTTGTCCAGCAAAACGACAATGACATTAATAGAATTACAATCTTGCGTAACATAAAAAAAATCTTATTTTTGATCTATGTTGTGATTGTAAAACTTTCTTACCTCAATTAGATTGGTGGAAATCACCATAAAGATCGAAGCAATGTATTTTTAAATTTGTATTGAGTTTACCAATCATGATCCCAGTTATTTAAATAACAGAGACTGAAGCTAAAACTAGCAAAATAACATGTAACGCCTTATGTGAAATAAAAAGCTTGAAAGTTCATTGATGACAATGCTTGCCAGCCATAAATTTGATTAATTAGACCTAAAAAAGTCCAATCTTGCTTTCTTCTCAGAAGCTATTAGCTGAGAGCTAATAGCTAATATCTACGAACTAGCAGATTCTAAACAAAGCTAA
This sequence comes from Cyanobacteria bacterium P01_G01_bin.67, assembly GCA_039179675.1. Classification (GTDB taxonomy): domain Bacteria; phylum Cyanobacteriota; class Cyanobacteriia; order Cyanobacteriales; family Xenococcaceae; genus Waterburya. The sequence continues at coordinate 20,898 of JBCDEP010000095.1, forward strand.
TTCACATTAAGCGTATGTAGATATCAGAGGCAAAGTAGGTGATTAGATAATCTTAATTTTACTCACCGAGGCGATCTCTTTATCTAGGTAATTGACAATAGCGAATTGAGTTCACTGGCATGTCTCTCAAGCCATAACAGTAAAGCAACAGGTAGGTGAATGATGACACATCACAACATACATTAATGGTGTAGGGAAAACAACTGGACTGAACCAAGACATCTAGCCAATGGTGACTGTGTCACATTTCCCCCAGGTGGCGTAATTGAAACTCCGTTACCGATTGATTCTTACAGAGTTAGAGAACCCATTATTAATCGCTTTCAAAATCTAGTTAATGCCCTAGTTTTAATCATTCTCACACTTATTGTAGCGCGATCTCTTCTTGAACGGCGCAAATGCGCCAGCGTCCCGAAGGGAACTTGATGCGTTAGCCTCTGTGTCGCTCATGGAACAAAGGCTTTAGCCGCATGTGACCCCCAAGACCGCGCGTGACCGAAAGTAAGGCGTTTAGTTCGCCGCAACTAATTCTTTAGGGTATCGCTTTTTTTTATTTCGCCGTTGTTTCTGGCAGATCGAATTTTGTCAGCACAAATAGAGACACTCGCAACCTAAATAGTTTAAATAGTTGCGAGAAATTTAGCACGCAAATCCTGTAATTACATTGGCTAGATTATTTTAAGACAGGTAGGGAAATCCGCATGAATACAGGTGGGGTATCCAAGAACAATTTATTCAGAGCGATCGGACAATATCAAAAGTAGTTCATGACTGATATTGTAATTACAAATATGGCTGTACTTGAAAAAGGCAACATTACGATCCATACCGAGAATATCTTTCCCATCATCAAGAAGTCTCTCTATACAGACCATGAAATTTTCTTGCGGGAATTAATTTCTAACGCTGTTGATGCCATCTCAAAATTGAAGATGGCGTCTTTGGCAGGAGAAATGCAGGGAGAAATTGGCGAACCTGAAGTCAAACTGGCGGTTGATAAAACTAAAAAAACTCTTTCTGTGTCTGATAATGGCATTGGGATGACTGCGGATGAGATTAAAAAATATATTAATCAAGTCGCTTTTTCTAGCGCAGAAGACTTTATTAAAAAATACGAGAAAGATTCCAATGAGCTCATTGGTCATTTTGGATTAGGTTTCTACTCCGCTTTCATGGTGGCATCTAAAGTAGAAATTGATACTCTTTCCTATCAGGAAGGTGCAACTGCGGTACATTGGTCTTGTGATGGTTCCCCAGAGTTTGAACTTACTGAAAGCGATCGCACTACTGTCGGGACAACTATCACTCTGACTCTGATGGATGATGAGGTAGAGTACGCTGAACCCCAGAGAGTTAGGCAGTTAGTGAAAACTTACTGCGACTTTATGCCAGTCAAGATTGTGCTGGATAATGAGAAAATTAATAAGCAAGAAGCTCTCTGGAAAAAGTCTCCCCGTGATTTAACCGACGAGGATTATCTAGAGTTCTATCGCTATCTCTATCCTTTCCAAGAAGATCCCTTACTCTGGGTACATCTAAATACTGATTATCCTTTCTTGTTGAATGGGATTCTCTATTTCCCAAAATTAAAACCCGATGTCGATTTTTCTAAAGGACAAATTCAACTGTTCTGCAATCAGGTTTTTGTCAGTAAACACTGTGAAGAAATTATTCCCGAGTTTTTAATGCCGTTGCAGGGGGTAATTGATAGTCCCGATATTCCCCTCAACGTATCTCGTAGCGCTTTGACTAATGATCGCACAGTAAGACGGATTGCTGACTTTATTTCCAAGAAAATTGGTGGTCGTCTCAAGTCTCTTTATAATGAGGATCGCAGTAAGTATATTAGTTCTTGGTCTGATGTCGGTACTTTCGTTAAATATGGTGCCATCAGAGACGAGAAATTTAAAAAGCAGGTCGAAGATTTAATTATCTATCGCACTACCTATCAAGCAGATAGCGCACCTGTCGAGGAAAAACCTAAGGTAGAAGTACAGTCCGCTGGGGATGATGCTTGGTCTGATGTTGCTGATGGGAAAGATAGCGCCTCTACTGAACCTTATACTACTCTTAAAGAGTATTTAGAGCGGAATAAAGAGAAGCGGGAAAATCAAGTCTACTACTGTAGCGATCCTAGTACCCAAAACACCTATATTGAGCTGTACAAAAATCAAGGTGTAGAAGTTCTTTTCCTTGACTCCTTTATTGATGCTAATTACTTTATTCCCTTCCTAGAAAGAGAATACTCTGAGGTTAAGTTTGCTCGGGTAGATTCAGAACTTGATGAAACTCTAGTCGAAGATGATAAAGCACAAGAAATTGTCGATCCAACTACTAATAAAACCCGCAGTGAAGTAATTAAGGAATTATTTGAAACAGCGCTTAATAAACCCAGAGTTAATATTAAGACTCAGGCAATTAAGTCTGATAATCCTGAAACTACTCCCCCCGCAATGGTATTGTTACCCGAGGCAATGCGTCGTATGCAGGAAATGGCGGCTTTGATGCAGGAAAAAGCAATGGCATTCCCTGAAGATCATGTCTTAATGATCAATACTGCTCATCCTTTGATTCAGAATCTGCTGGATTTGAATAAGACTACTATTATCCAAAGTGGTGATAATTCCAACTCGATGGTCAATTTGATGTGCAATCACATTTATGACTTGGCTTTGATGTCGCAAAAAGGCTTTGATGCGGAGGGAATGAAAGCTTTTGTCGAGCGTTCTAATCAAGTATTGACTAACTTAACTAAAAAGTAAATCTTTAAAGTTGGGCTTGTTTAACTTTAAATTAAAATCATAAATCATAACTGAGAACGGGGAGTTATTAACCCGTTCTTTTTTTTGCTGACAATTTTAAGATTGGATAAACTTTGTCAGCCGCTATTTTATTTGAAATGTTTAACAGTTAAGATCGGAATGTAAGAATTCAGGTATCAAATTGAGGAATCAAAGAAGGGCAATCGATAAAACCAGCACTAGCCATCAAAGCTTGAGTAAAGAAATCCATTACTGAGCGATGTCGAAAACGGCAAGTTTGAATAACACTCAGCAAATTAGC
>JBCDEP010000137.1:0-17969 GCA_039179675.1 Cyanobacteria bacterium P01_G01_bin.67
CACAAGAAAATTAGTGTTTACAATTCCTTGGAAACACACTAATTATAAAAAACAGGATTGACTTTTGAAGCTGCTTGGAGAATAGATGGTAGTTTACTACTTTATCATCCCCGTTATCCAATATGATTAATTGATTAAAACAATAATATACTAAAAAACTCAACTAAATTTACTCTGATAGTAAATCTAAAGTTGAGTTAAGTTAAAGTGTTAAATGAACAATTCAAAATCTAAGTTTTCAATAATTTATAGCTAGATAAGTTTAATCATTTTGGTTATAAAATGAGAAATATGAATTTGACATTTTACAATAAAATAGTAGTGAATTTCTCTTGTAAATCACAAGATTATTGTTGAATACGGACTTTTTTTGTACATAGCAATACAAGATTGAATTATAAAATTTATGATCTATTATCTAAGAACATTTAAATATGATTATCCAATTATAGTTTTGTACAGCTATATATTCTTGTTTATTTGTCTTTTAAATCTCTATTGAACTTTATTTATAGTACCACGACTAATTCTTTGAGGAGATTTCCCTTAAAGTCAATGACCTCAATTACTGTCATGTTGTCTTTAATTCTTTCTTGGTATTTACAATCGGACTCAAGAAGGTCGTTCTTAAGAGTTTCTAGCTGGCAAAATTGAAGAATGGTTAGCTGGTTCATAATCTAAATCTTGATAGTAACTTTATTAAATCTTTATACTTGCCGCTCTAGTCTACCTTGACAAAACTCAAAAAGTTTGTGATCTCGTCCCAGATTGATGCTAAATTGCGATCGTTCGACTACGGATCTCGTAATTGCATCATTATTTAATATTACTAAGTGTTAAGAAAAGCGCTTTTTTTCACCCATATTGGCTGATTGTAGTTACAACCATTAGTGTTCCTAATAGCGTAACTAGCGACTAGTATAAAAATACTATATACCTTATCGAGTCAAGCCGTAGTTCATGGTTCATATCAAGCGCGTTGAACTGTCTCATTTTAAATCTTTTGGTGGCACGACAAAAGTCCCCATTTTGCCTGGTTTTACCGTGGTTTCAGGTCCTAATGGGTCAGGAAAATCAAATATCTTAGATGCGCTGCTATTTTGTTTGGGTTTGGCGAGTTCTAAGGGAATGCGTGCGGATCGCTTACCTGATTTGGTCAACAACAAGCATATTGGTAATGGGAAAGCAGCAGAAGCGATGGTCTCAGTTACCTTTGATTTGACCGATCTAGGCGATTTGTCGGACGTGGTGACAACAGTGACGGACACTAAGGATTTAACGCTAGTTTCTTCTTCTGAGGAGTTGCAGGCGGCTATGGAAGGTAGCAGTCATAGTAATGGCAACGGAAACGGTACTGCAAATGGTCATGATAGCGATCATCTAGAAGCACCAGAAGAGGAAAGCACTGCTATCGATCAAGAAGATAAAAAGATTGTGGCGATCGCCAATGGGAATAGTCTGGAGTGGAAGATTACCCGTCGCTTGAGAGTAGGAAAGAAGGGTAACTATACCTCAACGTTTTATATTAATGGAGAAGTTTCCAGCGCCACCGAAGTTCACGAACAGCTACAGAAACTAAGGATCTATCCTGAAGGTTATAACGTGGTTTTGCAGGGTGACGTTACCAGCATTATCACCATGAACTCGCGGGAAAGGCGAGAGATTATTGATGAATTGGCAGGAGTGGCAGCATTTGACCGTAAAATTCAGCAAACGCGTAAAACCCTGGACAAGGTACAGGAGAGAGAGGAAAAATGTCATATTATTGCCCAAGAGCTAATTGCAAATCGCGATCGCCTGGCGGCGGATCGAGTCAAGGCGGAAAAGTATCGTAAGTTAAAGGAAAAGGTACAAACAAAAAAGCATCAGGAAAAAGTTCTCATTTGGCGATCACTCACGCAACAGCAAGAAGAGTTGCAGGTAAAGTTTGCTGCGGGGTCAACTGAAGCAGTTCAATTGACTGAAAGTATTGCCAAACTGGATACAGAGGTTAAAGAACAAAGCGTTAACTTAGATACCCTGAACGCTCAAGTCAAAGCTTTAGGGGAAGATGAACAATTATCAGTAGCTTCGGATTTAGCAAACCACAAAGCCAAACGGCTAACTCTACAGCAAAAGCAAGGGGAGTTAAACCAGACCAAACAGCAGAAACAGCTTGCTTTAGTGCAAAATCAACAAAATCTAGAGCAATATCAGCAGGAAATTAAGCAGCTAACGAAAGAGAAAAGTAAACTAGAATCAGAGACTTTGCCTCAATTGACTAGTAATGCTGTAGCCGCTAGGGAAACCGTCAACCAGAGTAAAGCCAATGCTAATGCGATCGCTGAAGCTTCCGAAGCCTGGGTGCAGGAACAAGCTAGTCTTTCCCGTCAGGTGTCAGCAATTCAAGAAATTCTTAATCCTCAACGTACCGAACAGGCTCGAATTAGCGAAAAATATAATCAGCTCAATCAGAGTATTCGGGAGCAAACTCAGTCATTAGAGGCAGTAGATACCGAATTAACCGCCAAACAAGCTGAATATGATTCCCTGTCAGGTAAAGTGACAACAGAACAGGCTCACGTTCAGGAAATTGCCCAACAGCTAGCAGAAGCTGAAAGTGATCGCTCTTTGCAGCAGGAAACTCAACAGCGGCTGTTGAAAGAACAGCGAGATAAGCAGCGAGAATTAGATAAGTTGGAGGCAAAAACTCAAGCACAGCAAGAGGTACAGGGAACTTACGCCAGCAAAATTATTCTCAACTCCGACCTCTCAGGGATAGAAGGTTTAGTCGTACAGTTGGGACAGGTAGAACAGCGTTATCGTCTGGCATTAGAAACTGCTGCGGGGGGAAGACTTGGCTTTATTGTAGTGGAAAGCGATCGCGTGGCAGCGCAAGGAATTGAATTACTCAAAAGAGAACGAGGTGGCAGAGCAACTTTCTTACCCTTAAACAAAATTCAAGCCCCACGCCTTGGCAACATGGCTACTATGCGTTTTGGTCAAGGCTTTATCGATCTGGCAGTGAACTTGGTAGACTGCGATCCTCGTTACGATGAGATCTTTGCCTATGTCTTTGGCAATACCGTGGTCTTCGATAACTTGAGTAATGCTCGTTCCAGCCTGGGGAAACACCGCATTGTGACTTTAGAAGGAGAAATCCTTGAAGTTAGTGGGGCAATGACTGGGGGGAGTAAATCCAGCCGCTCTAGTTTGCATTTCGGAGGAACAGCCAAGCGCGAGTCTGTTCATGTTGAGGCTTTACGGGATCGTTTGGCAGAAATAACCCGCATCCTAAACAACTATGACCAAAGATTAGCAAATCAGCTCGCGCAAATCAAGGATTTAGCTGAAGAGTTAACTGAAGCCAGACAGTTAGGTCGAGATAATAAAATGCTCTCGGAACAGTTAGAGAAAGATATTAGACGCTTAACTGGTCAAAGAGAATTATTAATTAGCCAACTGCAAACTAACCGCCAGGAAAGAGATAATATTCAGTCGCGGCTAGAAATATTAAATCAAGAAATTCCGCAACAAGAATCCAGATTACAAGAATTACAGCAACAGCTTAAGGTTTTAGAAGAATCTCACGATCAAAGTGAATGGCAACAGGCAAGAGCGATTATTGCGACCCAAGAACAGCAGTTAATTCAGCAGGAACAGGCTTTAAGGCAAGCTGAAACTCAATTATTAGAGTTGACGAATAGACATCAGAGATTGAGTGAGAAAATAACCGAAACTGAAGCAGCTATTGTTCAGCTCAATAACGATCATACAGAAATTAATGAACAACAAGAGACAATCAATCTTCAATTAACAGAAATAGCTCAAAAAATTAGTACTGCTGAAGTAGAATTAGAGCAATTGTCGGCAAAACTAGGAGAAACTAAACAAGAACGCGATCGCCTAGAAACCCAGCTTAAACAGTTGCGCGATCACTATCAAAAACAAACCTGGCAGCTAGAAAAACTGCAAGCAGCGCAGCAAGAAAGACAAACAACTCTGCAAACTTTACAACAACAAATAGCAGAACAAGAACAAGAATTACCCGATCCTCTTCCTGAAATTCCCCAATTAGTTAATGAAGACGATCTTGAAGCAGGAGAATCAATTACCTTTGCCAACCTTCAAGAGCAAGTAGAACAGCTACAAAAGCAAATTCGTAACGGAGAAAAACGCCTCGAAGCAATGGAACCTGTCAATATGTTGGCATTGGAAGAATACGAAAAAACGGAAGCCAGATTACAGGAACTCTCTCATAAATTAGACACCATTGAAGCAGAAAGAACCGAATTATTACTACGAGTTGAAAAATTTACTACCCTCCGTTTACGTGCTTTCAAAGAATCCTATGATGCGGTCAATGAAAACTTCCAGAAAATATATGCTGAACTTTCCGATGGTGATGGACACCTACAACTAGAAGATGAAAGCGATCCCTTTAATGGTGGTTTAAACCTGATTGCCCATCCTAAAGGCAAACCCGTACAAAAATTAAGCTCGATGTCTGGGGGAGAAAAATCCTTGACTGCACTAGGCTTTATCTTTTCCTTACAAAAATATCGTCCTTCCCCCTTTTATGCCTTTGACGAGGTAGATATGTTCCTCGATGGTGCCAACGTGGAAAAACTATCGCGGATGGTCAAAAAACAGGCCCAATTAGCACAGTTTATTGTGGTAAGCCTGCGCCGTCCGATGATTGAAGCCTCAGAAAGAACCATCGGTGTTACCCAAGCCAGAGGAGCGCATACTCAAGTATTGGGTATTAAGATGAAATAGTCTTGCTCAGAGGAGTGGAGATTCAGAGAAATATACCTAAGAATTGATTGCTGACTATCCAGATCCATCTATTCAATATAAAATCACTTTACATCAGTAAAAATCTCATTAAGTTACTAATTTTGGGAATACTAAATATAAAGTATTATTCACAATTGGTATGAGTTATTATCCAGATTTTATCAAATGGCAAGACTTAGAAGTTGAAGCAGAATTAGAATTACTAAAAAAGCAAATAAATTCAACGGCACATAATGAAAGCATTATTAGTGACTGTGATTTAGATTACATTTTAAAAGAATTAAATCAATTAATAGGATTAAAACAACTAAAAGAAGAAATTAATAATTTAGTCGCTTTTTTAAATATTCAAAAGAAAAGAGAAGAACACGGTTTACCAAAATCTCCCCTTACTTTGCATTTAGTTTTCTGCGGCTCTCCAGGAACAGGTAAAACTACTGTAGCCAGGCTAATTGGTAAAATTTATAAAGAGTTGGGAGTATTAAAAAAAGGTCATTGTATTGAAACAGATCGCTCTGGTATGGTTGCCGAATATATTGGTCAAACTGCACCGAAAGTAGAACAATTAGTTGAATCTGCTTTGGATGGGGTACTTTTTATTGACGAAGCTTATGCACTCAAACCATTAGATTCACCTAAAGATTTCGGACAAGAAGCAATAGATACATTACTCAAAAGAATGGAAGATTACCGCAATCGCTTAGTAGTAATTGTTGCTGGATATCCAGATGAAATGAATAGATTTATTGAATCAAATCCTGGGTTACAGTCTCGGTTTACCAGATATCTTAAATTTGAAGATTATACCCCCGAAGAGCTATTAGCTATTTTTGAAAAAATGTGCGAGGTAAATCACTATAAAATTAACTCTCAAGCACAAAAAGCATTGTTAGGAAAATTCAGAGAATTTTATACTAACCGAGATTCTAATTTCGGTAATGGTAGATTAGTTAGAAATATTTTTGAAAAAACAATAGAGAAGCAAGCTACAAGATTAGCTAAGATAAAAAGTCTCAATAAGAATATGATGATTGAAATCATTTCTGAGGACATAGCCTGAATAAAATTCACTTTATCGCCTCATCATTACTCAACTGGCGGATTAGCTTAATCTTTATGACTCAAGCTAGAGGTGCACATACTCAGATATTAGGGATTAAGATGAAATAACTAATATCTAGCACTAATATTAAATGCGATCGCGATCATTTATAACTCCTACTAGTTGATTTACGATGAAATCTCCTTAATCTTATCGTAATCGAGAAATGTTAGAAGCTATTAAGCAACGTCGCCTGAGATATCCTGAAATTTTCCGCAGTAGCTTTGCAGTATATAAACAAAATTTTTATTTTATTTTAGCTCTTGATTTACTGGTTTTTATTACTTGGAATTTAATTCCCGAAAGTATGTTGGAGAGTGATTTTGGCATAATTGTTAGTCTTTTTTATAGTTGTTTCGTTTACTCCGCTATTTTTATTGCTTTTTCTTACCTTGTAAAGTCTAATATTGAAGAAAATACAATCAACTATAATCAAATTTGGGATCTGTGCTGGCTTAAAATACCTAAAGTAATTAACGTTCAGTTATGTTTATTTCCTTATGTATTTTTAATGATTCCTGTATCGTTAATCTTGGTATTCTTGCTTAGTATCTTTTTGAAGCTACTCAAGATAGACAGTTTTCTCTTTGGTGTTCACGGAGTGGGTTTGGCAGTAGTATTTTTTTGTATTAGCATGCTAATTATGGCATATCTATATCAATACAGTATTTATGCAGCTATTATTAATCATAAAAGTAGTTATAAGTCACTAAAATATAGTAGCAAATTAGTCTTAAATAATCCTTGGCAAAGTTTATTCATACTTTGTATTAGCTTAATGGGATTATTTGGTACAGATTATGTTTCTAGCCTGATGATAAACGCTCTGCTTAAGCTGGGAGTTTACTATCTACTTTTATGGATATTTTCATTTAAATTTCAAATGCTATCTAGCTTTTTCTTGTTAGCAAATATTATTGGTTATTTAAACATTGATTATGCTCATCAAAGAGATACTAACAATACTTAGAAAATAATCAAATATAAACTTAAGCAAAGAGCAGCATAATAATAATTACAAAAAATAATTTATCTTTGCGATCGCGTTCCACTCTCAGCTACTGGTATTATCTATGCTATTGATAAGGATAGAGAAGAACTTAGATGACATCTATAACGATATTTGTTCGGTCTGTTCTGGTTGTTGATTTACAGTAAGCCATGAAAACGATATCTAAGTATTGGAATTTAGTTCGCCTAGATAGCGCAGGGAGGCTACAAACAACTGAAATTAGCCAGGCAAAGCAATTTGTAATTCGTCAATTTGCGAGTTTGGTTGAATCTGAAACGATAACTGATAAATTGGTTCAACAAGACTTAGTTGCTGAAAGAAATAGTCACAATGATAATAGTGTTATTGCCGATAGGTGCTTACGCTGCTTTATTTCTCACCAAATTAAACAGGCTTGCATTCAATTAGAGATGCAGTTTGGTCGAGAACATGGTTTCAATCGTCAAGATCTGTTTATTTATACCCTCAACGACACTTTAGATAACTTTCGGAATCTTGCGATCGCACAATCAGATCCCAAAAGCCAATATAAATCTTTGGCAGTGGAAATTCTTGCCACATTTGACCCCCAAAAAGCAAATTTAGCCACTTGGACTACCCGCTATGTTAAACAAAATCGAGAGTTACAGCGCTTCCTCTTAGAACAAGGCGTTTATCTAATCAGTAACTGGGCAATTCTTAACGACACCAATACCAAGCAACTTGGTCGGATTCTTTTAGAATTTCATAACTTGACCCCAACCGAAATTGAGCAAGCCAGTATCTTATTAACTAGTTATCACAATATATATCGTCGCGATCGCCTAAAAAATAGGCAAGGTAAGGGGGGAAAATGTCAAACTCCCAGTATCGAACAACTAGAAAGAATTGCCAACTTAATCAAGCAACAGATAAATTTACCTTACTCTCCAGAACAAACCCTATTCCAACTTGAACAACTGGCTAATCAGCTGCGAGAGTATCGCATCCATGTGCGAGGAGGTAAAATAAAACAGGAATCTCTGGATAATCTTAATTTTAATACCGCAGCTGTGCAGGTGAATCTAGACCACAGCCAAGAAGAAAATATAGAACCCAGTGACTTTTTACAATCTTATCAACAGCAATTTCAACAAAGTTTAGATCGAGCTATTGAAACAGTAATCACTCACTGTCTCAGTAAGTATAAAGGCAAAAAAGCAGCCAAAGCTACTCAATTTATTAAGGCTTTAGAATTATTTCACTGTCAGGGAGAATCAATGAGTGCGATCGCTCCACAGGTAGATTTAAAAGCTCAATATCAGGTAACGAGATTGCTCAAGCTCAAAGAGTTGCGAGTAGATATTCGCCATCATCTGTTGCAACTGATGCAAGATTGGACTATGACACAGACTAAGTTAAAAGATTTAGCTTCATTAAAGCAAAGAGAACAAGAAATTGAATTGGCTTTGGCAGAGCAAATAGATCTCGTACTCGATGAAGCCGAAAAAGAAGTAAGCATCGCCGATAGTACTCAAAGTGTCTTAGCGAAAAGGATTTGTGCCTGCCTAGAAACAATGAACATTGAGCAATGAACATTAAATATTAAATATTCTCACGTAAGCTCGTATTGCTATGAAAACTAAAAACTAAAAACCTATTTACGTTTGGTGGCTATGTTTTATGCATATCCCCTTAACAGCGAGCAATAAAGATCTGTAAGCTGAATTATTAAAAAAACTATTATGACTAACTACAATATTGCACCTAATAACTATCTACTGGACTTTGAATCATTCTCCACTTCAGGAATTGAGCTATCTCCGAATCAAATAGAGCAAGCGGTAGCATTGAGCGATCGCATTATTAACCCTGAAAGACAATGGCAAACTTATTTAAATTCTCTAGCTTTATTCGGCTTTGAAACTTGGCTACAGGAGCGAGATAATGCTTTAAATCTTAATTCCGATCATTGTTCGGTTAAGCAACCTAGTTACGCTAACTATATTGACGGTGGGTTTAATTTAATCGTTGGGGAGTACAAATTATGTTTATTAACTAACGGCGTAACTATCGATGACTTGATCAGCGTTGATCGGGCATTAATCGATTTACCAGAATATGCAGCTCATTTTTATATCTTAATTAATGTCGTTGAAGAACAGGCAGAAGTTAAGATTGATCGCTTTATTAGTTATCAAGAGATAATTCAAGGTAAGCAAAATGCTAACTTAACCGCAGATACAGATTGGACTTATGAAATACCTTTAGAGTGGTTTAATGCTCAACCAGACGATTTACTATTATCTTTACGCTGTTTAGATTCCAGTACTATTACTTTACCTGCTAGAGTTACTGTCACAGATAATATTCACAATATTCAACATCAATTAGAACCCTTATTACCTCAATTACAGTCTGGATCAACTGCGCTACATCAGATCTTAACTTGGTCACAAGGAGCAATCATACTCAGTAATCCTGATTTACTAAATTGGCTATACGAATTACAAACCAATCAATTCTCAATTACAGATAGTCTTACTGCTTTAGGCGATCGCTTATCCCGCATAATGGCAGAAGTTACCCAAACAGCGATTAACGTTAAATCTTGGTTGTCTAATGAACTAGATGAAATAGCTCAAAGCTTGTCATGGACACTGTTACCCACTCCTGAATTTGCTCCCAGTGCCATGCGAGATTTAGCAGTAATTAATCGTCAGTCTCCTGCTGAAGAGTTTGCCGCAATTATGACTCAACTTAGAACTAGCGGTGAAGATATCCCCGAAACAGCTCGTGGGGCATGTCAAGATTTTACCCTTGCTAGTCATGGGCTACGGATGTATGCGGTAACGTGGATGGTAATAGTAAGCGAAGATGTTCTAGAGTGGAGTTTATTGTTAATTTTGGGTGCCCAGCCTGCTAACTATATTCCTCAAGGATTGAAACTGGAATTAAAAGAAGAAGATATGGTTTTAGATCAAAAGACTATTACAGAAAATACTTATGATTCTTATATCTACACCCAGGTAATTGGGGAACTTGACGAGCAATTTACGGTTAGCGTTAGTTTACCCGATGACACAGAATTTACTTTCCCCAAGTTTGTATTTAATTAATAAAACCCTATAAGAGAGAATTAAAAACCACCAAGATTTCATCACAAATGTCCCAATGATCAATGAAATTCCAACTTGAAATTCAGCAAATAGAACAGATCTGTCTATTTAAACTAGGATGGGGCAAAGGGCAACAGATATCCACGATAGTGCCTTATCCCGATGACTTGTCTCAGCGATATCAAACCTGGCACCAAGTTTATCTCGGTTTTTATACAACAGCCTTAAGAGCCAGAGTACCCAAACCAAAAAACGAACAGGGACACATTAGTTTACCGCAAGATCATCATCGTCAACTGGTTCATGCTGAAGCTGAATTATTAACTGGATTTCAGCGTTGGCTACGACGGGAAGAACTATATGAAATTAGAGCCAAAATTGCTCAGCTTGGTGGTCAAGAACAAACACCCATCAAACTATTTTTAACCTGTAGCGGTGAATTAGAACGTCTGCCTTGGGAAACTTGGGATATTGGGGCAGAATTTGGCGGTTTAGTAGCGATCGCCCGTAGTCCAACCAATATTACTAACTCTCATCAGCAAAAGCGGAAGCGTACTCGCAAACCACGTATCTTGGCAATTCTGGGAGATGATACAGGACTAGATTTAACCAGCGATCGCCAATCTCTCAATACTCTAAAACAGGTGGCAGAAATTGTCTTAGTTACCTGGAATGGGAACCAGTCATCCTCAGAAATTAAGCAGCAAATACAGCAGGCATTGACTGATGCCCAAGGCTGGGAAGTCTTATTTTTTGCAGGACACAGTAATGAAACGGCGATTACAGGTGGAGAACTAGCGATCGCACCGAATATTGCCCTGACAGTGCGAGAAATTGCCCCAGAATTGAAAATTGCCCAGTCTAATGGTTTACAGTTTGCCCTATTTAATTCCTGTAGCGGCTTGACTATTGCTAGCTCCCTAATCGATCTCGGATTAAGCCAGGTAGCAGTGATGCGTGAGCCAATTCACAATCAGGTAGCTCAAGTATTTTTAGTTCAGTTTTTACAGGCTTTAGCCGCCTACCAAGATGTGCAGCAAGCAATCACCAATGCTAGTAAACATCTTCAGCAACAACAGCTTACTTATCCCTCGGCATATTTAATTCCCTCTCTTTTCTGTCATCCCGATGCCCAATTATATCGGATACAGCCTTGGGGATGGCGACAACAGCTCAACCAATGGTTACCCAATCGTTATGAAGCGATCGCTGCTAGTGCTTTGTGTCTGTTAAGCATCATGCCTCCTGTGCAAAATTATTTATCAGACAAGCGCACAGTTGTACAGTCGGTTTATCGCGATCTCACGGGACAATTACCTACTGCCGAAGCAGCAGTGACTCTAGTTCACATTGACGAACAATCCCTGAGAAATGCAGGCATAAATTCCCCTGTGCCAATGGATCGTAGTTATTTAGCTAGTATCATTGACCGTTTAGTAGGGTTAGATGCCCAAATTATTGGCATTGACTATCTTTTTGACTATCCTCAACCCGACAACGATGAGATCTTAGCTCAATCAATTTATGAGGCAGTTGAGCAAAAGCAAACTTGGTTTATTTTTGGGGCATATCAACAAACTAACGGACAAGAGGTAGGAGTAGCTTCAAAAACTAATATTGGTAGTCCTAACTGGACATTACAAGGTTATGTCGATGGCTTACCCAACTATATGAGTTTGTTACCAGAATCGGCTAACTGTAAAGAAGCCTGTCCTTTTGCTTATTTACTAGCAACGGTACAGAAAATTTCTCTAGAATCTCCCTATTTGCAGCCTAATATTAAAAGTCAAACTAATTTACGCGACTCAATTTATAATTATGTCCGTCGCCAAGAAGACTATCAATTTCTGCAAAAAACTAAGCTACCAGCGATCACCTCCTTTACCCAATATCTCGGACAACAATGGCTACGTCCGATCCAAGACTATTCCCTACCTGCGGATCTAGTTTATAATCACCTCCCTGCATGGCAATTATTAGATAGCAAAAATATAAAATTAAATACCAAGACTGTCATTATTGGTTCAGGAGGCTACCCAGAAGCAGGACTCACCCCAGGTTCCGATAACTTGCCGACTCCCAGCGCGATCGCCTATTGGAATACCCGCCGTGGTTTGGGGAATGGAGAAACTCCCTTTACAGGTTCAGAAGTGCTGGCATATATGACCCATCATTGGCTAAATCATCATTTAATTATTCCTATTCCTGAACTTTGGGTAGTGTTGTTGGCATTACTAATAGCCAAAGGAATCAAATTGCATTTAACCAATAGAACTTTTACTACCAAATGGTTATTAATTCTCTTCCCCACTGTGGCAACTATCTATGGCTTGGGTGTCTTACAGCTATATATTTCTTACGCGATCTTATTACCCTGGCTTTTACCATCAATATCTACGATCGCATATCTATGCCAGCGACAAAATTAGGGGAGAAGAGCGGTTTGCCTCTACCTAAATAAAATTTTTTGCAAATTAATTTAATTGATATAACAAAAATATTATGCTTAAATTTACCGCCAAACAAATACTATTCACCCTACTGATCGCCAGCAACATCTTCTCTCTTAACGTTCAAGCAGAGGACAATAACTCCACAACCACCAACTCCCAAAAATCGACCTCAATTCTGCAAGCAATAATCAGCCTCTTTAAATCTCCTGAAAGCCGTTTTATCTCTAGAGGTGACGACCTATGCCTCATTTCCCCTACCAATTCCGAAGCACAATTAATCTGGAGCGATCGCCCGTTATTTATTTGGCAGGGTGACACATCTCAAGCCGAAATTAATCTATATCCTGCTGCTAGTAATAACCCACAAGATCAGCAGCAGATGTGGACTGAAATTGTCCCTTCCAATACCAAAACCCTCATCTATACAGGGGAACAACTACAGCCAGGAAATACCTACGATTGGGAATTAATTGCTGACGGCAATACCTATCGCCAAACCATGCAGTTAATGGAACAGCCGCAAAGAGAAGCGATCACCGCTGAGTTAACTACCTTAACCACCCAGCTACAAACCGATGGTGCCACGGCTGAAGATATTGCGATCGCCAAAGCCGATTATTTTATTAAGCAACAATTAGGTTCTGATGCTCTCCAGGAATTGTACTCAGTGGAAAATCCTTCTACTAATTTAGCCGAACAAATAACCAATATTGAGCAACATCTTTGTAAGTAAATTTTGATTATTGAGAATGGTCTACGATTCTACTTGTTGGTATTGGTTTGACACTTTTTGGACTATGGTGCGATCGCAAGTTGCATTTAATTAACTAATTGAAAAATATGATGATTTTAGTTTTCTGCATATCCCCTTCAGTGCCAGAAATAAGACTCTACAGAACAAACAACACCGATGACTGCTTGAAGGAGATTGAGACAATGCAAAAGATCAAAATCAAAAACTTCAAAAGAACTGCTTTCCTGACCACTTTAGCGATCACCAGCGTATCTATCCAAGCCATTGCTCAAAGCTTTTATCCCACTTTTGACTATTCAGCTACTAACTCCAACATCGAAGTATCAGCTACCTCTCAAGACAATTAACAAATAGTACATGCTGGCGAAGCCCTTTATTAGTTATTAGTATTTCTCTCCTACAGACAAATATCTGTGGGAGTTTATTTTTTTGGTCTCAATGTCTTTCGCTGATTAATGATGAGCAAATCATAGACAATCTATTTTCATCTCTTGATTATTGATTTTTGCATAACCTCTACAAGTCCAGAAATAAGACTACACAGAATACCGAAAACAACTTAAACGAATTTAATCATGGAAAAGCAAACATTGAAAAATACCAGTAACTTAATTGTCGGTACTGATGACAATGACACTTTAGTTGGAACTCAAGGTAACGATACGATTATTGGCAATAAAGGTGACGATCTCAAAGTAGGTGGTTGGGGTGACGATCGCTTCATCTGGAATAATGGCGACGGCAGCGACCAAATGGAAGGTGACCAAGGTTATGACATCACTGAAGTTAATGGCGCAGTTGAAGCTGGAGATGATTTTGAATTACGTGCTAACGAACATCGCACCGAGTTTGAACGCTTAAACTTGGGTAACTTTACCCTTAACGTTGATAACGTCGAACGCTTTGAAATCAACGGTGGTGGCGGAGACGATACTCTCAATGTTAAAGATTTAACAGGTACCGATGTCCAAAAAGTTATCTTCCGTGGTGGAGATGGCAACGATACATTTGATGCTACTGAAGCAAATGTTACTACCATTGCCTACGGAGATGCTGGTGATGACTTGCTCAAAGGTAGTAGCGTTCCTGAAATCACTGATACTCTCAAAGGTGGTGCAGGTAACGATACGATCATCGGTAATAAAGGTGATGACCTTAAAATTGGTGGCGAAGGAGACGATCGCTTGATCTGGAATAATGGTGACGGTAGCGACACAATGGAAGGTGACGCTGGTTATGACGTTACTGAAGTCAATGGTGCAGTTGAAGCTGGAGACGACTTTGAATTACGCGCCAATGGCGATCGCACTGAGTTTGAACGTCTCAACCTTGGTAACTTTACTCTCGATGTAGACAATGTTGAGCGTTTTGAAATCAACGGTGGTGGCGGAGACGATACTCTCAACGTGAAAGATTTAACTGGCACTGATGTGCAGCAAGTTGTATTTAATGGTGGCGAGGGTAATGATTACTTCGACGCTAGCGCCGCTAATGTACCGATAATTGCGCTAGGTGGCAACGGTAACGATACTCTAATTGGCGGTGCAGGGGATGATTTATTCCTCGGTGGTAATGGCAACGATCTTACTGATGGTGGCGCTGGGAATGATACCGCGGACTTCAGTGACATTCCCTTTGAAATTACTGCCAATTTGCAAGCAGGTACTGCTCAATATGTAGTTAATGATATGGTCGTTGAAGACCAGTTAATCAGTATCGAAAACCTCAACGGTAGTGCTTTAAATGATTACTTCATCGGCGATGATCAAGCTAATGTCTTCCAAGGAGGGGAAGGCATCGATACCCTTGAAGGTTATGGCGGCAATGATACGATCATCGGTGATAAAGGTGATGACCTTAAAATCGGTGGCGAAGGAGACGATCGCTTTATCTGGAACAATGGTGATGGCAGTGACATCATGGAAGGTGACAAGGGTTATGACATCACTGAAGTCAACGGCGCACTCGAAGCTGGAGATGATTTTGAATTACGTGCCAATGGCGATCGCACTGAGTTTGAACGTCTCAACTTAGGTAACTTTACTCTCAACGTTGATAATGTTGAACGCTTCGAAATTAACGGTGGTGGCGGAGACGATACTCTCAATGTTAAAGATTTAACTGGCACTGATGTTCAACAAGTTGTCTTTCATGGTGGAGAAGGTGACGATCTGTTTGATGCCAGCCAAACTTCGGTAGATATTCTTGCTTTCGGTGACGCAGGCAATGATAGTCTCACTGGCGGTAAGGGTGATGATTTACTAGAAGGTGGTGATGGTGACGATCTCTTAACAGGTGGTAAGGGTGCAGATACCTTTGTGGTTGGTTTTGATGGTATCGATACTATTGCCGACTTTAACTTCGCTGAAGGGGACATCATTCAACTTTCCGCTCAAGAATGGGGTATCTCTGACTATGATTCCCTTAGCTATAATACCGATTCCCACAGCTTATGGGTTGGCGAAGCTGAAGTGACTAAGTTTGCTACTCCCATCGCCGAATTCAATGCCGCCGAATATGTGGAGTTAATTTAGGTTTTCATTTAGGTTTTCCCTAGCTATACTTTTGGGGAAGTGAAAATTTTAATCACTGCTCTTATAACAGGTTGAAAATTCAACCTGTTTTTTTTGTTCATAGTCGTTCCAACTAGTTTTCTTGTAATTTTTAAGTTATCGTTTCGAGACAAAGGGCTTGCACTAAAGCATATGCGAAGCGGTATCCTTTAGGACTCGCTTCGCATCGCCCGCATGTATGGGGAATGGGGGATAGACCAGTCATCTTTATTCATGGAAGAGGTTTATTATTCTCGTCATAGCCAAAAGTGATCGCTAGGTTCCCAATTTTAATCTTGCTTTTCTGAGAAGAAAACTGATAACACTTTCTTGCTTGGTAACTATATTGGCATTTCCATTCATCCCCGATGCGATCGCACATTGATGTTTGTTCGTGCCGACAAAACTCTTTTCAGGTTTGATATTGACGCGATAGAGATCCTGGGACTCAGATACAAAAGCATCAGGAGAAATGGTTTTTACTACCCCAGACAAAACTCCGTAATCAGGATAGGGGCAAGGGTCAACTTTAATCTGCACATTCTGATTAACTTGAATATTCCCAATATCTTGAGCTGCAACATTGGCAACAACCATCAAGTCTGAATTATTCGGCACAATCGTCGCAATTTCATCTCCTGCATTAATTACCTGTCCTGAGTTACGCAAATTCATCTGCTGAATAATGCCCGATACAGTGGCTCGTATAGTCGTTTGCTGTATGTCTCGCAGTAGCTGTTTTAATTGAAGGCGATCGCTTTTTATTTCCCGTAACAGACTTATTCGTTTTTCAATCAAATTCTTGCTTTCCAAATTTAAAGCACTTATTCTGGCTTCACCTTGTGCTTGCTCGCGAGCTATTTGTTCTTCAGCCTTGATTACCCTGGCGTTACTGGGCATAATTGCCGCTTGGGCTTGTGTTTGTCGGGCAATACTCTCTTGTAATACGGCTTGTTTCTCACTAATTTGGAGCTGGGAAACTGCCCCTGTTTCCGCTAGCTGCTGATATCTGGTTAATTCTTCCCTTGCTAGCTTTACTTTCGCATCTGCTGCGGTCAACTCCGCTTCTACAGTAGTGTTTTGTTGCTGATATTCTTGTTGATTGAGTGTTAAATCTGCCTGACTCGAATTAATAATTTTAGCTAAGGCTGTTGTTTCTGCTGCGATCTGGCGATCAAGATCGACAATCTGAGCTTTGGTTTGCTTTAACTGAGCTTGATTGGCTGACAGCTTTTGTCTAGTTTGACTTACTTGAGTTTGTAGTGCCGCATCATCAACCGTGGCAATAACATCACCTTGCTTGACAGTCTGGTTAGCCTCAATCTTGATTTCAATAATCTTACCTGCAATTGTAGTTTGCACCGTACGTAATTCTCCCCGAGGGCGAATCTTAGCCGCAGCTTTGACAGTAGTTTTATACTCCAAAACGTTAGCTAAAAGTAAAGCAGCAATAAATATACCCAGTAGAATCATGGCTCCTCTGGTAGTCCAAATACTGACAGCGGGTAAAAAGTCATCAGGCTCAACTGTGGGGAGTGAATCTAATTCTTGGGGTAGAGAGTCGTAACTATAGCCAATCTCAGGATAATTCTGTGATCGCACTGCAATCGTATTACCATTTTCTAGTTTGATATCTTCTACTTTGGCGATCTCTGACGGGACAGAATTCTCTAGTGACGGTTTGGAAAGGGATAATTTATGACTCAATCCAGGGGCAATTTGTAAGTAACCTTGATGTACTAACTGAATCGATTGCGATAATTCTTGGGGTGATAAGCTCTTGAGTAGATAACCCGCTGCACCTAGTGCTAAAGCTTGATTAACGTAGGCTGATTCATCGTGACTGCTCAGAACAATAACTTTAGTTTCAGGAAACCGCTGACGCAATACCACTGTGGCGGTTAAACCATCCATTTCTGGCATTTCTATATCAATTAGCACCACATCAGGATTCAGAGTTTCCACTAGCGAGATCGCACTTTGTCCACTGTCTCCTGTCCCCACAATTTCGATATCTGGCTCTGACTCAAAATAAATTTGCAAAGTCTGGCGAATTAAATTTTCATCATCAATGATTAAGGTGCGAATCATGATGGCAATCCTGATTAAGCTGTGGAAATTATTTGGTTAAGCTGGGCTTAGAAAAAAGAATTTTCAATATTTGTTTAAGTACTAATAAACATTTAATTTTTCTTGGCAAATTGCTTGATATCACCACAAGAACGAGGAGGTATTTAAAG
>JBCDEP010000096.1:0-23918 GCA_039179675.1 Cyanobacteria bacterium P01_G01_bin.67
ATTTACTTGTGTTTGTCTTGTTGAAGTAATATCAGGACAGTTTTAAAGAGAACTCTTTTTGTTTTGATTTTTATCAATAAAAGGAGCCAAAAGACGATCGCCTTCAGGAATTAAATGCTGATATTTATATTTAGCAATATTCAATTGGGGTTGAGTCAAGATTTTACGTAGATAAACTTGCTGTCGTCGATTAATACCCTGACTAATAATATCTGAGGCTCGATTTCCTTGACGATCAGTCATACTCAAGGATGCACCATTACTAACTAAAAACTCGACGATTTCTAGTCGGGAATTGCCCACCGCAAACATCAAAGCCGTCTGACCTACTGCTGTTTGAGCATCGATTTCGGCACCGCTATCCAATAAATACATAATTATTTGCAGCTTGTCTGCCATCGGACGGGCATCTTGAATGCCCCAAATAGCAGTTTTCATGAGGGGAGTCTGGTGATTGCGATCTCTCAAATTGGGATCGGCACCATTAAGCAGTAACAGTTTCACAATGTTTGGCAAACACCACAGAATAGCCATTTCTAAAACTGTACGTCCTAAACTATCTCTAATATTAGGATCGGCACCATATGTTAAAAGTAGCCGTAAACATTCTGCTTTAGCTGTAATACAGTAACGGGGTTGATTGCGATCGCTAAATTTTCCTGACGGTAAGGCAAACCAGCTTTTCTCAAATATCAGAAAAATTAAGGGTTCACCAGCTTGACCGATAAGACGAACTTTGGGATCTACTCCCTGCTGCAACAATTTTTTAACCACAATCAGATCATTGCTGGCGATCGCCTCAGCGAGTCTCAATTGCTGCTTTCGTGCCACAGCTTGCAACTTTTCGACAACATTGAAAATTACCCAACTCACCAGCTCTAATTTAATTCCTCATTAGAAGATTAAAAGTATTCTAGGGGAAGAGAATTAAAGCCTGGGTATACTCTCAGTAAATATTAACTATTGAGTATTGACTGGAGTACGTCCATAAAGATAGGTGAGATACTTAAGACGACCACTTAATTCATCGTTAAAGGCTTCCGCTCGACAACGCCAACTCCAATTTCCTGTAGGCTCGGAAGGAGTATTCATTTTTGCATCTGTCCCCAAACCCAAGATATCTTGAAACGGCAAGATTACAGTATTTCCTACCGAGCTAAGTGCGAGACGAATCAATGCCCAATGAATGCCCTCATCACACAAACAGCCTAGATAATCAATCACTTGGGATTTCGCTTCTGGCGATCGCTCATAAAACCAACCGACTGTAGTGTTGTTATCATGAGTGCCTGTATAAACCACACAGTTGCGGTTAGCGTAGTTAAAAGGTAAGAAACCATTAGCACGATCCGAATCAAAGGCAAACTGTAGAATTTTCATGCCTGGGAACTCAAATTTATCCCGCAAAGCCTCAACCTCTGGCGTAATTACTCCAAGATCTTCGGCAACAATGGGCAATTTCCCTAATTCTTTACCTAGGAGTTGGAAAAACTCATCTCCTGGAGCCTCCAACCAAGTGCCATTCATCGCTGTTACTTCTCCTTGCGGCACTGCCCAGTAAGCTTGAAAACCTCTAAAGTGATCGATCCGAATAATATCAACATATTCTAGAATCGCCTCTACTCGTCTAATCCACCATTTAAAATCAGTTTTCTCTAATTCCTCCCAGTTGTAGACGGGGTTCCCCCAAAGTTGACCTGTGGCACTAAAATAATCGGGTGGAACTCCTGCCATTAGCGCAGGCTCTCCTGTTTTAGGATCTAAACGGAAGATTTCGCTGTGCGCCCAAACATCGACACTATCATGAGCCACATAAATCGGAATATCACCGAAAAGTTTAACTCCTTTTTGATTGGCATACTGCTTCAAGTTTTGCCATTGGCAAAAAAATTGATATTGGACGAATTTGTGAAAAAATATTTCGTCGGCTAATTCTGTCGCCCAGGTCGCCATGGCTTGGGGTTGGCGCTCAGCTATACTTGCTGACCACTGATGCCAGCTGCTGCCGTTGTGAGCCTGCTTTAGAGACATAAACAGAGCATAATCACTGAGCCAGTCATTGTGGCGGTTACAATATCGCTTAAATTCCTGTTGGGTAGCTTCTGAAGCCTCAGCTTTAAAGCGATCGCTAGCACGACGTAAAAAAGGCATTTTGGTTGCAATCACTCGCTCAAAATCTACGTGATCTAAAGAAAAATCGGGCAGATCTTGTATTTCAGCTGCGGTTAAGAATCCTTGTTGATGCAGAATGTCGGGACTAATTAATAGCGGATTTCCTGCCAAAGCAGAATAAGATAGATAGGGAGAGTTGCCATACCCCGTGGGACCGATTGGTAATATTTGCCAAATCTGTTGGTCACTACTGGTCAAAAAATCGACAAATCGATACGCGTTCTCACCCAAATCGCCGATACCAAAACGGCTAGGCAGAGAAGTGGGATGAAGTAATACACCGCTAGCTCTGAAATCTAACATCTAATACGTTATTAGTGAATTTTAGCAATTTTTGTCTTAATGCCTTAGTCACAGAGTAATTCAGTGACCACTGGAGAAACCATAGCTTTTCCCAGGCTTGAGTTTCGGTTTAAGTTTACAAAAGTTTGGATAACTTCATCTAGCATTGTGTCACAAATCCCTTCTCAGATGTAGTCGATTTTTGGTAGCGTAATATATTAGGAAAAAAAACTCAATTAAAACTTTATTTAAAGATTAGCCCTGAGGCTATCTTGTATTTAGGAGAATCAAACGATGACTATTTTATTTCAGCTGGCACTAGTTGCTTTAGTTCTATTTTCTTTTGTGATGGTAATTGGGGTCCCCGTGGCATATGCTTCTCCCCAAAACTGGGAACAATCCAAATCTTTGATCTATGTCGGTTCGGGAATTTGGACTGTGTTAGTAGTGGTAGTGGCAGTGCTAAATTACTTTGTTATTTAGGTAGAATCATCTTGACAAGCAATAGCGATCGCCATATTTTTTAGCGATCGCAGATTTGGCGTTAAACTGACGCAATTATTTACTGTCTTACTTTATCTTTATCTTATGGCTGTTTTTGAGGGAACGTTTGCAGGAGACTTATCAAATTTACGCATGGCGATCGTCATTGGTCGTTTTAATGATTTGGTAACAGACAAGCTGATTTCTGGCTGTCAAGATTGCCTGAAACGCCATGGTATTGATGTTGAACCAAATAATGGTCAGGTAGATTATGTCTGGGTTCCAGGTAGCTATGAGATTGCGATGGTTGCAAGACAACTAGCCTTTTCTGGCAACTATAATGCCATCATCTGTTTGGGAGCAGTAATTCGGGGACAAACTCCTCATTTTGATTACGTCTCAGGAGAAGCAGCGAAGGGGGTTGCTGCGGCTAGTTTTCAATCGGGAGTACCCGTTATTTTTGGGGTCTTGACTGTCGATACGATGCAGCAAGCCTTAGAAAGAGCAGGTATTAAAAGTAACCTGGGCTGGAATTATGCCTTGAACGCTTTAGAAATGGCTACTTTGATGCAGCAGCTCCAAAATATACCCTTGGTCAATTCTCGTTCAGATTTACCCCCAGGAAGCGAGACGATCGCT
This sequence comes from Cyanobacteria bacterium P01_G01_bin.67, assembly GCA_039179675.1. Lineage (GTDB taxonomy): Bacteria > Cyanobacteriota > Cyanobacteriia > Cyanobacteriales > Xenococcaceae > Waterburya. Next base: position 3,577 of record JBCDEP010000096.1, read on the forward strand.
TTACCAAAAGTTACAGGTCAGAATGTAACCACCAGCGAATATTAATCAACATCATAGTTGAAAAAGTCATTAAGAATTAGTTGTTTGGCAAGGGAAAAAAGCTAAGATTTATTTCAAATGAAGCTAGTAGTTTTGAAGAGCTGGTCGATTATGGCTGATCTGTACTTGCCTTGAATTTGAATCTAGCTAGCAAAAGTTGCAGGTTAAATCAGAGAATCTGCTGCTTTCTTACAAAACATATTGGTTGCAACAACTTAGGGTTTGTGAACAATAAAGAATTACCTGCTTACTCTCCTCACGACGATCAAGGGTCAACCCATCAATTAGTCACAGTCCATCAAGAATCTGTATTTGATGATTCTGGTAATACAGTGTCAACCGCAGATATTTCTCGAGAACTGCTTTGGGAAATCTATCAACGTAATGCTGCTGCCATTTGTGTGATTGAAGTCACGCAAGAACAAAATTACCGCTATCTAACTTGCAACGCTGTTGGAGAAAAATGGCTAGGGGTTGCGATCGCAGATTTGCCGAGCAAATCCCTGGCAGAAATATTTTCGCCAGCAGAAGCCAAGTTAATAATTCAAACTTATAGCCAATGTGTGCGCTCGCGCTCGACTATCTCCTTTGAAGAGTGTATTTTAGAGCCGAGTGGTGGTAGTAATTGGCTCACAACTCTGAATCCGCAGCTAAATTCTCAGGGAGAAGTTTGTCGTCTAATTTCTACTAGCATTAATCTGCACCAACAACTCCAATTCGGAGCAAGCGGGGGGATACCTGCCAGCCGAGAACAGTTGCAGCAAGCTCTAAAATCCAAAGAGCTAGTCAGCACAATTACCAAAGCAATTCGAGACAGTCTTGATGAGGGACAAATTTTACAAACTGCAACCGCCAGCTTGACGGAAGAGCTTGATATTAAGTGTTGTCAGATTGAACTATATAAATATCATCACACCACCACAGAAGTAGCTTATGAGTATCCTCTACCTAGTGATGAATCAGTAATTCAGCGGCAAGTTGCTGATTTTTCTGAATTGTATTGTCATCTATTGGCAAAAAATCCTTTGCATTTTGTTGATTGCTTGCCTACTATCGGCTATCGATACCAGCAAATGGCTCGTTTAGCCTGTCCTATTTTTGATGATAGCGGTATTCTGGGCAATCTCTGGCTATTGCGACCCAGAGATGATCTATTTAAACTCTGGGAAATACAGCTAGTGCAGCAAATTGCCGATCAATGTGCGATCGCTATTAGACAAGCAAGACTATATAAGGCAAAACAGACTCAGGTCAAAGAACTAGAAAAGCTTAATTTAGTCAAGGATGACTTTCTCAAGACAATCTCTCATGAATTGCGTACTCCAATGAGCAGCATTCGCCTAGCAATTAGCACATTAGAGAATTTATTGGATGCGGAAATAGGTTCCGCCAAATCTCCTGTATTTGATAAGGTGATGCATATTTTCCATGCTTCCTTTAAGCGACAAAATCAGCTAGTAGATGATTTACTAACTCTTTGCTACGTTGATGTTGCCAGTAAGCCAGAACTATGGCAAGCCATCGATTTATCTACTTGGATTGCCCAAATAGTCAAAACTTACTCGATTCCCAATAATCAACAGCAACCTCAACTAAAACTGGCACCAGATCTGCCCCTACTGCATTCAGATCCCAAAATGCTGCAACGAGTAGTTAAAGAACTGCTCAATAATGCCTACAAATATACACCAGCAGAGGGTTCGATTACGATTCGTACCGCTCAAACTAGTACTAGATTACTGATTAGTATTAGTAATTCGGGGATTGAAATCCCACTGGAAGAACAAGAACGTATTTTTGATAAGTTTTATCGCATTCCCAATCATGATCCCTGGAAGCGCGGTGGAACAGGAATCGGCTTAGCCTTAGTTAAAAAATTAGTGGAATTGCTTGAGGGAGAAATAATCGTTTCCAGCCAAAGTCAAATGACAACCTTTGTGGTTTCTTTCCCCTTGAACTAAAGAACTTTATTGCTTAAATTACCTTCTCCTATGGTTTTTTCCAGCGACCCTGCTTCAGGATAAAGCAACAAAAACCAAAAATCCTAATGCGAATAAAATAATTAAGACTAAAAGCTTAAATTCAAAGCTTGCTAGCGTCTTTTTAATCTGGTTGAGTTTAACACTATCGATAATTCGACTTCCTCTATGCTGTCTACCATAGGTAGCATATTTAGAATATTGCTGGTGAATATGGTTTCTAGCAAGTAGAGTTTCCATTTTTGCCAATTCTGCATCATGTGGAGCAACTGCGTGAGATGGCTTGGAATAAATATCATTTGCTCGATGAGATTTTTTCTTCGTTGTTACTCTAGAGGAAGATGCCGATATATGATCTGAGATTAAAGGTTTACCGTTATTATTCCAGGGCTGCGGCGACAAGGGTTTGAGAAGAGAATCTAGGTTATCTCCTGGTGTTCCTTTTTTAGTACTGCCCGCTGCGGTAAAAGTTGTGAGTAATTCTGACTTAAATGCCGAATATCCCTGGTACACTAATTTAATTGACCACTCCAATTCCTCGGAAGAGATGCTTTTCAACAAATAACCCTCAGCACCCGAGTCCATTGCTTGGCTAACATAGCTCTCGTCCTCATGGCTACTAAGGATAATTACTTTAACTTGAGGAAATTTAAAATTGATCTTATTAGCCACAGTTAAGCCATCAATTCCTGGCAGGCTAATATCAAGCAGCACTACGTCAGGCTGAAGTACGGCAATTTTCTCTAACGCGCTTTCTCCATCTTTGACAGCTCCCACAATTTCTATTTCAGTTGCTTTTTCCAGTAGAACTCTGATACCCTCACGTATCAAGTTTTGATCGTCAACTATTAGGATACGAATCATTCTAAAATTATGACCAATAAGATTTATAGTATTTAAAAATTATATTAAGAAAATATTATCTTACATTTAGTAACTTAAATATAGTGGGTCTAGCTCTTGATTATTTAAAATCAACTAGCAATAGGTTCTTTAACTAGTTACCAGAGAATAATACTAACGATTAGTTATCTGTGGTTCAATTTTTTGTATTATCAGCCAAATATATGATAACTAAGCAATATGGCTTACGAGTGTCTCTAGTACAGGGCAAAAATAAACCCAATTTTAGACAATTACTAATCTACTAAAATGATTATATAAGTTAAGAAACATACAGAAGGTTGTTCTGAGCAATAAACCTGATTCTTGATGGGCAATTTAGGGGATGAAGTTGTTCAGGGGATTAAAACAGATAAAATAAAAAAATCATTTTCTACCAAGCAAAGATCTATGACTAGTGCGGCACCAGCTAAGACAGAATATGAAGCAATAATTGGCTTAGAAACTCACTGTCAATTGAGTACTAAGACTAAAATATTTAGCCGTGAATCGACCAAATTTGATGGAGATAATCCCAATGCGAATATTTCACCAATTTGCTTAGGATATCCAGGAGTTCTTCCTGTCTTAAACGAGAAAGTATTAGAATATGCAGTGAAGGCAGGATTAGCTCTTAACTGTCAAATTGCACCTTACAGCAAGTTTGATCGCAAACAGTATTTTTATCCCGATCTCCCCAAAAATTATCAAATCTCACAGTTCGATCTGCCGATTGCAGAACACGGCTGGATTGAAATAGAAATTGCTGAGAAACCTAACTCCGAACCAATTAGGAAGAAAATTGGCATTACTCGACTGCACATGGAAGAAGACGCGGGAAAATTAACCCACGGTGGTAGCGATCGCATTGATGGTTCGACCTATTCCCTGGTAGACTTTAACCGTGCAGGAATCCCCCTAGTTGAAATTGTTTCCGAACCCGATCTCCGTACAGGTAAAGAAGCCGCAGAGTATGCCCAAGAAATTCGTCGCATCATGCTTTATTTGGGTATTAGTGATGGCAAAATGAACGAGGGGTCTCTACGTTGTGACGTGAATATTTCGGTACGCCCCGTGGGACAAAAGGAATTCGGGACTAAAGTAGAAATTAAAAACATGAATTCCTTTAGCGCGATTCAAAAAGCGATCGACTATGAGATCGAAAGACAAATTGCCGCTGTGGAAAACGGAGAACCCATCTATCAAGAAACTCGTCTTTGGGAAGAAGGTACCCAACGTACCAAGAGCATGCGCCTGAAGGAAGGAAGTAGCGATTATCGTTATTTTCCTGAACCAGATTTACCCCCAATTGAAGTATCTTCTGCACAGTTAGAGGCTTGGAAAGCAGAATTACCTGAACTTCCTGTCAGTAAACGTCATCGTTATGAATCAGAATTAGGCTTATCGGCTTATGATACAAGGGTATTAACTGACGATCGCGCTGTTGCCGAATATTTTGAAGCGGCGATCGCTGCTGGTGCCGATACCAAGCAGGTGGCAAACTGGGTTATGGGAGATATTGCGGCATATGTTAATAGCAATAACCTCAAGATTACAGAAACTGAACTCAAACCCGAAATTCTGGCTGAATTAATTAGCTTAATTTCGGAAGGAACAATCAGCGGCAAAATCGGTAAAGATATCCTGCCTGAATTATTAACTAAAGGTGGATCAGCAAAAGCTTTGGTTGAGAAAAAAGGTTTAATTCAAATTTCTGATACGGGAGAAATTGAGAAGATTATTGATGAGGTAATTGCAGCCCATCCCAAAGAATTGGAACAATTCCGTAATGGGAAAACTAAGCTTAAAGGTTTCTTTGTCGGGCAGGTAATGAAGAAAACTAGTGGAAGAGCCGATCCTAAGTTAACCAATCAGTTATTAGGGAAAAAGCTACAAGGCTAATTTATGGTAGCTCCTTAGGTAATGCTCTCCTAGCTATTTTGTTTGTCCTACAAAAAGCGATCGCACTAGTTTGTTACTTTAAGACTAAGGCGATCGCTTTTCTATTTTCAGATAAAAATTGGCTCTTATAATTGAAAAAATTATTTTTGTATCGATAAATGTTTGCGACACAATAAATAATTTAAAGTAGGGGGAACGACGCGTCCTAAAGCGATTGTCTTGAATGTCAAGTGAAATTGGTCATTGGGTGCGATCGCCAGCCTGAGGAGCATCACAAAATTCATGCCAGTGTCGAAATTGCTTGATTTCCTTGAGGGATGACTCGATGACAATCGCAATTCAAGATCTTCTTCAACAGCAACGCAGCATCTATAGTTAATGTTCAATGTAGATATGCGATTTTCTAGCCGATTTTGGACTATTTCTAGGGAACCAAAAAAGGAAGCCAGGCGATCGCGAATCGCTTTAGAAACAGGATATTCTAATAAAAGAGTCTGAAAGATTGCTCTTGTTTGATTGAGTGGTGTTTTTGTAATGGGATAAATTTCATTATCTTCGACGACTTTCACAGCGAAGCTGTGTGCGCCTCTGTAGTTCATCCACCCCATGAAATCAGCAAAGCCGCTTATTGATGCTGCTGTTTACTCTGAAGTTTTAAGTTTGCTGCTGGTACTCAAAGTTGAGGTTCAAAATCCTGACAATCAATCGCTTGTTCCGAGAGAGAAATCAGGGGATGTAAAGGACATTTTAAATGATATTCTCCTGTAAAAAAAACGCAGTTTGAGCAGGGTATTTGATGTATTTTTTGAAAATGAGCCTTGGCTTTTTGCGACAAGTGGGAAATTCTCCAGATAGAAGCAAAAAAAACCAATGTCCAGAGGCAAAAACAAAATAATGTATGTAGCATTTTGATAGTGGAACTAAAACTGAACCGCTGATGCCAACAAAATTAATATTCCACCGAACCGTTGTTGACGCGGTAGGGCGCTCCTGGAGTTGCTAGAGCCTGAATAATACAGTCAAAATAAGGAATAACCTCCTCTGCATCTTCCTGATTGAGTAAAACGAGCGCTTCTTCTTTGAGACAGCGCAAGGCTTCAACCCAGTTTCCCAAGGGGATACCTAGTGATTGATACATTTCCCGCATGCCGACAACGCCAATATCTGTTAGCGGCTCATTATTTCCAGCTAAAACACAATAAGCAATCAAGCGTATATACCAGCCTTGGTCACGCTGACAGGAGTTAGTCTTCCTCAGATTGCCGCTATTGCTGGGGGTGACGGGACACTTTTTCCAAAATCTTCGGGAACCTCTCTGTACTAGTCTGGTTTCGTTGTCAGCAAGAATTCTGGCAATCCGAATTCGGTTTGCCCCCGAATGGCAGAAGTTTTGTAATTTATGAATTTCGCTCAGGCTAGGATAGCGCAGTTCGTCATCCGCATCAAGAATCAATTGTTTGACTATACTCATAGTTTTCTTTTTCCTGGGATACTTCTTCTTTGTCTGATAATTCTGGTGCGATTACAGGGGGATGGGGATCTTCCTGACTGCCAAAATCTTGCTTGTCAGGGATTGTCTCGGCTACTACTTGAGATTTTTCTACTGATCCGAGATCGCCATTAACCGAAGCCAGCTTACTAAGTCTGTCTCTGTCGTCTCTAATTTTTTGTGCGACCACTTCTCCCGCAGTCGCTTGGCGGTCAAGTTGGGCTTGAGTCCAGTTAACCTGTTGCTTGAGCGATCGCTTTGCCCATCCTTTTGGAGTCAGGTAGCGTTCCTGGGGTACTGTATCCTCGCCAAAGGTGGCTAAATATTCATCGCTATCGATCATCGCATCAACTAGAGCATAGAAGCCTTGCTGAGAGCAGAGATTGTAGTAGTGATTCATTTCTGAGCGTCCGTAGGTAGGACGACCTAAGATACGGCGATGAATGGCGGCGATCGCTTTAGTCACGTATAGTTTGTCCCAATATAAGCTGCGAAAATGAGCAGATTTGGCTAGCTGACGTACAAATTCACGGACGCTAATTGCACCATCTTTTAGTTTAGTTTCTGCAAGGGTTAAGTGTTGACCAGAATAAGGTTCTCGTCCCCAAACCTGACGATAAGCACCTCTAATGATGGCTTCTACCGAATGATGGAGTAGGTTAACATTTCTCTGGCGATCTTGGCGATCGCTATGCTCAAGCTTTAAAGCTACTTCAGAAAAACTATTAATCACATTTTGATTACTCAAGTCAGAGTCAATCAGCAAACGATGGTTATCTTTATTAAAAGGTGCGGGTTGAGCATAAGCATTACGAGTTTCACTGGGGAAAACTGCCCCAAACTGAGTTTCCAGCAAATCGTTACCCACGCCGTAAGGATGTTGATTGGGTAAAGGCTGCTGATAGTTGCCAAACATGGTGACAAATTGAGGTACTTTACGCACCACAGCACTAGATTTAAACAGATTTAATTGCGCTCCCCAATTACGGCATTCCTGGGCTTCTTGTCCCAAACCCCTTAGATAGGGAACAGTTTCTTCTCCAAAATAATCGGCATATTCCACCGAATCTATCAGAGCATCGATTAAAGCTGCTAAGCCACCACGAGTTATGACCTCAAAGTAATCCTGAAACTCTTCTGGCGAACTGATACCCCGTCCCAAAAAATGACGAAACGCCAGCTCAATCACCCGAGAAATGGTGTAGGGTTCGTAAAATAAGCGGCGATAAAGACGAGTTTTACCTAAGCTGCGGATCAACTCTTTAACGGAAATACTACCACCTGCAACCTGAGATTCTAATGCAGGGAAATCCATACTATAGGTGCGCTTAATATTACACTCAAACACCTGACGGTAAGCAGCACTAATGACAGCTTGTTTTTCGGTCGCCGAAATATTCGATTTCATCACATACTTCGGTCGAGATGACGCTGCTAACCAATAGCTTTGAGGCAGTTCTAATCCTTGCTGATCATTAGATACCCCTTCGCGGAGTCTGTTGGCAGGCTTTTCGACTTCGTATTCTTGAATCAAAACATCAAAGTAATACTTGATCGTATTTTTTGCCTCTGCATCTTCAGGAAAATAGCTCAGAGTTTTCCAGCACATCTCTTTCAGTGCCACGACTGTTGCTACGGTAACATCTTCGGGAATTACGCCCCGCAATCCTCTGACATTGACGACTAAAATACTCGGATCGTCCGCGACTAGTGCAAAGGTAAGATAGCGCAGAAACCAATCCAAATCCCGCATCGAACGCTTCATTCTGGCTTCACCATAGCGGGTAATATTAATCGTTTTAAAACCCCCAGGCAAAGGTTCTTGCCCCGATACCTGCATACGGTGAATCGCTTCAGTTATCAGTTCAATAAAGTTAAAGGTGCGACCATTAATTAAAGAACGCGATCGCTTTAAATTTTTAATGTTGTTTTTGTTCTTTCCCGCGTTGGCAATCGCCACAGCAGCCTCAGTGGTCGTTACAGGCTTAACATACCCAGGCAAGTTAATCATATTCTGGGGCTTTTCCAGATATTCCATCGGATTACCACCATAGAAAATCCGTTTTGCCCCCGCAGCGATGATCTCATCAGCATGCTGATTAATTTGAGCGATAATTTCGAGTAACTTGGTGCCAGAATTAAAATAACTTTCGAGTCGGTTAAGCTCGCTTTGTTTGGGAAAGCGATCCTGCTGTTCTACTTGGGAAATTACGGAAAGAGGCGTAGTTTGAAATCTTTGAGGATGGACAACGGGACTTCCTCCACCTGTATTTACTTTCATTTGTTAAACCTAATATTTTTTATTGTTTGTCCTTTGTTCTTTGTCTTTAGTGACCAATGACCAATGACCAATGACTAATAACTAAACCCTTGAATAACATAATCAAAATAGGGGGCGATCTCCGCTGCATCTTCTAAACTAAGCATTTCCGAAGTTACTTGCTTCAGACACTTCATACATTCAGCCCAGTTTTTGAGCGGAATTTCCAAAGACTCGTACATCTCTCTCACCCCTTTGACCCCGATCTCCTCGATGGGTTGTGTATCTCCCAGTACGATGGCATAGGTAATTAGTCGCAGATACCAACTTTGATCTCGCAGACAGGAGGCTCTAAAAGTAGGATTACCTGTATTGCTGGGAGTATGAGGATAGCGTGACCAAAATCTCTGACTGCCTTTATTAACAATCTCAGCCTCATTTGCCACTAAAATTTGAGCTAGGCGTAGCCGATCCTTTCCCCCCTGATAAAAATCGGCGATCTCTTTCAACTCTCCCAAATTGAGATATCGTGCCTCGCGATCGGCACTCTTGATGGAACGGGTAATAATACTCATGATTAAATTCTGTTTAAAAATATCAGTTGTCAGGTGGGCAACGCCCACCCTACGAAGTTTTCGGATATTTCAACTTAAACCCGAACAAATGTAATCAAAATAGACTCCCATTTCCTTACCCGCATCGGTACCGACTAAATCGGCTGTTACTTCTTTCATTGCCGCAACCGCTCTTACTGTGCCACCGATGGGAACTCCCAGAGCGTTATAAGTCTCGCGCAAACCATTGAGGATGCGTTCATCGAGGATCGAAGGATCTCCTGCCAACATCGCATAGGTAGCATAGCGGAGAAAATATTCCAAATCACGGATACAGGCAGCATAGCGACGGCAGGTATACATGTTGCCTCCAGGAGCAGTAATGTCGGTATACATCAACGACTTGGCTACAGCTTTTGTGATAATTGATTTGGCATTAGAACTGATTGCCAAAGAAGTTTTTGCCCGTAAATCTCCACTTTTGAAATATTCCTCTAGCTTATTCATCGCATCACTATCGGGATACTGAGCGCGAACGTCGAATGTGTTGATAGTAGAAGTAATAAGGTCTTGCATGGTTTTTATTTCCTAATATTTTGTTTTGGCTTGAAACTAATCGTAAGGTGGGCAAAAAATACTCTGTGGCTACTCGATTGCAGTTAGCTTGGGAAATTTGCTCACCTTACCAATGACTATCTGCGTAGCGTTATCCTTTAGGACTAACTACTAACTCTTAAGAAAGGGATTGAATAATAAAATCAAAATAAGGGGCTACTTCCGCAGCATCTTCCTCATTCATCATCGAAACGGCTTCTTCTTTGAGGCACTGCATACATTCAGCAATATTGCGAATGGGTATTTCCAAAGAGTTATACATTTCCTTGATACCGATCGTGCCGATTTCCTCCAAGGGTTTTTCGCTTCCTGCCATGACAGAATAGGCAATCAGACGGACATACCATCCCTGATCGCGCATACAGGAGTTAGTTTTACGCTCAACCCCGCTGTTGCTTGGGGTTACAGGACAACGTTCCCAAAATCTATTAGTACCGTTTTTGACAATTTTTTGCTCATTTTCGGCCAGAAATCTGGCAATTCTCATCCGCTGTTCCCCAGTTTTGAGGAAGTCTTGGAAAATATGTATTTCTTTAGGTCCAAGATAGCGGGCTTCACTATCAGCATTAAGAATTAATTCTGCAATCATACTCATTGAATTTGCTCCTAATATTTAATTGTTTGTCTGTTGTATTTGTGATTTAGGGGATTCAGTTATTAACTGCGATCGCTTGGATAGGTCTGATTGGCATAAATGCCTAAAAGTACGAGAAGCATTACTAGCACCAACAAACCAGAGGCGATTCCCGTAGCAGTGGTGGCAAAATTCCCTTCCCCATACGCAAAAAATATTGGTGGCATTTTGTGTTAGTAGTTGATGGTTGATGGTTAGTTATAGAAGTCTCAATCTGTTACTTCTCACTTTTTACTTGCTACTTAATTTAGACTTGTCCAATCTACGTCCATCCCTTCAAGCAAGATCGAAGCATTGACGATCTGGGCAATGATGAGCAGAAATAGAACAAACAAGGCGATAATTCCCGTCATTAAGGGAGTTGTGCCCCATCCACGAGTCACTTTTCCTGCCTCGGTATTCAAGGCTTTAAAGAAATACTGTAGAGGGGCGGTTTTTTTGGTGGCAAAATTGGACATGTTGATTATTGATTACTACACGGGCGAACAGCTATTCGCCCCTAAGATTTACTTGGATTGACTTTCTACAGCTACAGCTTCTGGTTGCTTACGGCTGGTAACATCGCCAACTTTTTTCCACACGCCAAACTCAACTTGTTCTTCGAGTTCAATATTGATTCCCGAAAAGACATCGCTGAATATTGCCCTGGTACCATGCCAGATATGACCAAAGAACCAAAGTAAGGCAAAACAGGCGTGGAAAAAGGCAAAGAAGCCACGATTACTGGTACGAAATACGCCATCGGAATTATAGGTTTGGCGATCAAATTCAAAAGCTTCGCCGAAAACTGCTTGGCGGGCAAATTTCTTGACTTCTACAGGATCGCTAAAGGTTTGATTATTTAATAGTCCTCCGTAGAAATTAACCGTAACTCCTGTTTGCTCAAAGCTATTTTCTGCTTCCGAACGACGGAAAGGTATATCAGCGCGGACAATATTATCCTGGTCAGTTAAGACTGTCGGGAAGGTTTCAAAAAAGCTATTCATGCGACGGACATTTAATTCTCGTCCTTCACCATCTTGGAAAATGGGATGACCCAGCCAGGCTAGAGGTAAACCATCACCATCTACCATGCGACCATAGCGAAACAAGCCACCTTTGGCAGGATTATTGCCGATGTAATCATAGAATAGTAATTTTTCAGGAATTCTTGACCAGGCTTGGGATAAGCTATCCCCCGCAGCTAAACTATTTTCTACTCGACGATTGATTTCCTGTTGATAGTAGCCTTTATCCCATTGAAAACGGGTTGGTCCCCACAGCTCAACTGGAGTCGTCGCGGTCCCATACCACATTGAACCACTGGCGATAAAGCCAGCAAAGAAGAATACGGCTAAACCGCTAGCCAATGCCCCTTCGATGTTACCCATCCGCAGCAATTTATATAGTTCCTCTGAGGGGCGCACCACTAGATGAAACAGCCCGCCAATAATCCCTACAGTACCCGCAGCGATATGATGCGCCACAACTCCCCCAGGGTTATAGGGATCGAATCCCGAGGCATCCCAAACTGGAGCAACGTTTTCTAGGTGTCCCGTTAATCCATAGGGGTCTGAGACCCACATTCCTGGACCAAAAATGCCAGTTAGGTGGAAAGCACCAAACCCGAAGCAGAGTAGACCAGCGAGTAATAGATGAATGCCAAAGATTCTGGGTAAGTCTAAAGTTGGTTCCCCAGTTTCTTCATCGAAAAACGTAACTAGATCCCAGTTGACCCAATGCCAACAGGCGGACAAAAATTGCAGTCCTGAAAAAATAATATGGGCGATCGCTACAGTTTCAAAAGTCCAGAAACCAGGATCGCTAAAGGTTTCTCCCGTAATACTCCAACCTTGCCAGGAATTGGTTACTCCTAGTCTAGCAACGAAAGGCATCAGGAAACAGCCTTGTCGCCACATGGGGTTAAGTACAGGGTCACTCGGGCTATATAACGCTAGTTCAAACAATAGCATTGAACCTGCAAAACCTGCACATAGTGCATTATGCATTAAATGAACAGCTATTAATCGTCCTGGGTCGTTTAAAACTGACGTATGGACGCGATACCAAGGTAAACCCATTGGTTATCTCCTGTATATTGATTATGCTTGATGTAAATTAGTTTTGTTCCGTAGCTCTCAGCTTTTAGAAAAATAGTTTTAAATAGGTGCCTTCCAACGAGCCTGGAAAGCAGAAGTTTAAAATAGCTACCATGACTGAAAAAACGGAGGCTATGATTGCGTAGACTAAGGGTAAAGCGATCGCATAACTAAAAATTTTGGACATTCTCGAACCTCTGATGATGATCAAACTAATTGCGGGCTATGTCGGAAATAACTAATATTGCTGAAACAACTCCGACTACAATCATGAGCATCATGGGTAATGAAATGAGTAAAATGACTGCATATTTAAAAGTAGTTTCCATTTGTTAATCTCCTAGCCTCTGTATGGACGCTTGATGAAAAATCCCTTACTCTGCGTTGCCTCTGGGCAATACCTCATCAGGAAACTGAAAGCCTTCATGAATTTGATCTTGGGGTGCCATCCAAGCCCGCAAACCTTCATTAAGTAGAATATTTTTGGTATAAAAAGTCTCAAAACCAGGATCTTCTGCTGCCCTCAACTCTTGAGACACGAAGTCGTAGGCTCTCAGGTTGAAAGCTAAGCCCACCATCCCGATTGCACTCATCCATAAGCCCGTTACTGGGACAAATAGCATAAAGAAATGTAGCCACCGTTTGTTAGAAAAAGCGATGCCAAAAATCTGCGACCAAAAGCGATTAGCGGTAACCATCGAATAGGTTTCTTCTGCTTGAGTGGGGCTAAATGCGCCAAAGGTATTAAACGCCTGAGCATCTTTAAATAAAGTGTTCTGCACCGTTGCCCCATGAATGGCACAGAGTAATGCTCCGCCTAAAACCCCCGCTACTCCCATCATATGAAAGGGATTGAGAGTATAGTTATGAAAACCCTGAAAGAACAGTACAAATCTAAAAATCCCCCCTATTCCCAGGCTTGGAGCAAAAAACCAGCTTGATTGTCCCAAAGGATAAACCAAAAATACTGAGGCAAATACCGCTATAGGTGCCGAAAAGGCGATCGCATTATAAGGACGTATTGCGATCAGACGGGCAATCTCAATCTGCCGCAGCATAAAGCCAATTAAGCCCAGCACTCCATGAAATGCCGTAAAATTCCATAGTCCTCCGATCTGACACCAGCGGGTAAAGTTCCAGTTAGCCTCAGGTCCCCACAGAAATAAAAGCGAATGACCCATACTATCAGCAGGGGTTGACACCGCAGCTGTGAGAACATTGCATCCTTCGAGATAAGAACTGACCAATCCGTGAGTATACCAAGAACTAACAAAAGTAGTCCCTGTAAACCAGGCCCCAATAGATAAGTAGGCACAGGGAAAAAGTAATAGTCCTGACCAGCCGATGAACACAAAGCGATCGCGCTTAAGCCAATCATCGACCCGTTTAAACCTGCCAATATTCGATTGTGGGAGATCTATTGCAATAGTCATAATTTTGTTATTTGTCTTTGATCATTTGTCATTCATTTATGAGGATAATAATCATTAGTTATCAGTTGAATTTCTCCAATGTTTAATAACTGATAACTGTTGATGTTATGCCCTGGTGGTAATCTCAAAATACGCCTTGGAGGCTGGCAAGATAATAGTTAAGAGCCATCAGCGATGCTAAAGCAATCATTAACGAGACAATCGACATGACCTGCACATTATTTAAAACCTTGTGAAAATCCTGCATTTTTAAATCACCTATCTATTTATTCAGTTATGTGGGGGCAAACTGCTGTTCGCCCCTACGATTGATTTCCTCGCTAATCAATATCTCCCATGGACAAAACGGGTTCATCTTCGCGATCAAGTCCTCGCTCAAATCCCGCAGCCTGCGCTCTCGCTCTTCCTGCATGCCACCAGTGACCTACTAAGAAAAAGAAAGCCAAGATAATATGTGAACCCGTCATCCAGGTACGTATAGATAAGAAGTTAAACCCGTTGGGTTCCGTAGCCAAACCAGCTACAGAGTTAATCGAACCCATTGGGGCTTGCACCATGTATTCTGCTGCCCGACGTGCCTGCCAGGGTTGGACATCATTACGGAGTTTATCTAGATCTAAACCGTTGTCACCCCGTAAAGGTTCGAGCCAAGGACCGCGAAAATCCCAAAAGCGCATCGTCTCGCCTCCAAAGATAATTTCCCCTGTGGGCGATCGCATGAGGTATTTACCTAAACCAACGGGACCTTGAGCGGTGGCAATATTTGCCCCTAATTCTTGGTCACGTAGCAGAAATATTAAAGATTGAGCTTGAGAAGATTCGGCAACGGTTGGTCCGTAGAATTCGCTGGGATATGCGGTATTGTTAAACCAAATAAACATGGCGGCAATAAATGCCTGTCCTGCCACATTGCCCAAACTTTGGGAAAGATAAGCTTCTCCTGACCAGATAAAAACTTTATCAGTCCATTTAAAGGGAACGGTCAAAATGTGCCAGATACCACCAGCAATGAGAATTCCTCCCATCCAAATATGACCGCCAACTATATCTTCGAGGTTGTCCACGCTAGTGAGCCAACCGCTACCCCCTAAAGGATTACTAAAAAAATAGCCAAAGATAACTCTCGGGTCGAGGGTGGGATTAGTTACCAGACGAACATCACCCCCACCAGGTAGCCAGGTATCGTAAATACCACCCCAAAACATAGCTCTACAGACTAGGAGTAATGCTCCGATGCCTAAAGCAATCAGATTGTATCCAAGGATGTCCGTAATCTTGTCTTTATCAGACCAATCAAAATCATAGAAGCCAGAGAGCTTACTCGGTCCTTTCAAAGAATGATAAAGTCCCCCAAAGCCCAAAACAGCCGAGCCAATTAGATGTAGAATAGCGATCGCCATAAAGGGAAATAAACTAATAACTTCTCCCCCATGTCCTACCCCAAAACCCAGAGTGGCTATATGGGGCATCAAAATGCATCCCTGTCTAAACATCGGCAGGTCGAGATTATAGTGCGATACTTCATAGAGCAGCATTCCCCCCGCCCAAAAAGCAATCAAACCAGCATGGGCAACATGCGCCCCGAGGAATCTGCCCGAAAGATCGATAAAACGAGCATTTCCCGCCCACCAAGCATATCCAGTAGAAGCCTGATCTCTGCCTTCTCGCCCTGGATTAATGTCATCTCCAGCCGTGGCAGTAATATTTACAGTAAAATCGGTAAAAGGTGTTTCCATATATTTTTGTTAGTCGTTAGTTGTTAGTCATTGGTTGTTAGTCGTTAGTGGTATTGGCTAACAAAGATAAATAGCTAATCAAATTTCTTATTCTGGCTATAGATTCTCAGGAAAATTGTTGATCTCTGGTTCGTAATTTATTTGCCAGTCTGGAAAAACAGGTAATATATTTTGTTGTTTTGTCGTCTCAGACAAACCCAAATTGGCATCTAAAATAACGTCCATCCAGGTAGGAATTATTCTTCCCTGATTAATAATCGTCGGTTGTTGAAAATTGAATCCAGCAAAGTCAAATGCCGCAATATCAATGCCAATAGCTGCCGACCAAATACCCGCTACAGGAAAAGCTGCTAAGAAGAAATGGAGCGATCGCGAACTGGGAAAACTAAATCCCCACAGCTTTCGCTGATAGTTTTGGGATTTACTAAAGCTATAGGCGGGGGTCTTTTGTTTCAATTTATAGCCGATATTAATTGATTTGCTGGTTTTTGGTTGGCGAATAATGCTGGAGGTCACAATTGAGCCATGCATAGCACAGAGTAAAGCCCCACCAAAAACTCCAATCACCCCGATTTGGTGAAACGGACTTAATAAAATATTGTGATCCGCTTGTAAGCGGAACATGAAATAAAAAGTTCCCGAAATCCCCAAGGGCATGCCTTCGGAAAATCCTCCTTGTCCTAGAGGATAGATAATAAAGACAGACACCGCAGCCGCAACGGGAGCAGTATAAGCCAGAGAGATCCAGGGACGCATTCCCAAGCGGTAACTCAATTCCCACTCTCGATCCTGATAGGCAATGATGCCAATGATAAAGTGCAGCACGATTAATTGATAAGGACCCCCATTAACCAGCCATTCATCAATTGAACCCGCCTCCCAAATCGGGTAAAAGTGCAGTCCAATTGCTGCTGAAGTGGGAACTACCGCAGCGGAGATCAGATTATTTCCATCCAGCAAAGAGCCAGAGATGGGAGTACCAGCCACATCCCAGTTGACAGGAGGAGCAACGGCGATCGCAATGATAAAAACAATACTGGCAGTTAGCATTGTGGGAATCATTAACACGCCAAACCAACCGATATAAATCCGATTATTGGTACTGGTGACCCAGCGACAGAACTGCTCCCACGGATCAATCTGATCTAGCTGGTCTAAAATCGTCGGAATCTTGGAATCTGGTTTGGTTGAAGATCTAAGTAGGCGATTAGCCTTGAGATAGGTTTCGCGATCGCGCTGTAACATTTATAGATAACTCCTTACTCCTTACTTTCTACTTTTGAGGCAGTCCGTTGGGCGGTTTCACCGACTTGAAACAAAGGACACGCGGAGCGTAATCTGTGCTACGCGCTGTTCCGCATTTACTACCGAACCCGAAGGGCTACTTCCCACTTCACTAACTCTGAATTGCTGGTGCGCTAATTGCGATTGGGGTGGCTTCGCCACAGGCTAAATCTAAGGGGAAATTGTGGGCATTACGTTCGTGCATGACCTCAAATCCCAAATTGGCGCGGTTAACTACATCTGCCCAGCTAGGAAGCACTCTTCCTTGAGAATCGAGGATTGAATGATTAAAGTTAAAACCATTAAGGTTGAACGCCATAATACAGATGCCCAATGCCGTAAACCAGATGCATACTACGGGCCATGCTGCGAGGAAAAAGTGTAGGTTACGACTATTTTGGAAACTGGCATATTGAAAGATCAAGCGACCAAAATAGCCATGAGCAGCCACAATATTATAGGTTTCTTCTTCTTGCCCAAACTTATAGCCGACGTTTTGGGATTCATTATCGCTAGTCTCCTTAATCAAAGAAGATGTGACTAGAGAACCGTGCATTGCCGCAAAGAAAGAGCCACCAAATACTCCTGCTACCCCTAACATATGGAATGGGTGAAATAAAATATTATGCTCGGCTTGGAAGACGAACATAAAGTTAAACGTTCCGCTAATGCCCATAGGTAAGCCGTCAGAAAAACTGCCCTGTCCAATGGGATAAATTAAAAAGACAGAGGTTGTGGCAGCCACAGGTGCGCTAAAAGCAACGCAAATCCAAGGACGCATTCCTAAACGGTAGCTCAATTCCCATTCTCTGCCTAAATAGCAGCATAGGGCGGGAATATAGTGAAAAGCAATCATCTGATATGGACCACCATTGTATAGCCATTCGTCCATTGAAGCTGCTTCCCAAATTGGGTAAAAGTGCAGACCGATCGCGTTAGAGGTGGGGACAACGGCTGCGGTAATAATATTATTGCCATAGAGTAACGAACCAGATACGGGTTCGCGGATACCATCAATATCTACGGGAGGCGCCGCAATAAATGCCAGGGTAAATACGCAAATAGAAACCCCCAATAAGGGAATCATCAAAACTCCAAACCAACCAATATATAGTCGATTTTCAGTGCTGGTTATCCAACGGCAAAAACGCTCCCAAAAACTGGGTTGTTCCTGTTGTTTAACGAATGTGGTCATTATTTTATTTTTATGGTTGCGATTAACAATTGTGAGGTTTTAAATTTTTCCCGCTGAACCTCAAACAGTCATCGATAAATGCGTTATGATGACAATTAATTCCTTACTCAAAGGGTAGGGACAAAAGCCCCATCGTTGCGGTTTCCGAGGCCAGAAGCGATGGGGATAATATTGGGAAAACTCCGATTGGATGGCAACTAAATCTGCATCCATGACCAAATCTTATCTGAACAATCTGAAGATCTGATGAAGAGGTGAAAATCTGGGATCACAATAATTATTTCCAGTTGAGCATAGCCGTAACTCGCGCCGCAGTAGTCATTAAATCGAAAGACTCGGCGATCGCCTTTACCGATTTAACTTTTTGCAGTTCAGATAACTCTGGAGTTTGAGGTGTTGCAGTTAGTAAAATTAGGGGCAGAGAATTAGTAGCAGAATTTTGCAGGAGGCATTGCACAATTTCTCGCCAACATAAATCGGGCATTGTTTGATCAACATCGAGTAAGATCGCATCTACTGATTGAGCTTTCTCAATGCCTTCAATACCTGAATTGACAGCAATAACTTCATAATCTGAAATAGTTTCTAAACAAAGCAACAGCATCTCTTTTATGACTTCATCAGCATGAATGATCAGAATCCGTCTAACTTTCATATTCATTGACTGTAATTCTTGGGCGATCAGCGTTAATTTAAGTCTCATCTGACGCAAGAAGCAAACGTAGCACAAGACAGCCGCCAGAAAGGCTTTTACTCGCATCTTAGAGCGTAAATCTGAATAACTAATGAAGCGCAGTCAGTTTGCTGATTTTAATCATGATGGAAGTTTAGCAGAGTTTCAAGAATTAATTGGCAAACTGTTTAAATCTGTTGTTTAAATCTTTGGAATCTGCCCCTAGAAATGTTGCAAAATATATCGTTATCACTAACGTAATTTAGGAAAAATTCAATTGTATTACTTGCGAAGTAATTAGCGCCGATTGTGGTGATTTTTCTCTCGTCTGGCTTCAATTGGGAATGCTCATAAAAGCGATCGCTTGTGAATAACAGATTTTTCTGGAAACCCTCTACCCAGAAGAACGGCAGCTCAAAAGTTTAATTGAATTTATAGTCATTGTAAATATAAACCTTACGGATAAAGCTCTAAAGTTGAGCGTTGTAAATGTTGTCTTCTGTTCCCGTCTTACGTGGTTCTTCATGGCTGGGAGACCCAGCCGTAGCCCACGCGCTATTCCCTGTTCCCTATTCCCCCGAAACGACAAAGGGCTTCCTAAAGGATACCGCTTTGCATATGCCCGCATGTATTTAGAAGGATCAGGAAATTAATTAGAACGACTATAATTGATGCTTTTTCCTAAAATCAAAGTTTTGTAAACACAATTACTTTTCAAGACGACTGGTCATATATTAAAAGTATGCCAAGATCAAAACATAACCAAAAAATTCGCGAGCAGCTTCTCAACCAGGGAGTCAGCATTTTGATTAACCAGGGCTATCATGGCACTGGTATCAAGGAGGTAGTAGATCGAGTAAAAGTACCTAAAGGCTCTTTCTATAATTACTTTAAAAGCAAGGAAGACTTTGGTGCGGAAGTAATTAAGCAATATGCCCAACAATGGGTCGTTAACATGGATTCTTGGTTGAACGATCCCCAAAAGGATGGTCTTGATGCTCTCAAGCAGTTTTTTGAACAGGAGATTCTGCGACACCAAGCAGCAAAAGCAGGTTGCCTGATCGGTAATCTGGGAGCTGAACTAGGAGATAGTAGCGAGCTTTGCCGACAAGCGATGTCTGAGAGTTTGGGATTTATACAACAGCGATTTGTCCGAATTTTAGCCCAAGGACAGAAACAGGAAACAGTAAGATCCGATCTTACTGCTGAGGAACTGGCAAGTATTTTGTTGAACGCCTATGAGGGAGCATTACTGAGAATGCAAATTGAACAGTCTGTAGAACCCGTACGCCAGTTTGCCAAAGTTATGGTTGATAATTTTCTTCGTCTGAAGTAAAAATAGGAGTTTGAATCAGAAGCTACTTTTTTAGCGTTTTGAGACGACTGGTCATATAAAGATGGCTGGTTCACACACAAACAAGAACGCAAATTAAGAACTGCCAAAAGTTATTCTATAGAACCTATTTAAGATCTTCACAAAAAAGTATAATGGGCAGAAAATGCAATATACCAGTAGTTTGAGCGATAGAGAGTGGGAAATAATAGAGCCTCTGTTGCCAAAGAAAAAACGAACAAGACCCCCTAAGTGG
>JBCDEP010000165.1:0-13889 GCA_039179675.1 Cyanobacteria bacterium P01_G01_bin.67
CGTCGTTTTACGACGCAAAGGAACGCGCGAGTGTTGACAGAGCGTTTCTAATGCTTGCTCATTGGGAAATAAGTTAAGAGTTTCTTGTCCCATCACTTTTTTGTGTTGAGTTCTTCTCTCATTCTATCTACAACTGTAGAGTATTAGCACAGCTTAAACATTGCATTATAAGTAGAGTTGTGTTCTAGTTTCTATAGGATTCTCTCCAAAAGGGGATAAAATTGGGCGGTAAAATACTGTTTTAAAAATATCTTGGATAATCGCACTCAATATCAATCCCTCAAGCCAGAAGATGTAATTGAACCAAATCCGCCAACTATTCATTCTTCTGGAAGTGTTATGGAAGCGATCGCTCAGATGAATCAGAATGATGGTCAAACTCTTCGTCGCTCTAGTTATGTACTAATTCTTGAAGGATTGAAATTAGTCGGAATCTTGACTGAACCAGATATCGTCAGACTCACCGCAGCAAGAGTCAATTTAGCAGAAACCACAATAGCCCAAGTAATGACCACTAAGCTCATTACCCTCAAGAAGTCTGATTTGTTGGATATAAATATGATGATGGCTATTATGCGTCAAAATCAGATTCGACACTTGCCGATTGTGGACGACTTGGAACAATTAGTGGGTCTAGTTAGCGTTCACACTATTTGTCATGCTTTGCATCCATCAAATCTACTCAAATTTCGTCGAGTAGAGGAAGCAATGACAACAGAGGTATTTCAAGCACCAATGACGGCATCAGTCTTAACTTTGTCACGCATGATGACAGAAAACAGGACTAGCTGCATCATAATTGTGGAAAATTTAGAGTCCGTAACGAAAAGCCTTGCTTCTACCTCATCAGTTACTCCCATTGGAATTGTGACAGAGCGAGATATTGTCCAATTCCAATTACTAGGAATAGATATAGCGAATACAATCGCCCAAACTATTATGAGCACTCCTTTAGTCTGTATGAAAACTACAGATTCATTAATGGAAGTACGTCAGCAAATGGAGAAATTGCGGGTAAGGCGACTGGTAATCGTAGGGAATTCGAGAGAACTACAAGGTATGATTACCCAATTTAGTATGTTGAAAGTTTTAGACCCCGCAGAACTTTTTGGCGTCATCGAAACTCTTCAAGGAGAATTAGAAGAGAGAACAAGTCAACTACAGCAAGAAAAGGAACTAGCTCAAGTTACCTTACAATCGATTGGCGATGCTGTAATTACGACAGATGCTTTGGGCAGGATCGTAAATTTTAATCCGATGGCAGAAGAATTAACTGGGTGGAATTTTGAGCAAGCCAGAGGAAAGATTCTATCGGAAATCTTTCACATCGTTAACGAATATACTCGAGAACCTGTTGCCAATCCAGTTGAAAAAGTATTAGCAGAAAATAAAGTAGTAGGATTAGCCAATCACACAATACTAATAGCTAGCAATGGAAATGAATACGCCATTGAAGACTCGGCAGCACCAATTCGCGATCAACAAGGTCAAGTTATGGGCGCAGTGATTGTTTTTCGCGATGTTACCGAATCTCGTCATCTAAGTAACCAATTATCCTGGCAGGCGAGTCATGATGCCCTAACGGGATTATATAATCGGCGTGAATTTGAAAGAAGATTAGTTGAAGCAATTGCTTCTGCCCATAGTAAAGAACATCACCACGCCTTATGCTATCTAGATTTAGACCGCTTTAAGATTGTCAATGATACCTGCGGTCATATCGCGGGGGATGAGTTATTAAAGCAGGTAACAAGCTTATTACTTCAACAAGTTCGTTCTTCAGATACTTTAGCGCGCTTGGGTGGGGATGAATTTGGTTTTTTATTAAATCGATGTCCTTTAACTGTGGCGATTAAAATTGCTAATAATCTTCGACAATGGATTGAAGATTTTCGTTTTAGCTGGCAAGGTAGAATTTTTTCGATTGGGGTCAGTATTGGGCTAGTAGAAATAACATCCAATACGGAAAACTTGAGTAGCTTAATGAATACGGCTGATGCAGCTTGCTATATCGCTAAAGACAATGGTCGTAACTGTATTCATGTTTATCAGGATAACGATGTTGAACTTTCTAAAAACCTTGGGGAAAGACAATGGATTGTCAGATTAAATCAGGCTTTAGAAGAAGATTTATTTTGTCTTTACTCACAACAAATTGTTCCTATTAAAGACAAGTCAGAAAGCGAGCAAAGCAAAGTTAATCGCTGTGAAGTACTACTACGTTTGCAAGACGAACAAGGACAGCTGATTCTTCCTGATGCTTTTATTCCCGCAGCAGAGCGTTATAATCTCATGCCAGCTATAGATCGCTGGGTAATTAATCATTTTATGGCTAACTATTATAGCCATTGTCAAAATAACAACCCCAACCAAATACCTCTATGCAATAGTATTTATGCCATCAACCTTTCGGGGGCGAGTATCAATAGCCAACAATTTCGTCTTTTTCTCAAAGAACAATTTGACCGCTTTAATATTGACCCTGCTACTATTTGCTTTGAAATTACTGAAACAACAGCAATTTCTAATTTGGCGATCGCATCTGGGTTTATCGATGAATTAAGACAATTAGGCTGCTCTATTGCTTTAGATGATTTTGGCAGTGGAATGAGTTCTTTGACGTACTTAGAAAATTTGTCAGTGGACTATCTTAAAATAGATGGTAGCTTTGTTAAAAACATTGCCAGCAACCAGGTGGCTCGTGCAACCGTTGAGTACTTCGATTGTATTGCTAAAATCATGAAAATTGAGACGGTGGCTGAGTTTGTGGAAGATGACGAAATTTTGCAGCAGTTAAAAGGGATAGGCGTAGATTATGCTCAAGGATATGGAATAGCTCAACCTCAACCTCTTACTTTTCTTTCTACTAACAATTTATAAATTCATAAGCACTTTCAAACCGCTACCAAAAAATGCCTAATAATTTAATAAAAATAATTTCATAACAACCATTTTATAGTCATTTTCAATTGAAAATCGCTGGATAAAGCTCTCAAGTTGAGCATTATAAATATTGTTTTCTCTTCGCCTCTTCCCCTTTTTCCCTCTTCCCCCGAAACGGCAAAGGGCTTCCTAACCCCAAAGGTTACCGCTTTACATAAGGATACCGCTTTGCGACCAGAGGGAATACATGCGGGCATAGCCCTTTGTTTAGGGCATATGCCCGCATGTACTTAGAAGATCAGGAAATTAATTAGAACAACTACATACTCCGATACAGCAACGCCAATTATACTTTCTGTAGCAAATACGTTAACCATCTCTTAATATAGAAAGAAACATATCAATAAATTTTGATGCAAGCTTATACTCACGACTCTCAGCAACTTGGGGCTAATTTTCACGCATTATCTGATCCTCTGAGACTGCAAATCATTGAAATACTTCGTTCTCAAGAACTCTGCGTTTGTGAACTATGTGAGAAATTAAAAGTAAATCAATCTAAATTGTCGTTTCATCTCAAAAACCTGAAGGAGGCAAATCTGATCCGTTCTCGACAGCAGGGTCGTTGGATATATTACAGTCTTAATTTGGCTCAATTTATGGTGTTAGAACAATATCTAGCTGAATATCGTCGTTTTAGTACCATCTTGCCCGCGCGAAGTTGTCAATAGACTGTAGACTAGCGATCGCTCCACAGTAGACGAAGTATGATTACTCAAGATTAACTGGGAATCACACGTTCTAAAAATTAACATATCAATATTTTTTGATGCATCAAATAAACTTGATGTAAGATAAACCTACTCCGACAATTTGTAATGGAGCAAGGGAAGATGAATGTTAAATCTAAATCACTATTGAGATCGATTCGATTCATCAGTCTGGGGTTAGTTATGGTGTGGCTTACAGTCGCTAGCTCTTTGACTGCTCAAGAAACCCAATCAATCCTGATTGATGGATCTAGTACTGTTTATCCGATTACGCAGAAAATTGTTGAGGATTATCAAAAAAACAAGCAGCAACCAATAGATATCAAAGTTGACTTTTCTGGTACGGGAGGAGGTTTTGATAAATTCTGTCGCGGTGAAACTGATATTAGTAATGCCTCACGACCAATTAAGCTCGATGAAATGAAAGCCTGCAATCAGTCAGGTGTCCGCTATATCGAATTACCCGTGGCTTTTGATGCTCTAACAGTGGTAGTCAATCCGCAAAATGATTGGCTGAACAGTCTTACTGTGGCGGAATTAGCTCAGATTTGGTCTCCTGATGCCGAGGGTAGCATTACTCGCTGGAACCAAATTAGACCGAATTTTCCTAATAGACCGCTTAATCTTTATGCACCTGGTGAGGATTCAGGAACTTTTGATTATTTCACTGAAGCCATAGTGGGAGAATCAGGTACCAGTCGCACTGATGTGACCAAGAGTGAAGATGATAATGTCTTAGTTCAAGGAGTAAGCCAAGATCCGAATGCTTTAGGCTACTTTGGCTTAGCGTACTACGAACAACAGGCAAATAAGATGAAAGCGATCGCCGTTGATAATGGAAATGGTGGGATTTTGCCTTCAGTAGAAACTGTGGAACAAGCTCAATACCAGCCTTTATCTCGTCCTTTATTCATCTATGTCAAAGCCGCTTCTGCTCAAAAAAATCAGGATTTAAGACAATTGATCGACTACTACCTTGCTCAAGCACCAGAGTTGGTAACTGAAGTGGGTTATGTCCCATTGCCAGAGGAAGCCTATCAAATTAATAAGGTTAGTTTTTATCAAGGAGAAGTCGGGACAGTTTTTGAAGGAAAGTCCCAATTGAATCTCACTATACCCGAACTATTACGTAAACAAGCCAGATTTTAGTTTTACAAATTATATGAACCCAGAAAATCCACAAGTGAATCTTCAAGCCGTTCAGGCTGGCGGTCAGCTGAATTATTTTGAGAAATACCTTACAGTTTGGGTTGCCCTCTGTATTGCCGCGGGACTTGCTCTCGGGAAACTCTTTCCTGGGGTGGCAAAATCTTTGGATTCGATGAGCGTTTATAATGTCTCGATTCCCATTGCCATCTGTCTGTTTTTCATGATGTATCCGATCATGGTTAAGATTGACTTTTTCCAGGCAAAAAAAGCTGCGCGATCGCCCAAACCAGTATTATTGACCTTGGTAATTAACTGGCTGATTAAGCCCTTCACGATGGTAGTATTTGCTCAGTTTTTTCTGGGTGGATTATTTCAATCTTGGCTGTCGTCAACGGAACTAATTAGAGGAGTGGAAGTTACCCTGGCTAATTCCTATATTGCAGGGACAATTTTATTGGGGATAGCTCCCTGTACTGCTATGGTCTTGATGTGGGGCTATCTTTCCTATAGCAATCAAGGTCATACCTTAGTTATGGTGGCGGTTAATTCCCTGGCAATGCTATTTCTCTATGCACCATTAGGGAAATGGTTACTGTCGGCAAATAATCTTACGGTACCTTGGGAGACGATTGTATTGTCAGTCTTGATTTATGTCGGATTGCCATTACTAGCTGGGGTTCTGAGTCGTTACTGGATTTTACATAATAAAGGCAGAAAGTGGTTTGAAGAGCAATTTTTGCGCTATCTTTCTCCAGTAGCGATCGCAGCATTATTACTGACCCTAGTCTTGCTATTTGCCTTCAAAGGTGAATTAATCGTCAATAATCCCTTACATATTCTCTTAATTGCGGTTCCCTTATTTTTACAGACTAATTTTATTTTCTTCATTACCTACGTCGTGGCATTAAAAATAGGACTAGATTATGAAGATGCAGCCCCCGCGGCATTAATTGGTGCTAGTAATCACTTTGAAGTGGCGATCGCCACTGCGGTAATCCTATTTGGTCTCAATTCTGGTGCCGCCCTAGCGACAGTGGTCGGAGTCTTAATTGAGGTTCCAGTAATGTTGATGCTGGTGGAATTCTGTAAGCGAACTGCTAATTGGTTTCCCCGACATCCCGAAAAGGCAACTTTGCTTGATCCTCGGTGCGTAAGTCCTTATCGGTAAATAGTAGAGAGAATAAATACATGTCCGACAAAATGCCTGTTCCCGACTATGTTTGGTGGCTCTTACCCGATAAATTAGGCGGGATGTCAAGACCGCCCATAGAAGATTTACCTCAGCTTAATCAAGGGGGTATTCGAGGCATTATCTCAGTTATGGATGAGCCATCTGGGATTCAAGAGTATCGAGCGGCAGGATTTAAAGCTCTTTGGCTGCCAATTACAGGAGGAAAACCACCAACTGTAGAACAGGTCAAGCAGTTTATTGAATTTGCCCAGCCTTTAATTGAAAATTATCAACCAGTAGTAGTTCACTGTACCAGTGGTAACCGCAGAACAGGAACATTACTTGCTGCTTATTTAGTTGCTGATGGGGAATTACCCGAAAATGCGATCGCAATGGTTAAAGAGGCTCGTCCGACAGCAGAATTAAGAGCGGCTCAACAAGAGTTTTTATTAAAATTACCCCAATTTTAAGGATAAATCGTCAAAGTAGCAGGCAAAAATGACCAGTTTCGATCATCCACCCAGAATTTTATTTTTATATGGCTCATTAAGAGAGCGTTCCTACAGTCGTCTCGTAGCAGAGGAGGCAGCCCGCATCATTGCTGATATGGGGGCTGAGGTGAAGTTTTTTCATCCCCACGAACTACCACTGCGGGGACAGGTTGAGGAAACCCATCCCAAGGTACAGGAATTGCGGGAGTTAAGTCAGTGGTCAGAAGGTCAGGTGTGGTCGTCTCCTGAAATGCACGGCAATGTTACGGGAATCCTCAAAAATCAAATTGATTGGATACCTCTATCTATTGGTTCAGTTAGACCAACCCAAGGAAAAACTTTAGCTGTGATGCAGGTTAGCGGTGGTTCCCAGTCTTTTAATGCGGTTAATACCCTGCGGATTTTAGGTAGATGGATGCGAATGTTTACTATTCCCAATCAATCTTCTGTGGCAAAAGCCTATCAGGAGTTTCACGAAGACGGCACGATGAAAGATTCTGCCTATCGAGACAGAGTAGTAGATGTGATGGAGGAACTATATAAATTTACTCTGCTATTGCGGGATCAGGTTGATTATCTTACCGATCGCCATAGTGAACGAAAAGCTAAATTGTCAGCCAATAAATAAATGCTGTCAACAATTTCCCTAAGGCAAAATGAAATGGTACTCCACATGCATAACAATGACATCAAAACCAAAAAAACTTGGGGTGAATGGCATTTTTGGTTACTGGAAAGAAGCTATCACAGAGTTTATCGGTACTTTTATCTTGGTTTTCGCTGGTCCTGGTGCAGTTATGGTTGATAGCATTAGCAATGGTGATTTATCTCATCTAGGAGTCAGCTTTGTTTTTGGAGCTGTGGTGGCTGCGGTCATTTATACGACACAACATATCAGCGAAGCTCATATCAACCCTGCGGTTACGCTTGCTTTTTGGACAAGTGGTTTTTTTGCCAGACAAAAAGTAATTCCCTATATCGTGGCACAATGCCTAGGAGCGATCGCTGCTTCGGGGTTACTGTTATTGACCCTGGGTAATGTTGCTAATTTGGGTGCAACTTTACCACTAGCAGATAACTGGTTGCAATCTCTGATTTTGGAGACCGTTCTGACTTTTATTTTGATGTTTGTCATCCTGGGGTCAGGCTTAGATCGTCGGGCGCCATCAGGTTTTGCAGGCTTGGCAATTGGTCTAACCGTCGGTTTAGAAGCCGCTTTCATGGGACCAATTACAGGAGCCAGCATGAATCCTGCGCGATCGCTTGGACCAGCATTTGTCGGCGGTATTTGGCAACATCATTGGTTGTATTGGGTGGCACCTATTGTCGGCGCGCAATTAGCAGTATTGGTCTACCGTTACCTATCCAATGGGTTTCGGGACTTTCGATAAAGATCAAATTTAGTAGAAATTAAGAATTAGCAGAGATTTAATTAATCATGAAAAAAATTATGTTTGTTTGTCGTCGTAATTCCTGCCGTTCGCAAATGGCAGAAGGTTTTGCGAGAACCTTAGGCGAAAATAAAATTGAAGTAACATCCTCCGGGTTGGAAGCCAGTCGGGTACATCCCACGGCGATTGAGGTGATGTCAGAAATGGGAATTGATCTAACGAAGCAAACCTCAGATGCTTTGAGTGATTTTAACGCCCAAGATTACGATGCGGTAATCTCCATGTGTGGTTGTGGGACGGGTTTACCCTCTGAGTGGGTCATGCAAGAAATATTTGAAGATTGGGAATTAGACGACCCCGATGGACAACCGATAGAGACGTTTCACCGTGTTCGAGATGAAATCAAAGAGCGAGTTGCCAAACTAATTCAGCAACTTGCTTAGATATAGCTTTAAGTTATTAGTTTAGGACGATAGATATCGTTTCTTAGGGAACAGGGAACAGAGAACAGACAAAGGGTTTACCTGCATGTACAGGGAACAAGGAAAATCCTAACGCTTGTTCATAATGTCTTCCTGTGTTCAATTCTTAAATATTACTGAATATTTAAGAATTGAACACAGGAAGACAATTTAAGATTTTATTAATGAATAACCAAATCATTATCTGGGTTTCAAGTTGTCCGATATTTTAATCACCAAAGCAAAATGTTGGGGATTTGTTTGTCAGCACGATGACTCAAACTCTTGGTTGATTCTGCCTCAAAAGGCAAATCAGAGGTGGAAGTTACAACAAGCTGAAGATAGATGGATTTTATCAGTGGGAGGTGTCCCTCAAATAATCCTTAATACTGAAGAAGCGATCGCTTTTCTGCTTAAATTGCAAGGATAATGATGCTAGAAAAATTATTCGACCGAAACATCAAGTATTAAATATTAAAATTTTGCTCCAGTCTACTTTTTGGTGAATGGCAATTTTTTTTAACTCTATTTTAATTTGGCATTAACCGAGACTGAGGTTGGCAAACGATAGGATTTAGGCAGCAAATTTGATCGCTCAAGTTACTAAATACAATTATTGGTCATGACCCAACTACTGATTATCGGTGGCAGTGATGCAGGAATTAGTGCTGCTCTTAAAGCGAAAGAGTTAGCGCCCGAAACTCAAGTGACTATCATTCTTGCTGATGCATATCCTAACTTCAGTATTTGTGGCTTACCTTTTTTCCTAAGTGGAGAGGTTGCAGACTGGAAAAATTTGGCTCACCGCAGCCGAGAGGAAATCACGCAACTGGGAATAACCTTACTGATCAATCAGACAGCAACCAGCATCAATCCTAGTGAGAGAACAGTAACCACAGTTAATTCTGAAGGTAAAATACACCAGCTTAATTACGACAAGTTGGTCATTGCCACTGGTGCAACTTCCAGTCAGCCTAAGATTGCGGGCTTAGATCATCCTGGAGTTTATTTTCTTCGCTGGATGGGTGATAGCTTTGCTGTCCATCAGCACTTGACTCAGCTTAATCCTCAATCAGCCTTAATTATTGGGGGTGGTTATATTGGAATGGAAATGGCAGACGCTTTGACGCTAAGGGGTTTAAAGGCAACTGTTGTGGAACATTCACCTACGGTATTAAAAACTGTAGCTCCTAGCTTGGGTCAAATAGTAGCAACAGAACTTCAGCATCGGGGAGTAAATGTAGTTACTGGAGTAGCTATCGAAACCATCTTAGAACAAAACAAACAGCTTAATATCACTGGTTCAGCAGGATTTCAGTCAACAGCCGATTTAGTGTTAGTAGCGGTAGGGGCGACACCTAACGTTGAATTAGCGCAGACTGCGGGGGTAGAACTTGGTATTGGTAGTGCAATCAAAGTCAATCGCTACATGGAGACTAATATCTCCCATATCTATGCTGCGGGAGACTGCGTCGAAACTTGGCATCGCCTACTAGATAAACCAGTTTACTTACCTCTGGGCACTACAGCTCATAAACAAGGGCGCATTGCTGGAGAAAATGCTCTTGGTGGTAGTCGACAGTTTGCGGGATCTTTAGGGACTCAAGTGGTAAAAATCTTTGATTTAGCGATCGCCAGAACGGGATTGAGAGAAAATGAAGCGGCGGCTGCTGGATTCAAACCCACCACAGTGGAAACCAAAACTTGGCATCACAAAGCTTATTATCCTGGCGCACATCAGTTAATAATTCTGGTTACGGGAGACCTTAATACAGGGCGTTTATTGGGAGCGCAAGTTTTAGGACATTATCAAGCAGAAGTAGCCAAGCGGATTGATATTTTTGCCACGGCTATTTATCACGGGATGAAGGTATGGGATGTGGAAAATTTAGATCTGAGCTATACCCCACCCTTAAGTAGTCCTTTTGATCCCGTACAAATGAGTACTCAAGCTTGGTGTCAAGAGCAAAAGCTTACTTTAGTTGGAAATCGTTAGGTTTTTGGCAACTGCAACCTGTCTATTTTTACCAATGTTCAATCAATCCTTATTTTAAAGTTATTCAAGTTCTTAACTAGCGATGTCACCTGAAGCAAAGCATCAAATACCAGCAAAACCAGGACTAATAGAACTGGCGAAAGTCTTCTCTCGTCTAGGTATGATTGCTTTTGGCGGACCAGCGGCTCATGTTGCCATGATGGATGATGAGGTGGTGCAGCGACGGCGGTGGATGAGTCGAGAACAATTACTAGACTTGATGGGGGTAACTAACTTACTTCCTGGTCCTAACTCTACTGAATTAGCGATTCATATTGGTTACGAGCAAGCAGGGTGGCGTGGCTTGTTTGTCGCGGGAAGTTGCTTTATCTTACCTGCAATGATCATTGTATGGTTACTAGCAATACTTTACGTCCGTTTTCAAACAGTACCTCAAGTAGAATGGTTACTTTATGGGATCAAACCAGTTATTGTGGCGGTGGTGCTTCTGGCATTATGGAAGCTGGGAAAAAAAGCGGCTAAAGATGTTCCTACCGTAGTTGCAGGGATCGCAGCGATCGCTGGTTATTTTGCTGGTTTTAACGAGATTTTGCTCTTAATTTTGCTCGGAATTGCAGTCACCCTAACTAAAAACTGGCACAAAAACAACACCGCCAATGGAGCATTCTTATTACCAATGTCAGGGATGCTGGCTCAGGTGGGAAGCATAGCTACTACTGCCATTTCTGTTACCTGGGGTAGCGTATTTCTATTTTTTCTCAAAATTGGCTGTGTGCTGTACGGCAGTGGCTATGTGTTACTCGCCTTTTTACAACGAGATTTAGTCGAGCGCAATCAATGGCTAACATCCCAGCAGCTTTTAGATGCGGTAGCCATCGGACAGATCACTCCTGGACCCGTTTTTACCACTGCCACTTTTGTGGGTTATTTGTTAGCGGGAAATCTGGGAGCGATCGCTGCTACTGTGGGTATTTTCTTGCCTGCTTTTCTGCTGGTAGGGCTAGTGAATCCGTGGGTTACAAAATTACGTCAATCTGCTTGGGCTAGTGGCTTTTTGGATGGGGTTAATGCTGCTTCCTTAGGACTGATGGCGGGGGTTACTTTTACCTTAGCAAGAGCGGCATTAGTTGATTGGCTAACAATAATTGTGGCGATTTTCAGTGCAGCTGCTGTCTTCCGATTTAAGATTAATTCTGTTTGGCTAGTAGTTATCGGTGGCGCGATCGGATACGCAGCTCACCTATTAAATTTAATCAATTAAGAAATAATCAAATAATCCTGTTGTCAAACTATTTTTATAAAAATTTAACAAAATTAGCTATAATCATTGCCAAAATGAATTTGATGTAGATGGAATAAATTAGATTTTAGGCTAAAACTTTATATATTTTCAATATTATATTAATGCTCCCTTAATAGGGTATTAAATTTCTCTTTTTGATTGATTGATATTTGTAAATACAAAATCAATTAATACAAACAAGAGTATTATTCATGACAATTGAAACAATTGAGCAAGACCATATTTCTCAACCAAGAAGAGATAAGGGCAGTTTTTTGAGCTGGATTGCAGTCCTTCTCCTCGTTTATCTCCTGATTTGTGCCGTAAGTACCATCGGTGGTGGTTTTAAACTAGCGGCAGGAGAACGAGCCGAAGAATTGTTTGCTTTTGCTGCCAACCCCTTTGCTGGACTAATTGTCGGCACCCTATGTACCGCTTTGATTCAATCTTCAAGTACCGTCACCTCAATTATTGTGGGGCTAGTAGCAGGTGGCTTACCAGTATCTACGGCAGTCCCAATGGTAATGGGTGCAAACATTGGCACAACTATTACCAATACTCTGGTAAGTTTAGGTCATGTCAAAAGCAGAGATGAATTTAGACGTGCCTTTTCGGCGGCAACTATTCACGATTTTTTCAATCTACTTAGTGTCGTCATTTTCTTACCCCTAGAAATTGTTACTGGATTTCTTGCAAAAACGGGAGCACTATTGTCAGGAATCTTTGTGGGAGGAACTGGAGCTGATGTTAATGATTTTAATATTGTCAAAGCAGCTACCAAGCCTGTAACGGGAATGCTTAAAGATCTATCCCATATTTTACCCAATCCTTATGATGGCATCCTGTTAATTATTATCGGCATTAGCTTAATTTTCTTATCCATCTACTATATTGGCAAACTGCTTAAGGTATTGATGGTAGGTAAAGCCAAAAGTATGTTGAAAACCGCTATGGGTAGAGGTCCAATTGCGGGAATCTTATCAGGAACGGTCGTAACAGTTTTAGTCCAGTCTTCTTCTACCACAACTAGCTTGGTAGTTCCTCTGGCAGGTACGGGAGTTTTGACTTTACAAGAAATTTATCCTTTTACTTTAGGAGCAAATATCGGTACTTGCATTACAGCCTTGTTAGCAGCAACAGCGGTAACAGAAAATCAGGCTGCGGCATTGGAAATTGCCGAGATTCATCTACTTTACAATGTGTTCGGTACAATCATTATTTATGGTATTCCTTTTCTCCGCAACTTACCGATGATAGGAGCTGAAACTCTAGCAGAAGTAGCTAGTAAACGTAAGTATTTGGCTTTTGTATATATCATTTGTGTCTTCTTTATCATTCCTGCGATTTTGCTTACCGTGACTGGAAGCAAACAACCTGTGGTGTAGGCAGTGCGGATACTAAAATTTGATGTAACTAAAGGCTAAATTATGACAACCAAACAAGAACTTTTGAAGCAACTAGAAACGGAAATCGATCGCGGTAAAGTTATTATTCGCGATTTGAGAGAACAGAAAGAAAACTTACGCCAAGATATCATGCAATCAGAGATTGATAATCTGGAAAAATATATGGCAGAATCAGAAGTAAAAATGAGTAATATTTTTGAGGCTGCGGAAGAAGCTTGGGATGATTTGAGTAGAGATATTCAAGAGTTAATTATTAGGCTTAAAGAAGCTGGAGACAACATTTTAGGAAAATAAAGATAAATCAACAATTCAGATGATTTCATGAAGCTTTACGCAACAATTTAGGTGAAGCTTTTTTTGTATTTAAAAAAAATATAGATAAACTTTAACTATATTAAATACTCAGCATGATTTTAAATATGTAGATTGGTGATCGCATCACCTTGACTTTTTAATAAGCTCAATCTTAATTTATTACTTTAAATTGGCTAAAAATGCAATGCAATATATCGACAGTAGTAGCCAATTGGTTGGAATATGGTTCATTTAAGTTATCGAAGAAATATTGTTCTAGTTTATCGATTATTTCATCTTGAGACAGCCATTGCAAAAAATACTCCGTATGTTTTTGAGACAAGTTATCAATTTTTATTGGCACTACATTAAAGTTAATTTGATGTCTAATAAATTCTGATAAATGTAGCAGTGAGCTAGGTGAGCGATGATTTTGCCACATTGCTAATAATAAATTTAATTCATCATTTATGCTTAATATAGAGTCTATAAAATCATATGCGTTAAATCTTAATCGAGGTGGCTGAGATAAAATATAATTCCACAATGTAATTAGATATTGATTGATGACTTTTTGCTCTTCTTCTCTCCAGTC
>JBCDEP010000097.1:0-23876 GCA_039179675.1 Cyanobacteria bacterium P01_G01_bin.67
GGCGACGCAGGCAGCGGCCCGCAGGGGGCGGTCACGGCTCTTATTCCATCTCGATCTAACTGATAAGATCTTTCCTTTATTGATCTTGGCTACTTCAATTTTTGTGATAGCTTGGGAAGTCATTGGAGGAATTATGATGTTAATTCCTCGCTATCAACTGTTGATGTTCTGTCTATCAATATTTATGCATTTGGTATTAGCTCCCATTGGTTTTGTTGATTTTGGTTCCTTGGCATTTACCCTCTGGCTAACATTTATTCCTGCTCATTATTACGGCTATTTACAACAAAAAATTACTGTACCGTGGCTCAATTTAAAAATAACAATCATTTCTAGTTATATATTAATCAATATTATTGGGGGCTTAATTTCTGGTTACTATTATTTAACTGACTCTGAATTTAATATCAAAGCGATCGCAGGAATTATATTTATCATTTCGGCATTAATTGTGCTGGCACCTCTTGTTAAACAACTATGTAAACGACCTGATGATTGGCAGGGAGTAACCGTGATCAAAACTAAAATTCCCTGGCTAACCTATGGTGCAATTTCTATACTAGCTATTTATGCTTCTACGTCTTATTTAGGATTACGCACGGCGGGTAATTTCTCAATGTTTAGTAACTTAAGAACTGAAGGGGCAACTAGCAACCATTTACTCTTAAGTAGTAATCCTCTGAAGATTTGGAACTATCAAGAAGATACAGTGAAAGTAATTGAAATAGATGACGAAAAAGCTGAAGTTGGACATAAATATCGCCCCTTAAAAGACCACTATTTACCTGTAGTGGAATTTAAAAAATTAATCTACCAATGGACAAAAGCAGGTTATGTAGTTCCTCTAGTATTTGAACATAGCGATCGCCTTTATCGAACTGATAATATTGTCAACGATCCGACTTGGCGCACTCCTCAGAGAACTTGGTCAATGAAGTTGCTAGATTTTCGGATAATTCAACCAGATAACGGTGAACCTAATTATTGCCGATGGTAAACATTGAGCATTAAACATTTTTGTTACCCAGTCTTCTATAACAAGCAAATTAAATGATTAATTACTTATAATGCCAAGTTTAAATAATCATCACTTACCAAATCCTCATCGTCGTCAATTTGTTATTGGTTATTCAGAGTTTATACCCAATGAAGATTGGCGATCGCATAAGTTGAGTAGCAATTTTTGGATTTCATATGATTTAAACTTAAACTTAAACAGAGCAACGGATAAGAATGGAATAGAGTGGTTTTTGCTCGGTTTGGCAATCGAAACTACAGAAAATATTGCTCCAGAAGATTTGATTTCACTACGTTCTACCCAAGAAATTATTAATGGATATTCTGCTTGGGCTGGACGTTGGTTACTAATAGGTCAAGGAGAAATACATCTTGATGCCAATGGGTTATTAGGCTGTTTCTATGGGGAAAAGTCTTCAGGAGATATCTGGTTATCTAGTAGCCCCACTTTACTAGCAGAGATCATGACGACAAACGCCCAAGACGATCGCAATTTAGTCTATGGCGGCGGAATATCTTGGTATACTCCTCCCTATTCTGGTTATCCTCAGATCAAAAGATTATTAGCCAGTCAGGTGCTTAATTTTACGACGGGGCAAATTTCACCTCGCCCTTTAATGCCAGAAATAGATTTAAATCGAGACTATGAAACCAGCCTGGATTTAGTTAAAAATGCTTTAGTTACAGCTTTGCAAAACCTAGGCAAATTAAAACAACCAATTTGGTTGGGTTTAACCGCAGGGTATGACTCTCGTTTAATGCTGGTGATCGCTATAGCTGCTCAGTGCAAATTTACTACTTTTACCAGAATTGCAGGGCGGATGTCCCTGGCAGACTTTGTTATACCGCCCCAACTAGCAAAAGAGTGTAACATTCCTCATATATTTTTAAATAATAAACTGCCCCGAGAACAAGATTTACGACGCAACCTCGTCAGACAGCATGCAGGTAATAATATATCTTCAGGAGATGCTGAACCTTTTATTATGGGAGTAAGGGATAGCCTCAAGGGAATCTCTTTTGGGGGACATGGTTTTGCGATCGCCAGTGGTTTTCATACTCTGGGTCAGTTACCAGCTAATTTTGCTGATCCGCAAACAGGTGCAGTACAAATCGCTCAACTATTTAACGAACCTCCAGAATCCTCGGCTGTAGCGGGAATGACAGCCTGGTTATCCTGGGTGCAAAAACATCCCCAAGCAAATTTGAATTGGCGCGATCGCTTTTTTCTGGAGCAAAGACAGGCTGGTTGGTTGAGTAGTAAAGAACAGGTATACGATCTGTCGGATTTAATTAGGTTTCCGATTCTTAATGCCGCCCGTACTTATAGTTTATTATTAAGCATTCCCGAAGCAAAAAGACTTGATTCCTTAGTTCAGGTTGCAATATTAAAACAGCTTAATCCTAACTTGCTTAAATATCCTTTTAATCCTGATAATGATTATTTTAATCTTTGGTCAAAGTTGAGATTTAAGTTACGGAATAAATTGAGGATTTAATTTCCTGCTTTTTAGCAATTTTTCCAGAATTAAAATAAGAATAGATGAGATCAAGTATATATTACAGCAAAATATAAAAATATATTAGAGAAATTATCTAACGCTAACAAATATAGTTTGACAACAATTATCACATCAATTTTTTGGCAGTTAATTCTTCTAGAATATTTTGATGCCTAGCAAATATTTATTGATTTAGATCTATGATTCAAGATTGATTATCCTTTGATAGATATCTACCAAGCAATCGTTTAAAGGCTCAATATCATAATGCTGTTCGACGAATTCTCGACCATTTTTACCTAGAGATACCCACAAATGAGGATTAGTTATTAAATATTGCAACTTTTCGGCGATCGCATTACTATCTCTTTCTGGCACTAAGTAACCAGACACGCCATCTTGCACTAATTCGGGAATACCGCCGTGATAGGTGGAGATGACGGGTAAACCCATTGCCATTGCTTCTTTGAGGGTGTTTACTGGTGCGTCTTGGTTGCCATCTTGGGCGGTGACGCAGGGGGCGAGAAAGATCTGGGAGTTATCGAGGATGGTAATAATTTCTGCTTGTTGTCGCCAGCCGAGGAGTTTAACTGTGCTGGCTAAGCCTAATTCGACAATTAGTTGTTGTAAGCTATCTCGCAGATAACCATCGCCAATGATGTTGTATTCCAGATGGGGGTAATGCTGGAGAGTATTGGCTACGGCGCGGATAGCATATTCAATGCCTTTTTTTTCAGTTAAACGACCAGTAGTGGCTAGGCGCACAATGCTATCTTCGGGAAACTGGCGGGGCTTAAATTGAAATTTTTGGCAGTCAATACCTGATCCTACTACAGTTATTTTATTCCCAGGACAACCAATTTTGATCGCCCGATCGCGAAAAAAGTTACAATTAGTCACAAAGAAGTCGGCATGAGGAAATAGTTGTTGGTAAACGGCTTCTCCTTGTTGTTTGAGGTACCAGCTAATATCCCAACCGCGAAAGCCGACAATCAATTTACCCTGCAATAAACCCAGAGAACGAAGCTTCAACACTCCCGCATCTTCAGGATATTTACCCTGCATGGCATAAATACCAAACTGACAGTGAACAATGTCGTATTGCTTAGTATTTAAAAAGGCGATCGCACTATAAAATAATCGTAGAGATAGAGCTTGTTTGCCATAGCGAAACCAGTTAAGAGATTTAATTATTGCTAAAGGCTTCTGATAACCTTGAGTTACTTGAGTTAATAGTAATTGTAGTGCTTTGAGACAGCGAAAGATAAAATTGTGGGGAATATCTGGTACGTAGTGCGATCGCTCTAATAAATTGTATTGATTAACTATGGGATGGACTTTAGTTTCTTCCGAATAACCTTCTAAGGCATAGATATCTACTTGATGTCCTCGTTGTATTAATCCTGCAATTTGGTTTAAAATAAAAGCTTCAGAAAGGACGGGAAATCTACCGACTACAAAAGCGATTTTTAAATTATTATTACTCTTTTGTTTTGTCATATGTTGGGGTAAGTAATAAGTAATGAGTAAAATAAAAGTTCAAGTATCTAATCTTAAAATTTTAATCAAGCTATTAATTATGCTACTCTCTGGAATAAAATTGAAAACTAGCTCAAGGTAATTTATCAAAGTTAAAGTTAAACCTAAAATAGCAAGACTGTTCAACAAGCTTGAAGGCTGAATACTCTGGGAATGGAATAAGAAAAGTCGAGTAAAGTTTCCTATCAAACGACGATTATTAGCAATAGTTTCATAAATTTTATTTCCTAATTTCATTAAGGGCTTGATACTTAAAATTGGTGCCAGCCACCACAAAACAGGAGAAATGCTCACCACATAAACAATGCCATACCATTTAAAGTATCTCTCACCCCGATAGTCTTCAATTACCCAAGAATTATATTTCTCCATATCAGCATAGATACTAGGATTGGCTTGAGCTTCTCGTATAGTCACCCCAGATAAAATTAAAAAAGTTTGTAAGAAACAAACTACTTTCTTACAAAAACCACAATCGCGATCGTAGTTAATTACTAGTCCTGAAATTTCTTTACTATAGGTTTGTTTATCTAAAAAAATCCAAACAAATCCAGGAATAAAAGCTAATAATGTCAGCAGTAAAATAGCTAAAGAATCAACATTATTAAAATAAAATATCCAGAGTAAAACTATCTGAAATGTAAATCCAATTGTTCCCCCAGAAATAACTGCCTGGGGCAAGGGTTGATTACTAGTATTTAAAGCGCGATCGCAAGAATAATAAGCCCCCAAAGGCAGAAACATAACCCAAAAGATAACTATTCGTAAAATATCATCACTACTAGCAACTAAACTGGGGTTGCGGTTATGAAGAGAAAGTAACATTACCCAACATATGATAGTAGCTAATTGAGTACGGTAGCCCATGAGTAATAAAGCAGCAGCAAAGATGCCAATGATAAAAAGTATTTGCTGTCCGAAGACCGAACCAGTTATTAAATTGAGCGACCAATATTCAGAGGAAATAACATTAATTAACTCGCTGCGAGGTAAGCTTCCGCCATCGCTATAGTAATCAGCAATTAAATGAAAGCGACTGAGAAAACTCGCCATAATAAATAATGCCAAGCAGATTCTAAAAAGAGCTAGCGATCGCAAGTCCAATTTAAAGATGATCAATAATTTTTGATAGATATATCGTCCTAAATTCATCAAACATCAAATAAAGTAATATAGTTATTAATTAAATGCTAAATGTTCAATGTTTAATGCTCAATGCTTTTCTCATTTGTAATCCAATCCCTTTAAGGGAAAAATTATTCTCTGCTCTTGCTTTTGCCTTTTGACCTAACTTATTTCGTAGCTCTGCACTATCTAAAAGATAACCAATTGCTGTTGCTAAAGCAGTAGGATTTTCTCTAGGGACAATAATTCCCCCGTCATCTTTTTCCCTGGGTAAAATATCCCTAACTCCTGCTGCATCCGCCAAAACCACGGGCAAACCACAAGCCATTGCTTCGATGGGTGCCAAGGGAAAACCTTCTTTACGGGAGGGGAGAGTATAGAGATCTGCGGCACTGAGATAACGACAGAGAAGATGGCGATCGCTAATAAACTCCTTCAGCCAAACTACTCCTGATAAGTTCAGATCATCAATTTGCCGTTGCCATCGTGGTGTATCGCTACCAGTGCCAATAATCAACAAACATAAGTCTTCTGTGGGGCGAGTCTGACAAATTTCTTGCCAAGCCAAAGCTAAAATATCCAAGCCTTTTTGAACAATTTCCACCCTCCCATGCCAAACAACTACTTTTGCCGTAGGAGAAATACCCAAATCCTGACGAGTAATAATTTTAGTATTGCGATCGCAAAGCGTACCCGAAGGGTAATCACCTGCTATTAAGTCCAAGGGATTAAATATTTGGTGAATTTTTTCAGGAGGGAAATTATATTGCTGACGTACTCGTTTAATCTCCCTTCCCGAAGCAATAATTAACCCCGCACAGTTTTCTAATGACCAACGTCGAACAGCAGACTCTACTAAACTTTGTGTGTGATCTAATCCCTGAAAACAAGCATACACGGGTAGGTTAATTCTTTTGCCCATAGCTACACAGGTATCAAAGCGGGCATATTCATATTCCTGACATAAGAGAGCTTGACAATTCTCTCGCTGTAATTCTTTTGCCAATAAATTGAGAGGGGTAGCTAAATAAGTGCCCCCACTTTTAATCACATTCTTTACTGCGGTCAAACTCAATCTACGGACTTGATTGCTATCTGCTACATCTTTAAAAGCTTGTCCCGTTTCCGCACCATAAGCTTTAAGGGAAGTATTTTTAATCGCCAAATAGCCTTTGTAGATTTTGGGGTAGGGTAGGGCACAGATCATCGCCCCTGTCGGTAAATGCTCAAATCGAGTCGGTTGAGTTACTTGAGCGGTGATACAAAACAAAATTGGGCGCACCCCAGCACTTTGTAAGGCTTTGATATAGCCAAACATAAAGCTACCAGTAAAATTATTACAATAATCTGGGAAAGTAAGATTCATACTCTCCAAGAATTCATCAATTAAATCATAATTGTGAATTAAGCCGATAGTTGGTTTATCATTTAGCATTTATCATTGTTTTAAAAATAGAAACCTAAGACCAAAATGTTTAATGTTTAATATTTAGTGTTTGTGGTTTTTTAATGGAAAAAATTGTTCTCAATCTCTCAAAGACATTTCTACCCAATTGTCCAGGCAGAAAATAGCGCAAAGCAAATTTAACCAGCAGCTTTTGGACGTAAGCTTGACGTAAAACTGGCAGGTATTTTTGCAACGACCATTTAATATGTTGAGCAGCTTTTTGGGTTTTAACAGTTTCTGTACCATGTTGGAGATAGAGACTAGCGATATACATATGTAAATTTCCTTCGGTTTGCCGACGGATATATTGCAGATGTTCAGGGGCAGCTTGAAAAGCTTTGTCGATCGCATATAAAGTCTGTTTGTACATCCTTTCTACACGGGAAGTAGAGGAACCAGCAGCACGCCGATACATAATTTGATATTGAGGAACCACCACAAACTCTCCAATGGCAGCTAAACGTACCCACATATCCCAATCCTCACAAATATCACAGCGAGAATCGAAACCCCCCACCCGATCAAGTGCCGATTTACAAACTAAAGTATTGGAACCACTGTGAATAAAACCTCCTTGGAGCAACCGAGGATAAACATCTCCTGAATGATTATAGGGAGGGGAAGGATGATAAACGTAACCATCTTGTTGTTCGTCCATAAAGCAAGTCCAACTATATGCCACTATGGCATCGGGATTTTGCTCTAGTGCTTGCAGTTGTAGCTTTAATTTATCGGCTACCCAGAGATCGTCAGCATCGAGAAAGGCGATATACTTACCTTGGGCTTGAGCTATCCCTAAATTACGGGCAGCAGAAACTCCCCCATTAGGAGCGGAAATTATCTTGAGGCGCGGTTCAACAATTTGCTTGAGGATTTCTAGAGTATTGTCAGTAGAACCATCATTAACTACAATCAATTCCCAATCATTGATTGTTTGTCGCTGCACTGATTCGATAGTTTCAGTAACAGTTTTGGCTGCGTTATAAGCAGGTACAACAATAGAAATTTGAGGCATTTTTTTAAGGATATAAGAAGGATCTAAGATTTAATTAACTTGCCAGACTTGAGAATTAATTGGCTCTTGGGTTAATTCAATTTCTTCTTGTCGCTGCCTTAAGGCAATACCGATAAAAAGCCAAGCGTGCCAATAGGCATAGTTAACGTACTCAACACTATCAGTAAAGCTAGAGACAAAGAGGCTGATAAATAAACATAACCCAACTTTAGTGGTATTTGATTGCCTGGCTCGAATAATCAAATTAAAGAAAGTAAAGCTACAAGCGATCGCCACAGCAGTAAAACCCACCAGACCATAAGTATATAGAGCTCCCAGCCAGGTGTTGTGACTTCCTAAGGGCATCTGCGCTAGATATCTGGGACCTGTTTCTTCTAACCGACCATGACCCCAAATCGGCGCGTCAGTCCACCATTTTTTGATAGTGGCTCGATAGAGGATATTACGGATACGAGAGGAATAGAGGGAATCTTTACCCCGAAAATTATTAAACTGGTCTTGAGCAAAATTAAAGATCTTACCGATTTGAAAGGCAAAAATTCCCAAAATAAAGCAGCCTAAGGAAGAAAGCAATTGTACCTGGGTCGAGAAAATATTTCTGACTAGCCAGACAACAACCAGTACGAAGGGCACACATAATAATGCCGCTCGTGATTGAGAAACCGCGATTAAAATCAACGCTGAAATTAGCCCTGCCAAGCGCCATTTAGGAGCTTTTTCTTCCCATACCAAAAAGAAGAAGAAATTTCCCAGAGTGCCCGTGGAAGTATACCAGGGGCTAAAGGCGTAAATCCGATCTTGGAGAGCATTTTGCAAGAGATGAACCTCATAGTGATCGCCACCGCCGCCAAACACTGCCAGAGGGGAGTCATATGCCAGTTCAGGAACGCCCAAATTAGTTAATATCGTACCGACTACGATCAGTGCTGCTGCTTGAAGGGCAATAATGCAGCCTGCCCGATACATTAGTTTGGGTCGAATTAGAAAATGTCCCCCCAAAATAAACATGGGAATTATTGCCCAACGCCGATACCAATTATTGACGGTGGAAAAAACAATTTGCTTAAGTCCAAGGTCGAAATTAAAATGAGATACCACCAATGCCAAGAGGATAATCAGACTGGTTACCAACCAGACCCAAGCAGTGGGAGAGATGTAAACTCTTGACTCTAAAGGAGTATCTACCGTTTGGACGCGCCATTGCCATAAAGCATAAATAGTTAATGCCGTCCCTGTCAGGGGTACAACTATATATAAAGAACCAATTAAATAAAGTGGTAAAGTAGCGATCGCCAGATACCAAATCACCTGTTCTGGTATATTCTGTGGTTGTATATCATGATTTTTCAAAAACATTACGCTAGTTTATTGATTAATTTTTAATATTTTAATAATTCATAATGAATTGAGATGTAGTGGGCGCCCAGTGTTTCACTTATTCCAAATAAAAATCTTTACCTTATGAGCAAAAACTTGTTCCCTATTCCCTTCCCCTAACTACTTATTAATAGCCGAGGCGGGGGTTACTTTACTACGCCAAGATTGCATCCAGTCCAAAATCTTGAAATAATTCTGTTGACCAAAAATACCCAT
Organism: Cyanobacteria bacterium P01_G01_bin.67; assembly: GCA_039179675.1. Lineage (GTDB taxonomy): Bacteria > Cyanobacteriota > Cyanobacteriia > Cyanobacteriales > Xenococcaceae > Waterburya. Next base: position 9,239 of record JBCDEP010000097.1, read on the forward strand.
TAGCGAGATCGCAATGGTTATGCGTAAGTTTTCCTTAGTCCAAAATCTTTGGGGATCTCTGGTTAAAGCGATTTGGCGATATTTTCGAGCAGCTTTGTGGTCTGGTTGGGTGTTTTGTAGTGCTTTCCAAGCCAGACAAAAATAGGCAAAGCCATATCCATGACAAACCAGCGGTTTTAATTCCGTAGGTGCCGCAGCTTCAGCTTTAGCTAAAACTATGTTAAAACTTCGCTCCATTTGACTCAGATTGCGGGAACTACTGCTGACTCGTTGGCGATAATAAACTAAGGGTTGACGAATTACTTTAAACTGATATTTAAGAGCCAAACGCAACCACATATCCCAATCTTGAACGTAGGATCTGAGATTGGTGTCAAATAAGCCCACCTCATCAAAACAACTACGGCGAATCAGGGCAATGCTGCCACATTCAATTTGGTTGACTTTAATTAAATCTTGCCAAATATAACCTTCCGCTGACGTTTTAACGATGCGTCCTGTGGATGCACCTGCATCATTCATGTAGGTTACCCAAGTATTGACGATGCCCACTTCAGGATGGTTATCAAGGATAGCAACCTGTTGTTCTAATTTAGTGGGTGCCCACAGATCGTCAGCATCGATAAAGGCAATATATTCTCCCTGGGAATTGATGATTCCTGTATTACTGGCACCTGCTAAGCCCATGTTGGCTTGGGTAATTAGGCGGACGCGGGGATCTGACAATTGGTCAACCCATTCAGAAGTATGATCGCTACTGCCGTCATCAACGACAATTAATTCAAAATCAGTATAGGTTTGGGCTAAAACATTGTTAACTGTTTCTGGCAAATATGCCATTAAGTTATAGGCAGGAATGATTACGGATACTTGAGGCATGATGTTATCAAATTAAAAATTAACGAGTATTAAATCCTATTTTTTATTTCTTAAGTAAACTATTTAAGTCAGTGGCGGGAGTAAGTGCTTTATGGTTGTTATTGTTGTGGTTCTTATTGGCGAGGGGAGATTTCTCAACCGAACTACTCGCCCACAAAGAAGCGATCGCCGTAGTTAAAAACACCGAACCCATAAAGGTTCCCAGGGCAATGGTAGTAGGATTTGGAGAACTAGGCTTTCGGGGTAGGTTGGGTTTAATTGCTACCTGGATTTGGGGATAGGCATCGTAGAGGTTACTTTCTGCCAAACGAGATTTAGCTAAATTGGAAGAGTACACTGTTTCGGCAAATTTTACCTCCTGTTGTAGTCGCGCCAGAGTCGCATCTTGCTGTACCAGTCGGTTTTCTTTGCTTTCTATGGTTTGAATTTGGTTGCTTAATTCTGCTGCTTTAGCTGCTAGTCCATCCGCCTCAGACTGGAGAGCAACAATATCTTTGAGTAAACTACCGCGATAGGAATCGTTTTCTTCCCCCGTCCTTAAATTTAATTGTTGGAGTAATTCCGCCGAAGGAGTGCGCCCCAGTAAAACGCCGCCTCGCTCTAAGAGAGAGTTACTTGCTTGCTCTACTTCTTGTTTTTTTTCAATTACGTTGGGGCTATCTTTTTGAAATTTTGCAGCTACAGCCACCATTTCGCCGCTGGCGCGAGTATATTCGGCTAAATACTGTTGAAACAAAGAATCGGAATGGAGTGCGAAAGCATCTTTGGCGGATTGAGCAGACATCCCCAAATTATCTGCCAAACGAGCGGATTGAACTTTAGTTTGTTCTAGTTGAGCGGTAGTTTCTGCCTGTTGACGACGCAACTGTTCTAAGTTATCAGACAAGTTGCTCGCTTTATCTCGAGAACCCAGCAGCGAACTCCCACGAAACTCCGCTAGTTTTTGGCGAGCATTATCTAGAGCTGTTTTCGATCTTGCCAAACTAGCTTGAAGATTGCGATCCGTCTGACTTATTTGCTCCTGTCTGAGTTGTTGAATTTTTTGTTCTAAAACATTTTGCAGGGCGATCGCTTTTTGCTGAGCTGCTTCTGGAGTATCCCCTTCCGTAGTCAGTTCCATCATCGTTGTATTATCAACAATTTCAATTTCTGGCTGTCCATATTCGCTACGTTTCATGCCCACTTTGGCAGCAGCTTGCTCAATAATTTCTGGTTTGCGAATCAAAAATTTATAGTCTTCACGGGGGTCAAACAGATTGTGACGATAAGGGGACTCAGTATTAGAACTGACTGAACCGACATCGGGAATGCTGAGGCTACTAGAGTTTTGGCTAGCAGGCAAGCTGATTGCCCATTTACTGGTATAAGTAGGATTTTTAAATACTAAATAGAGAATTGCTAATCCCCAGAGGACAGCATTACCCACTAGCCAATAGGGTAGATAGGATTGCCAAGGTTTCCTTACACGGGAAGATTTCTGGTTTAAAGAATCAATTGTCTTAAATTTGGAACTGTTTGTCCCCAGGGAACTCAGGGACAATTCGTCCTCTCGATTCTGATGGCGGTCAAATATTGGTTGGGTATCTACTGTCGGAATTACTTTATGGAGTAACCCAGGACTAAACTGGGTATATCCCCGTGAGACAAAACGAATTGCTGCTCTTAAATCTTGGACAGGAGTATTTTTTAATAAATAGCCCATTGCTCCTGCTTGTAATGACTGTTGAATATAACCATCTTGATCGTGCATACTCAAGACAATGACCTTAATACTAGGCAAGTCTTGATGAATCATTCTAGTAAGCTCTAAGCCATTAACCCTTGGCATTTCCAGATCGACTAACATTAAATCTGGTAGCAGTTGTCGAGCTAATTTCAGCGCACTTTGTCCATCATTTGCCGTTGCCACTACTCTAAAATCTGGTTCTGATTCTAGATTAGCTTTGATGCTTTCACGAATACTGAGTTGGTCATCAACAATAAGAATACGCAACATATTTATAATTATTTTTTTATTAATTGTAAGATTGAGCTTGCCAATTTTCGGAGTCATCGGTACACCGCCTTGAAAAGGCGGTCACATGGGTTGAACCCAGGACACCGATCTGGGTAAGACCGAATCGCCTTTGTGCGATGACCGCCTTTCGCGGTTGAAATTTAGTTGCTGGTAATAAATACCGCGACCATCTGTCCCCGCAAAAATTAAACCTGGCTGTTGTTGGCTGGCAACTAAAATTTTGATAGCCCGTGGCATAGCTGCTAATGAATTAATTTGCGACCAACTCTGACCCCCATCGACAGAGCTAAATAAGCCTGAGTGACCTGCTTGGTCTTGACCATAGACATAAATACTCTGGTTAATCTTGCCTTCCCTAGGTGCGCCCACGGTTACTAAATGGGCTTTGGTAATTGAATTTACCTTGGCAAAAGATCTGCCTCCATCAAGAGAATGAAATAACCCTTCTTGGTCTAAACTCAGCCAAATTTCTCCTGCTACTTTGGGAACAGTAACCAGGACAAAGCGACTGCCTACGGGCAAATCTGAGGTAATTGTCTCAAAAGTCAAGCCACCGTCTTGACTCCCGTATACCCGACCCTGAACGTAGTAATAAAAGCGATCGCCATCTACGCCATCCGCTGCTAAGGGTTGGTTCCAATTCCAAGGTCCTGCTTCCCCTGGGGGCAATCCAAAAACCTCTTGCCAAGTTGTTCCTCCATCGCGGGTCACTAGGGGTAAATCTTCGCTGGTGGTCACTACAAAATGCTGCGGGTCGTCAGGAGCGATCGCTACTCGCATAAATAGTTTATCTGGGGGGATATTTGTCCAGGGTTGCCAGGAAAGTCCGCCATCTGAGGATGTTACTCCCATATAACTGTCGCGCCATCTTTTTCCTCCCACTCTTACTAAATTTTGGGGGGCATGCTGGCAGTATGCTAGATGATAAGTATCCTGAAAGTAATTATCTAAAAAGCGATCGCCTGTTAAATTAAGTTTATTTAAACTAACTCCACGCTGTTGGAAACCCAAGCGACTTTGGGGAGGAGTAGCAAACTGCTGATGATAGAATCCGTCTTGATCGGCAATACCACTCAATAAAATCCCTCCTTCTGGTGGAGAAATCAAACTAAAGAGAACCGTTTGTTCGATTCCCTTAACCCGATTTGACCACTGAACGGTAGACTGGTCGATATTATCGGTATGCCAGACACTAAACCAATCAGCTAACCAAACCTGTTGGGGATTTTGGGGATCAAAAGCGATCGCCGAGGAATGATCGTTAAAGAATTCAGGAGCCAGCCAAGGTACAGTTTGTTTGATGCTAGAGGATTTTACTTGCCAGCGTTTGCCGCCATTGTTGGAATAATAAATTTTAGCTCTGCCCTTTTCTCCTTCACTAACCAAAAGGGTTTGGGCAGCTTGAGGATGGAGACTTAAGCCATTAAAAGTTTCGTGGATCAATCCTGACGGACTAATATCGCTCCAGCGACCGTTTTGGTATTTAACTACCTGGGGAGCTTCGCTACTAGTGACGTATACAGTTCCATCTTGAGCTACTTTTAACCGCATCACCTTGGGGGGACTATCTGGTAATTTGCTCCAGGTTACTCCCGAATCCCGAGATTGATAAACTCCATCGCGGTAAACACTGGCATAAGCAATCTGAGACTTTTGAGGGTCAAACGCTACATTTAACACCCCAACATGATTATCTGGATTAACCTTCAAGTTCGATACCCGCTGCCAACTCAAACCACCATCAAGCGATCGCCATAAACCATGACGACGAGAACCAAATAATAGTAGATTACTATCAAAGGGACTTACCACTAAGCGATCGCCTGCCCAGCGTTTATCCTCATCTCCCCCCATCGGTACCGATAAATCTGTTGCCTGCCAAGTTGAACCGCGATCTAGGGATTTATAAATCGTTCCTGGTTGAGCGGTATATTTTCCCACAGCAATATAGACTAGATCTGGATTTTGGGGGTCGAGTCCTAAAGCCTCTCCCCCAGAATTATGATCGTAGTCCCAAAAACCTCTCGGTAGAGAATTGGCGATCGGTTGCCAATGTTGTTGGTTAGCTTGCCAACGATAAAAACCGCCGTTATCAGTTCTAATGTAGGCTAAATCTTTAGCGGTAGGATGAAGATATATTCCTGTAACATAGCCCCCCGCACCAAGAGTTACCGAATGCCAACCAGGGGACGAAGAAATTGAAGAATTTACGGGAGCAACCAGAGAATTCTGACCGAAGCTGCTTGATTCAGGCAGCATAAAGTATCCGCTGAGAGCGACAAGTAATGACAGTAAAGCTATTCCCCAATAGCGATAAGCCGCCAAAATTTTAGTGATCTTATTCACAACTTCGTTCATTGATGGTTAGTTGTCAAATACCAATCCTCCTCATCTCACAGCATCTACTTACCTTTGGACATAGAAACCAAATCAGATTTAGACTCAGATTCAGCGATCGCAATTCCCAACAGTGAAGCCTGATATACCTCTAGATTTTTAGTGGTGATTGTTTCCCAGTTGAAGTTGGCTAACACATGTTTTTGTGCTTTCTTTGCCATCTCTTCCCTAACCCCAGGTTGGTCTAGTGCCTGTTGCAAAGAGTTAACACAAGAATTAAAGTTTCCTGCTTGAAATAAAAAGCCTTTATCAGCTTCTATAAGTTGTTGGTGGGGCGGGATATCACTGGCGATCACTGGGATACCTTCTTTCATCGCTTCTAACATTACTAGGGGCAAGCCTTCGAGATCCGAGGGCAACACAAATATTCCTGCACCTCGGAGAATTTCGGCTAGACGGACTCCTTGTAATTCTCCCGTAAAAATAATATTGGGATTATCTCCCACTAAACTCCAGAGGTGTTCTGTATACTTTTTGGTATCGCTAGTACCCCCCGTCAAAACTAGTTTCCACCCTGAAGGTGACAGTTTTTGGAAAGCTAGAATTAACAAGTCTGGTCGCTTTTCGGGAACCAGTCTGCCTAAAAACAAGAGATAGCGCTTTGGGGTCAACTCAAGAGAATGAACATTCTTTAAATCAGGGTCGGAAGGAGAAAACTCTCCAGGTCCATTAGGAATATAAACCGCCTTTAAACCGTAGGTTTTAGCGAAGTAATTTTTTAAATCTTGAGAAACCACAATCAGATTGTGAACGTACTTAACGGCATTTTTTTCTCCCCAATAAATAATTTTGCTCGAAAGCCGACCCCATTTGGCTCTCTGCCAATCCAATCCTTGACAGGTTACTATCACTTTGGCAGAGGAAGCGATACGAGGAATTAATGAAAATAAAGCTGGTCCTAAAGCATGAAAATGTACTATGTCATAATCGTTGAAAGTTGATGCCAAAGCAGCGATCGCCGACCCGAACAAAGCATCTAGACCGCGAACAGGAATTGAAGGCAGACAAATTACCCGCACGCCTCGATAATTAAAGCTAGAAAACCAGGGTCTCTTGGTATAGCTGGGTCGAGCAAATAAATCTACTTGATGACCTTGAGCGACTAAACGGGGATAGAGTTCTTCACAATAGCGTTCAATTCCTCCTTGTTTGGCAGGTAATCCTTTAACGCCAATTACAGCAATTTTCATAGCTAGTTATATTCTGGAGTATCGAAGGTGGGACTTTGAGCTTGCCAAGATGCACCCATAGACTGATAGACTTGGGAGACTACAGTCTCGGCGTTATAGGGTTTAGCGGCATTGACACAAGCTGCTGCGGGATAGTTTTCTGGTTGACTGAGGACTTGATTCAAAGCTTCACTCATAGTTGCTGGCTGGCGATCCCTACAGACAATGCCGCTATTTTCAGTCAAAATCAAGGGCAGTTCGCCGCATTGAGTGCCAACCACAGGAATGCCACTAGCTAGGGCTTCTAGCAGCACTAAGGGGAAGCCTTCATATACGCTACTCAGCACAAAAATGTTGCTGAGACGATAAAGGTCACTGGCTGCTTCAGGATTGACTTTGCCTAACAGTGTTACGCGATCGCTGATACCATAGCCTTCGACAGCAGCCTCAATGGTGGCTTTTAATTCTCCTTCGCCCGCAATCAACAGATGAGCATTAGGTTGTTCCAGTGCAGCAAAGGCTTTAAGCAGTAGCAATGGATCTTTTTGCGGATGTAAACGCCCGACATACAAGATAAAGCGAGTGTCTGTGGCTAGTCCTAACTTACTGGCGAATTCTTGCCGCTGGCACTCTTTTTCTCCAGGGGTTAGTGGAGAAAACAGTTCCAAATCAACAGTGTTTTTTAGATGCGAAAAGCGGTCTTTTAATTGCGGATAAAGCTGCTGATAAAACTTTACCGACTTTGTATGACAGGAATAGATGCGATCAAACTGCCCCATCAACAGCTTTTCTAGAGCAAAATAGCCTTGGGGAAATTTCTGCCACAAGATAGCATTGTTTCCCTCTTGCGGGTCCATCTGCTTACGAATATCGTTTTGCAGACAAAAAGTTTTTTCTCCCGTCCACCTAAAAGCAGCCAATGCATACTCGATACGATAAAAGTGCATGAAATCTGATGAGAAATCACGACCTAGTAAGGCTGTAGTATATTTTACGGTTGTGGGAATCAATTGCCTGACATTATCATTAGCTAGCTCAATTAGCGGCATAAACTGAATTGACTTACCCTCATAATTCCTGGTTTGCCAGACACCAATTTTGTCCCCAGGCTCACCCGTGCCTACTATCCGCACTATGAATTCTTCAGAAGCATATTTAAGAAAATACTTAATGACTGTTTGAATACCACCGATACTACTATTCCAAGGATTAAATTGATAAAAAATCGTTATTATTGGTTTTTCCATAAAAAATGCAACCAGCTTAAAAATTTTGTGGGCAAAAAAATAATTAATTCTGCCTTGTAAATTGCTCTAAAAAGTCATGGGTTATACAGTTTTCCTGAAATTAGTTAAATTAAATACGGTTTGCTCTCAAAATTAATAATTAACTAATTCACAAATGAATTATGATTTCAATTAACAATATCACAACTACTCCGTATTATTACCTAGCTGATGTAAAATCTAGGTAAATCGTATTCAAGGTTTAGCTGCTAGATAATCTTGAGATGCTTATTTATTTTTTCTTAAGATTTTTTGACGAACGCTTAATTTAAGCTTTTTAAGAATTACATAAAAGTCAATACCTATGACTAAATTATGAATAAATCAATAGTATCGATGAGGTAAGAAACAAATTACGACATGTCACATGTTTTACTAATCTCAACTCAATCAAGCTGAGATTGAAATAGCAAATAAAGTAATGAATGTTAACTAGCAAATTTAAAAATTTATTATCGGGACGACTAATTCGTAATGTTGGCTGGTTAGGGATTGGCGAATTAATCAATCGCGTGTTTCGTTTGGCGACGACGGTGACTCTGGCGCGGGTTTTTAGTCAAGAAGACTATGGTTTGATGGCAGTAATTTATATGACTTTTGAGTTGGTTACTGTGTTTATCCATCGGGGGGGAGTCGCCGCAAAAATCGTTCAAGCTGATGACCACGAAGTAGCAGAGTTAGCGGATACAGGTTACTGGTTGCAGTGGATTGTTTGTCTTAGTTTATTTGCTTTACAGTGTGCTGCCTCTGTAGCGATCGCCGGTTTTTATGGGAATCAAAGATTAATTTTATTGCTGTCTGTTGCTGCTTTAGGATATATATTTTTGCCTTTGTGTAGCGTACACATAGCCTTAATCGAACGTGAAAACAGATTGAAAGTTACGGCTTTGTGTAATGTCGCCCAGTCATTTTTGGCTAATACCGTGATTGTTACGTTGTGCTTGTGGGGAATGGGAATCTGGTCGATTGTTTGGGCAATTATTATTTCTCAGTTTTCTTGGATAATTATTGCCTGGAGAAGTCATACTTGGCGACCACCTCGAAAATTCCAGTTAAAAAATTGGCAAAAGATTATTAACTACAGTAAAAATATTATTGGTATTGAATTATTAAATAAACTGCGTCTCAACCTCGATTATTTAATTGTCGGTCGCTTTTTAGGCATGGATCAATTAGGTTTATACTTTTTTGCTTTTAATGCAGGATCAGGAATTACGATGAATGTAGTCAATACCTTTATGTCCGCTCTTTTTCCCTATCTTTGTGCTGCCAAGGAAACCAGTCAAAAACTTAGGCATGATTATTTTCACAGTTTAAAAACTTTGGCTTTAATTATTATTCCCATTGTGATTTTACAATCAGCTTTATCCCCCCTATACGTACCCATTATCTTCGGCGAAAAATGGGTAGGAGCAGTACCAATTCTGATCATTATTTGTTTATCTGTTATTCCTTATACTTTTAAACAGGCTGCCACTTGGTTATTAAATGCCATGGATCGGAGTCAAGTAGCTCTTTATGTAGATCTTATTTTTACGGTAATCTTTGGCATCATTTTACTAGGAGTAGTTAACCAGGGTATTCTCTGGGTCGCGATCGCCGTTTTATCATCTCGCTCTTTAGTATCCTTGGGCTTTAATTTCTGGACAATAAAAAATGTTTTTTATCAGAAAAGTAATTCTAATAAATTGGTTTGAGTCAATAGCCAAAAGATTAGATTATTAAATATTAGTTTTAAATACTTATTGATAAATGTTTAAGAAAAAATGATTAAGGTAACAATTGTCGTCACCCCAAGAGAAAGATTTAGCTGTACAGCTCGCTCTTTAGCCAGTATTTATCAACATACTAAAATTCCTTTTAAGCTCATCTATATTGATGGGAATTCTCCTACAAAAGTAAGTCGCTATCTACAACAACAGGCTCAAACCAAGAATTTCAATCTTGTCAGAACAAATTATTACCTTTCTCCCAACCATGCCCGTAATTTAGGTTTACAACAAGTTGATACAGAATATGTTGTTTTTGTGGATAACGATGTCATTGTCTCTCCTGGCTGGCTATCCCAATTAGTTAACTGTGCAGATGAAACGAAAGCTACTGTAGTTGGTCCCTTGATGTGCCAAAATGAGCCAGTCCACGAGATCGTCCACTTTGCAGGGGGGGAATCCCATATTTTCCAAGATATCAAGGGTAGAAGACGGTTAAGAGAAAAAATGTACCTTCAGGGTAAAAAAGTCTCTGAGGTGCGAGATCGCCTGAAGCAACAAGAGACGGAATTAGCGGAATTCCATTGTGTCCTCATAAAAATGAGCATTTTCGAGCAATTAGGGCAGCTAGACGAAGCTATGCTTAATACTAAAGAGCATCTCGACTTCTGTATGCAGGTAAGGGAAGCGGGAGGCAAAGTATACTTTGAGCCTGACTGCATTGTAACCTACGTACCTGGTCCTCCATTGGCATTCTCTGATTTGACTTACTATATGTTGCGCTGGAGTGACGCGTGGGTATTAAATAGCCTCAACCACCTGCGAGAAAAATGGGATTTAGCTGAAGATAGCTACTTTACTAGCAAATATAAAGGCTTGGGTTGGCGACGCAGAGACAGCATTATTCAACCCCTGGCGATCACTTTAACGACTCTTACCTTTGGTAGATTGCGCTATCGCCTAGAAAATATTTTGACTCGCTTAGATATAAAGTTTAATCGTTATTTAACTAACAAACATACTGGGATTAAAGATTGAAAGATTGCTAACAACTGTTCAGGCAAGGTAGATCTTGCCTCTAACAACTAACAACTAACAACTAACAAAAAATAAATGCTTAATGATAAATGTTCAATGAAAAAGTATCAGTAGTTATTCCTTGTTATAACGCCCAAGAATGGATTACAGAAACCATTGATAGTATCTTGATGCAGACTTATCCTACGATTGAAATTATTGTTATTGATGACGGCTCGAGCGATCGCAGTTTAGAGATTATTAAAAGCTATGGTAACAAGTTAATTTGGCGCAGCACTGAGAATCAAGGGGCAAATAAAGCGAGAAATCTGGGTTTGTCTTTAGCTACAGGAAAATATATTCAATATTTGGATGCTGACGATTATTTACTCCCCGATAAAATTGCCAAACAGGTTGCTTTTTTACAACGAAAATTACTGGATTTTGTTTATGGTGACTGGCGTTATCAAAATCATCTGAGTAGTGGAGAAATAGTCTTAGGTGAAATTAGAGTTTGTGGCGATAAATCAGATTTTTTGCGATCGCTCTTAGCTAATGATCGCTGGTCTAATTTAGCACCAATGTTGTTTACCCGTTCTATTTTAGATCGCGTTACCTGGGATAAAAGTCTACCCGCAGCCCAGGATCGCGATTATTTATTTTCCCTCATGTTGGCGGGTGCTAAGTGTGGCTATTTACCAGGATGCGATGCTATTTATCGCTTGCACGATGGGGGGAGTGTTTCCACTACTTCTAAGTTGCGTTGGTTTCAAGCACACTGTTTGGTAATGGAAAAAGTAGAACAAGAATTGACAGCTAGGGGATTATTATCTGCAGAATATAAACAAGCTTTAGCTCAATCTTATTGGGAGATGGGACAAGAATATATCTATAGTTCAAAGAGTAATAATAATCAATGTCCTAAAAGCGATCACCAAGAAATTCAATATCAGATTTATGCCCAAGCTTTAGATAAAGTATATCAACTTAACCGTAATCTATTTACTCATAATAAAAGCAAATTTTATCAAACTATTAATCGCTTGCTTGGCTATCAACTAAGTGCCAAGCTATCTTATTTATTTCACTATTACAAACCAATTACTAATTATTAGTTATTCCCCATGTCTAAAATTTCCGTGGTCATTCCTACTTATAATGCAGAAAAAACAATTTTAACTACAGTAAACTCAGTATTGCAGCAAACCTATCAAGATCTAGAAATAATAGTTATTAATGATGGTTCTAGCGATCGTACCGAAGAAATATTAGCAACTATTAAAGATAGTAGATTAAAAGTATATACTTTTGCCAATGAAGGTTTATCTCAAGCAAGGAATCGCGGGATCGATCTAGCAACAGGAGATTATATTTCTTTTTTAGATGCGGATGACTGCTGGAAGGAAGATAAATTGGCAGATCAACTCCTAGCTTTAGAAAAATATCCTCAAGCAGGATTAGCTTATAGCTGGGTTTATTTTCAGTATGAGACAGAAGCTAATTCCTACGCCGATACATCGGGATATTTTATGGGGGATGTTTATGGTGATTTACTCTTAAAGAATTTTTTACATAATGGCTCTAATGCTCTGATTAAAACAGCAATAATTAGAGAAACTGGCTATTTCGATCCAGAATTAAAAGCAGCAGAAGATTGGGATTTTTATCTGCGAATTGCTGTCAGATATCATTTTGTATTAGTTCCCAAAGTACAAGTAATCTATCGACAGTCAGATAGTTCCATGACAGCCAACATCAAATTAATGGAACAGTATCTCAATATTGTCATCGAGCGAGCTTTTAGGGTTGCCCCTTATGAATTACAATATCTGAAACAGCAAAGTTTAGCTTGGGCTTATAAATATTTAGCACAGCAATATATTAAATATCAACTTGATAATTTTAAGGGAGTTAGACTAGCAGCAGAGAATTTATGTCGAGCTATCTTCGCTTATCCACCTAATATTCTTGAACCTTTTACTCAATCATTAACTAAACGTTTAATAAAAAATACCTTAAAACAAGTTATTAATTGAGTTTACTCATTAATTTACTGAAAATAAAACTCTTTGATATTTTTATAATTACCAACCATCTTAATGTCTTTGATATCAATTATTATTCCTGCTTATAATGCCAGTTCTACTATTAACAAAACTGTAAACTCTGTTATAAATCAAACCTATCAAAATTGGGAACTAATTATTATTAATGATGGTTCGACAGATGATACATTCAGCTTAATTAATCAGCTTACAGATTCTCGAATCAAAGCTTATGATTATCCTAATTCTGGGGTAGCAGAAGCCCGTAACAGAGGTATAAAACTTGCTCGTGGAGACTATATCGCTTTTCTCGATGCCGATGACTGGTGGACAGAAGACAAATTAGCTTTACAGATACAAGCTTTAAGAGATAATCCGCAAGCGGGAGTAGCCTATAGCTGGACATATTTCATTCACGAAGATAAAGGGAAGTGTTTCTCCAGCAAAGCAATTCACCATCAAGGAAATGTTCTATCTCAACTACTAGAGAAAAACTTTCTCGCTCACGGTTCAAATCCTCTAATTCGTCGCCAAGCGATCGCCCAAATAGGATATTTTGACTCTAGTTTTCCCCACTGTGCTGACTGGGATTACTACCTCCGACTAGCAGCAAATTGGGATTTTGTCGTTGTACCTAAGCACCAAATTTACTATCGACAATCTACTAATTCCATGACAGCCAAAATTGCAGTGATCGAGCAACAATTAATTCTGATGATCGATAAAACCTACAGCAGATTATCTAAGACAAAACCTTTCAATAAGAAAAAAAGTTTAGCTTGGATTTATCAATACTGTACTCAACAGTATCTCGAATATGGTCAGGATATTTCTAGTATCAAAGATGCCATATTTTACTTATTTAAAGCATTACGATATTATCCACCAATCATCAGCGAAAAATATACTCAAGATTTAATTAAATGGACAGTTAAAAAATTACTAAAATTAAATCTTATGTATGGACAATTAAAAAATTACTAAAATTAAATCTTATGTACGGGTGGTTCGCTCTAAACAAACAAAGGAATTTAGTTAGCCGCATGTGTTAAGCCGCATGTATTCCCTACGATCTCGAAACGCCCCTACCAACTACCAACTACCAACTACCAACTAATGCTAAATGAAAAAATATATACTCCCGAAAGTAAAATCAAACATCCATTAATGCTACTCAAACTAATGTGGCGAGATTTACTTGCCTCCAGAGGTTTAGCTTGGCAACTAATGATTAGGGATATTAAAGCTCAATATCGTCAATCTTTTTTGGGCATTTTTTGGGCATTTTTACCACCAATTTTTATGGCATTAGGATTTACTCTTGCTGGGGAATCAAATATTGTTAATATTGGCAAAACCGATCTTCCTTATCCTGCTTATGTGATGTTTAGTACCGCCCTTTGGCAAACCTTTGTTGAATCACTAAATGCGCCCATTATTTCCGTTACCCAAGCTAAACCTATGCTAGCACGAATTAATTTTCCCCGAGAAGCAATTATTCTCAGTAAATTAGGAGAAGTTGGCTTCAATTTTGCCATCAAGCTAATTTTAATTATTGGTTTATTTATCTACTTTAAAGTCACGATCACCCCTAGTATAATTTTGGCTCCTGTTGCTCTCTTACACTTAGTTATATTAGGGACATTAATCGGTGTTTTAATCGCGCCCTTGGGGATTTTATATCAAGATATTTCTAAAGGAATGACGATGATTACTAGTCTCTGGTTATTTATAACTCCCGTAGTTTATCCCGTTCCGACTGAGGGTACTTTTGCTAGTTTGGTCAAGTATAACCCTGTTACTCCATTGCTCGTCACTATCCGAGAATTAGCCACAACGGGAAATTTAACCCATGCCTTTAGTTTTTGGCTAGTCAGTGGAATTACTTTTGTAGGTTTATTTCTTACCTGGGGTTTCTTCCGTCTAGCAATGCCTTACGCTATTGAGAGGGTAAGCTCTTAGACATTGAGCATTGAGCATTGAGCATTGAGCATTAATAAATAATCTGTTATTTGTAATTAGTAATAATTGAAGATACAAGTATTAAATTATATAGTTTTTTAAAAAAAATTATTAATATAAAAATGGTAACTGAAGTCGAAAAAGTAAATAAAGATCA
>JBCDEP010000225.1:0-7600 GCA_039179675.1 Cyanobacteria bacterium P01_G01_bin.67
CTGTGCCCTGGTGGTGGTGGGCATGATGCACAAGTTGTGGGATGTTGATTGAGTGGAGGGGGTCATAGGGCTGGGGGTTTGGGATCTCTCACTTGTTGCTTAATCTTTTAGTGGGAAGGGAGTAGCTTCTCTTCCTTGTTGTTGTCTCAACTCTTCTCGAAGTCTTCTATTCATTTGATCCCAGACTTGATGTTTGTTCCATTTGTCAAAGTAAGTCCTGACTGTTGACCAGTGTGGAAAATCATGAGGTAATGCTCGCCACTGACATCCTTCTTCTAATCAGTACAAAATGGCGTTAACCACCTCTCTTAGATCAGTGTCTCTTTTCCTGACTCTTGATTTACTTTGAGGCAACAACGGTTCAATGATTTCCCATTCCCGATCCCTTAGATCCGATGGCTAGGCTCGTCTGACCATATTGACTAAATCTGATCAACTCTGCCACCTTATTTTTAGTCGTTTAACATCAGTTCTAGTTTCTTCTTTATTTTCTTTTTACAAACAGCCTCTTAGTCAACACTTAAAGTTTTGTCGTAGTGTCGGGGGATATTTCCAATACTTTACGGTTTTCTTGTGCTAATTGTTGGTCGGTAATTAGATCGTCTAATTCTTCAATGTCAACTCCTATTTGTTGGCAACTCTTATTTAGGTTTTCCGTAAACAAGCCAATATTATTTTCATAGCCACAATTTTTAGCGGCAACGGCAACTCCTTGTTTGGCATTGGCTTTAGCACAGTTGATTAATTCTATTCCTTGAAGCATAGTTAGTATAATTATGAGATACGTTTTGCATCATTTTTAAGATATCGCCTTTTTTTAAACCACACCTTGCTGCCAAAAAGATTGTATAGGCTGAAATTGCTGCGGTAACTAAATCTCCTCCTCCAGGAATCAAGCCTAAAATTGGATCTAAACCAAAGCGAATCTTGGTGCCAGGAATACCAATAGCCGTATCTAATAAGTTAGCAATTTTACGGATTCTGTTGAGGTTTTTTAACTGCTGAATTTTATCCATTTAGATTTGTCCACTGCATTATCTCGTATTCAATCATAAAGCGATCGCTTTTTTACTGCTTCTTGCTAAGGATAGAAAATTGAACCCTTGCTCACCGTTTAATAAAACTAGAGATAGAACTATTTGTTGAGCAATAGAATTATGCTCAGACCAAGCTCAGTATTTAAAAAATAACAACAAACTTAAGAATAATAGCGATCGCTCTATCCAAAATTAAATACTGTACATAGCCTTAGAGAGACATCTTAACCCTTCCTTCTAATAGCGCTTCAAAGCCAGTATCACTATTTCCTAGCTTAAGATTAACTGAAGTTCCAGGAGTGGGAGGTATATAATCAATAACAATTCCTAAACGACTGTCTGATACGCGACTAGAAATTCCTCGATCAATAGTATTAGAGTTACTGTAGTATGCACCAAGAGCTAAAGTTCCAACTTCTTTGTTACTAAAAATTCGGTTAGTTGCTTCCGTATCAAAAAAAAGACTGTCGCCGATTTCTAAGTTAGACCGTATATTTAGTCCTTCTTGTGTAGCAAAACTGACCGATAAATTTGCTGTAAACTGCCCCTGGCTAGTTTCAGGTACAACCGCATTCAAGTTCTGGAGGCTGTAAATAACTGCTGGAGTGAGGCTGAAGCTAAAGTTGCGTTGGCGACGGAAAAACTGGTATCCAGTAAAGGCACTAACTAGGTTTAATCGATTTGCTGCGCTGTTCCAGTTCAGGCTTACAAAGGGTTTATGGGTTGTGAGCGCTGTAAGGCGACTATTTTCATCAAAGTCTAGGTCTTGAAATACCCAGTCCGATGTTGCTTTAAGATAGACTCCCAAAGAAGGCTCTTTAGTAAAGTTCTCTAGCTCTAGTTCTTCTCCCTGGTTACCCTGTAAGCCAGGAGCTTGGTCTGGTGCCAAGTTTAGCCACCCCCCTACAGCAAAGCCATAGCTGAGATCGCCCTTAGTCCCTGCCACTAATAACTCCATAGCTGGCAGATATAAGTGTCCACTGTAAATATCAGAACTGACCCGAATATTATGCTTAGATGTTTGGGTCAGCTCAATGAGATCGAAAGCAATATCAAAAGGTCGAAGCGGATCGATTAGGGGCACGGTAGTTGTTGACTGTAGCTCATGAGAAAAACCAGTAGAGACAAAAACAGGACCATCAGGAGTGCGAATAATCGTTTGAGCAGCAATTCGCTGTTCGGTCTCATCTAAGGAAGTGTTGTGAGTGGGAAAACGTTCTCCTCGGAAAGTTAACGGACCAAAATCATTATTAGAAATTCGTAAATCTGAAATCTCAATACTAGGAGAACCAATTTCGTTTACTTTTGTATCAGTAGAGATAAATAAAATCCCTCTTTTGTAAAGCCCTGAGCGAATCTGAAACAAACGAGAATCCTCTGGCGTTGTTTTACTAGCAAAAGTCCAACTGCCAGATGCTTGATGTAGTGAGCCTGAGTTATCAGCATACTTTAAAGTTTTATTGAGACGAGTATTCATCGCTCGACGCTGTTGACTGGTAGCTGCTGTTTTCAAGCTTCCTAACGGCTGTAAATTTTTGTATTTCTCACGAGCTACATTGAGTTCATCAGCAACATTATTAGGTGTGATATAGAATAGGCTGCCGACAAGCATTCCCAGAGTGGCATGAGCAGTTTGATTGATGTCTACACTAGTGAAGTCAGAAACAGACAAGGACAGCCCTGGGTTGGCAAAAATACTGGCGTAGTTGAGTTCGATATCTTCTGGGTGATATTCGAGTAAAGCTCGATGACGAGAATGACTCATGGTAAATCGCTTCCATTCATTTTCTTCTAAGCGTTTCCCTTCAGCAACATCTTCTCCAGGTAGCGAATCGACATTGATAGTAGATACTTCTGGATCTCTCTGACCCAAACTAACCCAAAGAAACGAATTGAGATAATGAAAATCTTGCTCTTGTTGAGACAAATATGGGTTCGCCAACACCCGCACTAAGTCTTCATTAGCTCCTTGATTGGGACGCAATACATGAACGCCAGCTAAAGAAGAAAAATCTGAATTATCTAATCCCTGTCGGATTTGAGCATAGTCTTCAGGGGCAACAACTTGACCGACCCGCAATTCTCCTCCATTGGCAATCAGTGGCTGTAAGTTCGTAGTGGGAAAGCCCTGTAAAATTAACGGAGTATTGTCCGCCTCAAGGTTTTCAAACAAAACTCCGCCTCCCTCTGGTGAATACGTTTCTCCGAAGTCGAGGTTATCAAGCAAGATCACTTGAGGATCGTCTAAATCAACTCCCGTATCAAAGATAATCTCATTAATTGGAACATCTGGAGCATCGCTGATTTCAATCGCAATCGTCGTTGTGCTATATTTATCAGCATTCTCCTTCCCTTTTAAGTTGGAAATGATAGACGGTAATGCCCAGACCGCCTGAACTCCAAATAAGCCCTCAGTCTGCGAGGTTTCTTGTTGAATTGCTTTTCCATTATCTGATGTCGATTGCCCTTGAGACATAAAAGTGCCGTGAGTTCCTTGAGTCTCAACTACCACACTATTATTCTCTGAAATCCAGTAAAATTGGCGATCCTCTATAGAGTGAGAAAAGCTTAAACGATCCAGGAACGGGTTATCTAGCTCATCCTCCCCAACGATCGCACTGCTGCTAAATTTTCCGCCAAAGTTGACTTGAAGATTCGATTCAGTAGCTTGGAAAGTATTGGGGTTTAAAATCAGTTGATCGCTTTGATTAATAAGCCAGGGATAGCGTTCTACACTATTATCCAAAGCATTGATGATGATTTCTTTGAGCACTGCTCGACGTAGCTCTTCGGTCGGCTCTTTCTTTAAAGATTCTGAGGGTGTAGCATCAGGAATCTGAGGCTGAACTGAACCTTCTGGAATTTTATGGGGAACAACCTCTTGATCGACGTTTGGAGATAGCTGAGGTGATTCTGGTATGACAGGAGCCAATTCAGGTTCAATGTCAGGTTTGTCAGGTTCGACCAAGATTTCAGGAACAGTTTGCGCTTGCATCGGTGCGTAAAGTTTGACGGGGCGGGGCTTGTACGCCCCGTCAAATTTGGGAATAGTCTCACTACCAGGCTGCACCAATTCTAAACCTGGGGGAAATCCTTGAGTTTCTTGATGAACATTAGCTGCATTAGCAGAGGCTAAAGGCTCTTCAATTGCTGAAACATTTACTAATGTAGCTACAAAAAACGGTAAGACCATGTTGAAATGGAAAAGCAGCAAGTCGCTGAATTTTATCCAGAATAAAAGATGAACCTATATTTAACTTGTCCAAATTGTGGCTTTGATACCCAAGATTGTCAAAAACACTGATTATCTGTCGCGTAAAGCTAAACGAACCTGAGCATTGCGATAGAGACGGGTTCGTTAGTGGTGGAGTAGTAAAACTCTTATGATGCTAGATAATTAGAGAGCCTATGAGTTATTGATCAATCGTGACAAGTTTAGGTTATGTATTGTTTGTCAACTGGTTTTTAGCTATAGGCTATAAGCTTTAAGCTTTAGAAACCTCTTCCAGCAAATTTTCTAGTTCTAGCATACTCAGATTCTGAATTATTTTCCTCTATATCTGGTTGTGACTACAATAAAAGACACTATAACAGGGCGGAATACCGCCCAAAGCCTCTAAAAGAGGCTTGCCACGCTATGCGGGGCGTGTAGTTGACTAAAAGCAAATTAACTTAACTTGTCATCAATGGTTATTGATAAACGCAGCAACAAAAAAACTATTGGCTCATATTGAAATAAATTAGAACATGTAGTTAATCTCTGAAACTTGTCCAGAGCAAAAGACGAAGTTATACTTGACTTGCTCAAATTAGGACTACGGTAACGTTAGTAAAAATACTTGTCCCCATTATTGGAGACTAAACAGCAATTATGCGATCGCCGATCTTGGTTGGCAAGGTTTGTGCTTTAGTGTCCTAGTCGATACCGATGCAGACCAAGACAAAGGTGCGTAGAAAAAATAGATTTGGGAAAGAACATTTAGTGGAATTATCTACCGATTTATCCAGGTTCAAAGATCGCGGGTTTTGTTATGTCCCCAGTTTTTTAACCCCTACAGAAGTTGAACTCCTTAGACAAGACTTTGAGGCGGCAAATACCTTGGAAAACGGAAATTATCATATTCGTCGAGTATCTAACGAGGCTTTTGACCAGATTTCTATCAAGCTGCAACACTGTGCTGAACTGTTATCTAAGCAAACGGGTTTAGTTGTGGATCAGCTTAGTCGGGGCGTTTATTTTCCTAACTGGAAAGAGGGCAAAACCTTGGTTAATCTTCGGCATGATCAGCAAAAATTTCCTTGGCATCAAGACCACGAATCTTACTTTACTCTCCAAAATTTCAGCAACTACTTAAACTTTTACATCCCTATTATCAAGCCAGTTGAGGAACAATCGAATCTCTCAATTATTCCCCTTGATAAACTAGCGGCTTATGCTCCAGAAGTTAGCCAGAAAATTATTCATCGGGGAGCAACTCGGATTGTCAACAGTCGCCAAGGCGATGTCATTCTAGATGATGATCGCGGTGGTATTATCGCTTCCCTTGACTTACCCATAACAAACCTTGAAGAAACTCCTCATCTCAGGACTGGAGATTTGCTGTTACTTCGGGGTGATGTCTTCCATCGCACCCAAGATGCGAGTACGAGAAGAGTTGCGGCTTCTTTTAGGATGTTTAATGGCGATACGACTGTCAACCGCAACGAACTTGCTAGAGGTGGAGTTGTCAAAACCCTGATGATGTTAAGTAACTGGAAAGCTTATGAAATCAGATTTCGCTATTTTGATCAGATGCAAACGCCAACAGCAACGGCAAAGGCAATGAGACGGTATCTTGAAACCTCAGATCTGCCACCTAACTTCAGGCGTATTAATTTCCTGCTCAGACTGTTACGCGAACGGCTCTTAGGGGGCAATCTACTAGAGGGGCTGATGGATCTGAGATTTCTCAGTCTGATTCTCAGAGGAGTTCTATCCTAGTCTAAGATTGTTTGCCAAGATTTTATACCTTACACCCATTTTCCTAGCGTGCGATCGCAATATTCATCATGTTATCAGCCAAAAAACTTATTATCTTCGGTGCTGGAAGTTTTGCTAAACTCGCTCACTACTTTTTTACTCATGATAGTGACTATACGGTTGTTGCTTTTACCGTAGATAGAGCTTACCTGAGTGATGCAACATTTCAGGGCTTACCCGTTATTCCCTTTGAGACGCTAGAGCAAGAGTTTCCGCCGACAGAACACTATATGTTTGTAGCTCTGGGAATTCGCCAGGTGAACCAAATTAGAGCAGCAAAAATAGCTCAGGTGCAGGCAAAACACTATCGGTTAGCTAGCTTAGTCAGTTCCCGCGCAGGTGTCTCCCCTGACTTACAAATTCTCCCTAACACAATGATTATGGAGGGGGCTGGAATTCATCCCTTTGTCAAGATTGGTTGTAACTCAATGATATTCAGCGCAACCCGCATCGGTTTTGAAACTCAAATTGGCAATCACTGTTGGCTAGTCGGTGCCATTCTGGGAGAGTCAGTTACTGTGGGAGACTATAGCTTTATCGGGCTAAATGCCACAATCGCACCAGGGTGTTCCATCGGTAAAAGCAACATTATTGGAGCTGGGGCGTTAATTTTAAACTCGACTAAAGACGGTGAAGTTTATAAGGGACATCCTAGTAAAGCAGCAAAAGTTCCTAGTTCTAAGCTTTGGCAACTGACGTGAACCAAGCTTAAGGTGAAAGTAGCTGTCGTACAACTTGGTCTGGCGTTGGACTCTCGCGAAATCGCCGTTGCGATCGCGCAAAAGCTTGCTCCTGGACGGGAACTTGTTCAGCTAGTTCTAACGACTGTAAAGGCTTGAAGATATCAAGATAACTTAAGTTAGCTTCACTATAACTGTATTTCATGCCTAGTTTGTGTAGGCGAGGAATAGCCTGGGAAAGATGACCAGGATGAAAGAAAAAAACAGGTTTTTGGTTACCGATACGGGAGAGTAGACAGTTAGAAAAAACATTCCACAGAAATAGATATTCAGCCTCTAATAAGATCTTGGTAAAGATTGAATAAGAGCAGAAACTTAGATAAATTGCTTCTACTTGAGGCTTTAAATCGCGAATTGCGTCAATACACTTTTTAGAGGTGAGAATGATTGGCTGACATCCTGATTCTACTGTTTCTTCAAGTTTATTTTTCAAGGTTGCATGGAACTTAGCTTCACCATGAAGATTAATTTGAGTTACATAGTCTTCAGACGATAAAACAAACAACCATCGTTTTTGATCCAGATTAACTGGAAGCACCCGAGTCAGCTGATCGGCATAGGTACTTAACTCATGAGGTGGAATCTCAACATTAGGGTTAAAAAAAGCAATTTGCTTAACTTTTTGGGTTGAGGTAACTGGGGTAGTATACAGATGAGGCAACTTTTGCAGTAGGGTAAACACCTTTGAGAAGTGCTGTAAAAAGGGTTGCTGGAAAGGAAAATCTTTACTAAAGGTTGCATCATTAAGATCGGCTAAGATACCTAAAAATGGATCACTGGTTACTACTTGGCAATGCCGATGC
>JBCDEP010000081.1:0-26484 GCA_039179675.1 Cyanobacteria bacterium P01_G01_bin.67
AGTCGGGAAGATATCAAGCTGAACGATTCCGATTTCCCTCCAAGTTAGTTCCTTCATAATGTGTTACGTGCATTATTTTTTCTTTCCCTAGCTACTTATAAAGCTTAAAACCGATTTACAAGTATATATAATCACTATTAAATAAAATACATTTATAGTCGTTGTAATTAATTTTTTGTATCCTCACGAGTTGCCAGATCGCCCTAAAGGATACAGCTTCGCATAAGGGAATAAGTAATAGATTTTTTATGAAAATTTCATTTATATAATTCTTGTTTTAAGTGACTACAAAAGCAAAATATCGATGGCAATTACTATTTTTTTTACTTATAATTTATCATTAAAAAGTTTAGAATAAACACTCGGATTTAATTCAAATATTACTTAGGTATTCAAATAATCATAATGTTTTTTAATCCCTAAATTTATTAACTATTGAGATCTACGTATTAGCAATTAAATTAACCATCAAACTAATAACTGAAGCATTATAGTCAATTGCATGTTCGTTAGTAGCAAAAGACGCCTCACTATCAACATAACTAAGCTGTCCTTGATTTCTTTGTACCTGATTGTCTATTGCTTCTTCATTAGCCCCTCCAACAACTAAACCAGGAATATAGATGTTTTTAGCTCTAGAAAATCGATGATCGATATTCATAACAGGATTGGCACCAATGCCTGTCATAAAGGTTTGATTAAAATGATTGCGTCCTAAAAGATAATCTAACTGATCGATCGCTCCATTGAAATAATCGCGATTGTTGGTCAGTTGATAGGCATAAATTAAAGTGATTCCCTCTTCAGCAGTCATCTTATTCGAGCCCCAAATAAAGCGATCGTTGGCAATATTATAATTACTAGCTTGCACTCGCTGAAGAATGGATTCAGCTCTTTGTTTAATTTTATTTTCAATCTTGGAAATAACTTCTGGAGCAACAGTTTGGCGATTTTGTTTGAGATAACTAATTAATGCCAGGGCTGAAGGATCTTTCCACTCAAACAGCGTATATTCTACCCGATCTAAATTATTGACAAAATAATCATTAAAAACTGACTTCCCAGTAGTGATATATAGTTCTGCTGCTGCCCAGAAACGATCATCAACATCAGTAGTTAAACTTGCTTCGTGATCGTATTCTGAGGCTAAATAGATCGCTGAGCCGCTATCGTCTCCTTCTACCCAGTCAACTTTCATTTCAGGTTGTTGTACTAGATATTGCCAGGCTAACTCTGCGGCATTGAGATATTTACTGGCTAATTGAGGATTAAGCCCTTGAAAATTGCGGCTGGCAAGTGCCATCACTGCGGCAAATTTAGCGGTTTCGGGAGTGGAAATACCATAGACGTAGCGCGGTTGAGTATCCTCTTCGGGAGATACATCCCCAGTCCATTGTTGACCCGAAAGCTTGCGATATACTGCGCCATCTTCACGCTGCATTTTCAGCAGCCAATCTAAGCCAAACTCCATCTCGTCCAGCAAGTCAGAAATTCCGTTGCCACTTTCGGGGATGCTTAACTGATTATCGGGAAATAACTGGGGATACTCTTCGTATAGACTTAACAACCGTCCGATGCTCACTGTGGCGGTAGTAACATATTTGCTATAGTCTCCTGCATCATGCCAGCCGCCCAACGCCTCAATATTATCTCCTGCTGCATGATATAAATCTGTATGAGCGATCGCGCCATCTTTGACATGGCAGGGAGGATGAGAAATACCCGTGACGGAATCGTTGATGGCTACTCCGCATCGTTGTAAATAATAGGATCGCAGTAAAGTAATCAGAGGTTGTTTGTAGATATTTTGACCAATTTGAAACGGGACAGAGGTTAATTTATCTTGCTTAAGATAATATGTGCCTGGTTGATTAATACCACTTAAGTCAATAGTAGCGATCGCATCTGGGGTTTCAGTATCTTGAAATTCTACCCCTGGTTGTATTGTTTGAACTACTTTTTTGGTATCGCTCTCAATTAACTGAGTTGGTACTGTAGGATTTTGATTATTTAAGAAAAAAGCTGTTTTGCGCCACTGAGGTAAGTATCCTACCTGATTGACAACCATTACCGTCGGCTTCTTCGCCTTTTCTGCTTTAGATAAGGTTTCAAGATCGCTATCTAATCTGGAAATACCGATTAGTAATGCAACAAATAAAACTATCACTAGCGAAATTTGATATTTAACTCTCATAAACTTGTAAATATAAGGATGAGAGATTATTTATTAGTTTAACTTGAGAATCTCTCACTATTTGACTAACTATAGGGCTGCTAACAAATATAAAACTATACGTGATCGCTGTTTAATCATATCCATTCTGGTGCACAATCATAATAGCGATCGCTTATTGATGACAACAAAATCTAAGAACAACAATTTTGAGCTGATTGTTAAGTGAATATTCCATGAGACAACAGGCTATTGAGAACAATCAACATCATATTGAGCCAACATAACGCGACCTTCTCTGACCCTACGATTTTTTTTGCTCTAGAGTATTTAGTATACCTGGGGCGATCGCTGAGATAAATTTGAATGCTGATTAGTCTTTGATCTGACATTATCTCTGACCTGAATTGTGGGCAATATAACTAAAAGAATTACTGCACCTTCTTGTTTCAGGATTAAATATATTTGCAGGAAATCAATTGCTATTGACTTTCAGATATAAATATCAATCGAGATTAACTCGGGAATAAGTAATACCTAAAGTGAACATAGATTAGTTTATTGGTTTTATTTTCTATTTATTGTCTAAATTGTCTAACCCTGTATGCATCATGATTTTTGTAGAAAGTTCAAGCCACTCTCGAAAATCAGGAATTTTGGTAACCCATCCGCTGCTATTTGTGCAAACTGCATATCTTGAAAATTTTTTAACCGCTACGCCTTATCCCCAGAACCCTAAATCCAATTTCAACCAGTAAATAAAAATCCGCAGCAGTTTAGCTATCTCGATTTCTTCTCGATTAGTTTTTAACTTGAGATTAAGCCAAGGCAAATATCTAACTAAGGAAGAATCATGCAATAGAACTCATCAATCAAATAGCTTATCGTCATATGAGCTTAAGGCTACAAAAAAACTGAAAAGTAGGATTAATCCTGTATTTCACGGCAGGATTATTAAGGATTTATGGGTTTCTCACCATCAAGGTAGTATTTCAGATTACTTGGCTCAGAAAATCTAGTTGATTATGTCCGAATCGCGATCGCTTGAGGAAAAAGGGGATCAGTAATATGGAAATTAAATGGCAAAAACTAATTATGAAACTTTGCTTTTGGTTAATAATCGAAGCTGTATTTAGCATCATTGGTATTGACGATCTAGCTGACTACAGCGAATTTCTCTTGATGCCAAAAGTTACCATAAATTCAGAATATGGCGTGGCAGGATAACCTCAGCTGTATTTGAGATATAGACAAGATTTCTGCTGTGTCGAGGTTCAGAAAATATATTCTCTATCCCCGACAAGACATTCAGCCAATTTGCTACCTTGAGTCGTAAAACGCTCACCACTAGATTAATGATTCATAGTGCCATTCTGCACCACCAATATCAGCTGTGTCATTGAACTATTTCACGCAAGGCTGGTTTAAGTTCAGCATATTGAAAATCAAATCCTGAAGCCTTTGTTTTCTTAGGTAGTACCTGTTGTCCTTCCAAAACTACGATCGCACCATCTCCAAGTAATACTTCTAAGACAAAATCAGGTACGGGTAGCCAGGAGGGACGGTTCATGACTTCTCCTAAAACCTGACATAGGGTACCCATACGCACTGGATTAGGAGCAGTAGCATTATAGGTTCCAGACATATCTTCCTGTTCGATAGCTTGAGCAATCAAATTGACTAAATCATCGCGGTGAATCCAAGAAAACCACTGTCTGCCACTACCAATTGGTCCTCCAGCAAACATCTTAAAGGGACCAATCATCTTGCCTAAAGCACCACCATTAGCTAGCACAATTCCAATACGGAGGATAACTAAGCGAACTCCAGATTCAGTTACCTTTTGTGCTTCTGCTTCCCAGTTTTGGCATACCTGAGCCAGAAAATCACTTCCCGAATCACTAGTCTCATCAAAGGCATTGGTTTCGCTGGTGCCATAGTAGCCGACTGCCGAGCCGCTAACCAACACCTGGGGTTTGGACTCTGCCATAGAGATCGCCTCAACTAATTTTCTTGTCCCAAGCTGACGACTTTCCATGATGGCATTTTTTTGTTGGGGACTCCATCGTTCGGCAATCGGTTCTCCTGCCAGGTTGACCACAGCATCACAACCCGATATATGTTGCTGCCAACTTCCCGATTCGAGAGGCGAATATTGAACAATTTCTAGGTTGGAATAGACAGATGCCGGAAAGGTTTTTTGCGCCTTGCTAGGATTACGAGTCAAAACCAGGATTTGATGTCCTTTTTGATTCAGCACCGCTACTAGGCGACTACCAACTAGTCCTGTTGCTCCTGTGATTGCAATTTTCATAGATTGTTGATCTTGGAATTTTTAATTGAAATTTTTAAATTGAGATAGGGAATTAACTGCTGATAATACTGCTAACGAATACAAAGTTTTACTATACCCCGTCTGTTGACACACCCCATAGCTAGCTTCCCTGATGTTTTCAGTCTACAAAGCCAGAGAATTTTTAATTTGGAGTGCTTTGATTCTGATTGTTAAAGAGTTAAACAAAGCCGAGAAAAAGCGATCTCTTGAAAGTTGAAGGTCAAAATTAGCTATCCATAACAAGTATAGTCATTCCAAATAAACCTATATAAATAGATACTATTCCCCATTCCCTGTTCCCTGTTCCCTTCTTACGAAGTTTGTACCACAAGGGCATAACATGACGCGAAGCTAATCCTTTAGGGCTCAACGGGGGGAAGCCCCGCAACGTTTATGCCCGCCATTTTGGGTGCAACTTCGCGCTGTTCCCTGTTCCCTGTTCCCGAAAAAAATAGCTTATGGGATACGGAAGTTAATTAGTATCAATATACTAATATAAAATATAAAAAAGAATGACCTAGACAAATTCTCCTATTTCCCTCGCAAACATTTTTAGATTATCAGTTGCCAAACCAAGATTTACTGCCCTACCAGCATAAAGGCTGCCCAATCGCGGGGAGAAGGATAGACTTGCATGGTGTCTAACATTGCCTGACGCAGTGCTTGAGGTTTGTCAGGATTAATCTGTAGCTGGCTATAAAAATTCGTCATCAGGGTAGAGGTAGGTAGATCGGGAACATACCATAATGAAACCATTGTGTTGTTTGCTCCTGCTAATAAAAAAGAACGAGATAGACCAACTACTCCGTCTCCTGTAATCTTTCCACGCCCAGTATTGCAGGCACTCAGCACGACTAAATCTGCGGTTAGCTCCAGGTCGAGTATTTCCGCCGCGGTTAAAAAGCCCTCGCTGTTGTCACTGGTGGAAAAAGCTAAAGAACTTTGTAAACCCTGGTTTTCGTTAAATAAGCCGTGGGTTGCCAAGTGAATCAAACTTGCTTGCTGCATTTTGTCAATTACAGCCTGTTCTGTCGCCTCTTGACCGATAAGCGGGGTTGTTTGGAGAATTTCGGCGATCGCCTTGGCTTCGGCTTCGGCTCCTGCTAGTTGAGACAGGGAATCGGGCATTGGTGCTGGATTGCCGACGATCAAAGCTTGACCTGGATTATCAGCAGATGAAGAGGGATGCATTGCCACATTTTGAATTGAAGGTGAAATTTGCAGGGTGTGCTGCTCAATTAAAAATTCCCCCGCGGCATTTTGTAAAGCAGGAAAAGGAACTAAAAACAGAGAGTTTTGGGGAATAAAGATCACTAGGTCGTCAGGATCATCTGGCAACAAATCTTTAATGGGAGCGATCAGCAGTTTATAGGCATCACGGGGAAAACTGAGCTTACGGCGTTGGGCTAAGGAGTTAGCCCGCAGGTCACCTCGAAAAGAAACTACATATTCTCGGAGACGTGGTCTTCGGAGATCCAAGCCTCCTGCTGCTGCTTGACGAGCATCCTGAGAGACACTGGCAATTGAAGTTTGAAACTGTTGCTTAATCGAGGCTAAATCTAGCTGCCGTAGGCTGACCTTACCCTGGGGGTTGACGACCCAAATGTACAGCTGATATTCCTCTCCTTGTCGGTCTTCAATTATGGAATAGCTAACTAGAGTCCCTTGACGCTTGCGGGCAATCTCTTGAATTTCTGCCAGGCTTGGTGCTTTGGTTTCTACCTCTAGATTTAACTTAGCAGAAGTCCTTTGAGCGAGAAGTTCAATAAAAGCTCTGGCTCTTCCCCTTTCCGCTATCGCTAGTGCCGCACCTGGCTGTTTCTGTGCAACATAAGCCTGTTGCAGCAAATCATAGGTTCGTTTTTGACTTTCAGTTAGAGCAATTTTTTGTTCATCTCGTAACCCAGGACGTAAAGATTCAAAAATATCGATACTTAGTCCAAGAGTCTTACTAGCACCGCGAAAATTTTGCTGCTGAAATTCAATTACACCTAAGCCAGTTAAAGCTTTAGCCTCGCCAATACGATCGCCGTTACTTCTTGCCCAACTTAAGGCACGCTCAAGATATTCTATAGCTAAATCAAAATTCTGTTGCTGACTGTAATAGTAACCGAGATTTACATAGGTAATAACCTGCCCTACCCGACCAGAACTGGATAAACTTCCTTCTGCCGATTGAAAGTACTCTAGGGCACGATTGGTTAAGCCCAAATCCAGCGCCAGTAGCCCCAAATTATTCAGCACATAGACTTGTCTACTCCAAGCACCAATACTGCGTAAACTATTTAACGCTAACTGGTATTGTTTTAATGCCTGACGCTTATTTCCTTGAATCTGATAGACTCGACCGAGATTCTCTAGGGTTCTGGCTTTACCCAAGCGATCTCCTGAAGTGTTGGCGACTCCCGCCGCCTGCTCAAACGTTTTTAACGCTTGGTTATATTGACCAATTTCCAATTGAATTGAACCTAGTGCATTGTATGCTCTACGGCGTTCGGCAGAATTATGCGCTACATTCAGTGCCTGATGGAGATTGACTTCCGCCTGTTGATATAAACCTTGGTGAAAATAGACTTCTCCCAAAGCAATTTGTGCCTCATTTAGCTCTTGTCTACCCAAACGATCTTTTGTTCCATATACTCTTAGTTGATGCACTCCTACTCTTAAGTGACTCAGGGCTTCATAGTAATCTCCTAATTCTAGGGCAATCAAACCTTCCAAGGTTTTGGCTTGACCGTCCCTAATACTATAGTTAGCTGCTTGATTTGCTAGTCTCAATTTCGAGCGAGCTTGCCGATATTTTCCTGATTTATAGTCAATTCTGGCTAATTCTAGGAGACAATTATATTGTCCTTGGCGATCTCCCAGAGCTTGATAAGTTTTTAAAGCCTGCTGTAGTTTTGCTTGAGCAGCGAATAAACTACCAGAAGCAATTATTTCCCTTGCTCCTTGATAGTTGCGGTCTGCTTGTTGCTTAGTTTGATTTACGGGTTGAGCCTGTACCTGGGGAGAATTAAGGCAGATTCCCCTAGTAAAACCAGTTACTACTAAGCTCACGAGCAGTAAATTTCGACAAATACTAACAGGCGATCGCATAGACAATTATTTCCAGTTACGGCAAAGACTCTACTGTCATAGCCTCTTGATCCCATTTCAGAATCAGTACCCTTACCGAAGCAAAGTTGCTTTGCGAAGCAAAAATTTCAGTTTAATCACCCAATATTCCTGGTTTGATAGCCAATGAGCATTGAGCATTGAACATTTCTTGGTTTCAAGTCTCTTGCTAACAAACGATAAATGTTTAATGGTAAATGCCAAATGAAATGACTAGTAACTAACCTGTTTCGGGTACTACAAAGCCAGATCTTGTCACCGAATTTCATCCACAATCAGCTTTAGTTGATATCCTAAAACATGTACTATTGATAGTTATTGAGTATCGATAACGTTCTAAGATTAAAATTTCGCCACCGACTGAGATCATTATTCACAAACGATACCTTAGAGCAATGTCTGAATACCAAGTTGGCGGTAGTCTCAACGTCAATGCAGCTACCTATGTAACAAGAAAGGCGGACACCCAACTTTATCAGGGTTTGATCGCTGGCGAGTTTTGCTATGTATTTAACTGTCGCCAGATGGGAAAATCCAGCCTCCGAGTACAGGTCAAGAATCGTTTAGAACATCAAGGATATGCCTGTGTATCACTGGATATGACCAATATTGGCAGTCAGGCAATCTCTCCTTTGCAATGGTATAAAAGCATCGCCTCAGAAATTTGGCGGGGTTTAAATTTAATGGGACAGGTTTCCCTTAAAAAATGGTGGCAAGAACACACAGAATTATCCCCCCTACAGCATCTAAATCTGTTTATTAGCGATGTTGTTTTACCTGAAATCACCGCCGAAAAAATATTTATTTTTATTGACGAAATTGATAGTGTTCTCAGTCTTGATTTTGCCACCGATGATTTTTTTGCGTTGATTCGCTATTTTTACAATAATAGGGCAGAAAATCCCGAATTTAATCGTCTTACCTTTGCTTTATTTGGCGTAGCAACTCCCAGTGAGTTAATTCGAGATTCGAGCCGTACACCCTTCAATATAGGGCGGGCGATCGAGCTAACTGGGTTTGAATTAAATGCAGCCAAACCGTTAGTGGCTGGTTTAATAGGCAAATTTGAACAACCTGAACTGGTTCTCGCCGAAATTCTCAAGTGGACAGGGGGACAGCCCTTTTTGACCCAAAAGCTGTGCAAGCTCGCCATCGACTATGCGCCCCAAGTAGATGATCATCCACTTCAAAGCACTGTGTCAGAATGGGTTGCTCAATTGACTAGAGACAAGATTATTAACAACTGGGAATCTCAGGATGAACCAGAACACTTAAAAACAATCCGCGATCGCCTATTAGGAGATGAAAAAACCGTCAGCCGTCTTTTGGGATTAACCGAAGAAGTTCTTCAGTATAATTCAATTCCCGCTGATGATAGCCCCGAACAAAGACAGCTCTTGTTAACAAACCTGGTGATTAAACGGAATAATCGACTGGTGATTCGTAATCTCATCTATCAACAGATTTTTGACTTAAATTGGATTTATCAACAGTCGGATAAATTATGTCCCTATAGTCGTGAAGTTAAGTTCTGGCTGGACTCTCAAGGAGAAGATAATTCTCGTCTGCTTCGTGGTCAAGCCCTTCAAGATGCTCAAAGATGGGCAAATAGTCACAGTATTAGTCAGCCAGAATATCAGTTCTTAAACGCCAGCCAGGAACAAGAACAGTCAGAAATTCGCCAGCGGTTGGAGTTCAAACGCCTCAAAGAAGTGGAATCTCGTCTCATCCAAGAGCAAAAACTCGCCCGAACCCAAAGGTTTTTTCTCAGCACGGTGGGAGCCGCATTATTTATTACCTCTATTTTAAGCATTGCGGCATATCGCAATTATCAACAGGCAAAAAGCAACGAGATCAGAGCCCAAAAAAATAAACTAGCAGCTCACGTTACTTCTGCTGAAAGCTTATTTAATTCAGAGCAGCGTTTTGAATCTTTAGTGGAGGCACTTAAAGCGAAACAGGATCTAGCTAATTTACCAGAGATCGATCAATCTCTCGAATCTCTGGAGTCAGATATTGACCAGGCACTACAACAGGCAGTTTATAACGTCGTTGAGAAAAATACCTTTGCTGGGCACCAAGATATTGTCAATAGCGTCAGCTACAGCTTAGATGGTAAGCTAATTGCCTCAGCCAGCTCGGATACCACCATCAAAATTTGGCAACGTAATGGTCAATTACTACAAACTCTGATTGGACATCAGGATTCAGTGATTGATGTGGCATTTAGTCCCCAAGAGGATATTCTGGTTTCCGCAGGAGAGGACGACACCGTCAAAATTTGGAATACTAAAGGCAAACTGCAAAATACCCTCAATGGTCATCGCGGCAGCGTGCATCGGGTTGTTTTTAGTCCTCAAGGAGATTTGATTGCTTCTGCCTCAGAAGATAAAACCGTGAGAATCTGGAACCGCCAAGGGGGCTTACTTAATGTTTTGACAGGGCACAAACGAGAAGTACTGGCTGTGGCATTTACCCCTGATGGCAAAAGCATTGCTACTGGCGATCGCTCTGGTATTGTTAGAATCTGGAGTCTTTCAGGGCAACTATTACTAGTTTTTTCCGCTCACTCTTTACCAGTTCGAGGGCTGGATTTTAGTCCAGATGGACAACAGCTGGTTACGGGGGGCGATGATAACGTCGCTAAAATTTGGCAGTCTGACGGTAAGTTAATCAAAGTCCTCAAGGGATATGATGCCCCAGTAACGGGAGTGAAATTTTCTCCTAACGGTAAAATTATTGCTACAAGCAGCTGGGATAAGACGATTAAATTATGGCATCGAGATGGCACGCTCCACTCTAATTTAATGGGGCATCAAGGAAGGGTCTGGCGTTTGGCATGGTCTCCCGATGGTGCAGAAATTGCCTCTGCTGGCTGGGATAACGTCACTAAACTATGGCAAATTAAACAACCTTTGGTAAAGACTTTTTATGGTCATACAGCCAGTGTCTTGAGTGTTGCTTTTCAACCCCAGGGTAATTTAATCGCTTCTTCTTCCGACGATCGCAGCGTAAAATTATGGCAGCTTGACGGCAGATTGAAAACTAACTTTACCGAACATGATGCCGAAACCTATGAGGTCGCATTTAATGGTGCGGGAAACATGATCGCTTCGACTAGTCTTGATCGCAGCGTCAAACTCTGGCAAACTGATGGGACTCTATTGCATACTTCTTGGGCGCATAATGCTCCAGTGACAGACGTGGCTTTTTTGTCCGACGAAATCTTTATTTCTGGTGGCTTTGACAAGACGATGAGGCTCTGGAAACTGCAACGAATCAAAGGGAAACTAAAGGCAATTCTGCACCAAACTATTTTTGCCCACCAAGCAATCATTACTGATCTTGATGTTAGTGGCGATCGTCAGTTGATTGCTTCTGTGAGTCACGACCGCTATCTCAAACTATGGGATCATAAGGGGCAATTGTTGACAAGCATACTTGCCGATACTACAGGGCTTAGGGCAGTCGCAATTAGTCCCGATCAGCAAACCGTTGCCACTGGAGGAAAAGAACAAAATGTTAAACTCTGGAATCGAGAAGGTAAACTAATCAATACCCTCGAAGGTCATCAGGCAATTATTTTGGATGTTGAATTTAGCCCCGATGGCAGTAAGATTGCCTCTGCTAGTGCAGATCGCACCATTAAAATATGGAGTAGCAATGGTAAGCTTCTGACTACTTTACGCGGTCATCAAGGTCGCGTTTGGAACGTCGCTTTTAGTCCTGACGGTCATCAATTAGTCAGTGCCGCAGAAGATACCACCATCAAACTTTGGGATCTTCTGCGTCTACTTCAACTGGAAAACTTTCAGTATGGTTGCAATTGGATTCAAAATTATCTCAAAACCAATTCCAAAATTAGACAAGAAAATTATCAGCTTTGCTCCTAAAATTTCTTGCCCCTGCTCGAAAATATTTTCCTACATCTTTGAAGTGCTTACTTTCTTGCATTAGCTCAAATAAATTTTGGGCTTGACAACTCATAGTCGTTATGAGTATGATTTACATATTGAAAATAGTAATTACTTAGCAGTTAGGCACAAACAACATATAACGATGAGAGATACATTACCCAGCGTAGTTTTTAAGACCAGAGTTCGCGATGAATCCGTAGAAGGACCTAATCCTTATCGTTGGCAAGACAAAACAACCGCAGAAATCTTCAAAGGCAAAAGAAGCATCTTGTTTTCTCTTCCTGGAGCCTTTACTCCAACCTGTTCATCCACTCATTTACCTGGATATGAAAAATATTACGAAGAATTTAAATCTTTAGGTGTCGATCAAATTATTTGTTTGTCAGTCAACGATGCCTTTGTGATGTTTCAGTGGGGTAAACAGCAGGGAGTTAAAAACGTGATGTTGCTTCCTGACGGCAACGGAGAGTTCACCCGTAAAATGGGAATGCTGGTCAGCAAAGATAACCTTGGTTTTGGGATGCGTTCCTGGCGTTATTCAATCTTAATCAATGGCGACATGAAGATTGAGAAAGCCTTTATCGAGCCAGACTTTGGTGACAACTGTCCCTCTGATCCTTTTGAAGTCTCTGATGCAGATACCATGCTAGCTTATCTCAAAGGAGTGCAATAGTCATCGAGAAAAAGTTGCCATCCTTACCACAAAACTCCTACTACTAAATAACTTATGGGCACAATCTATCTCGGTACTGTTGCTAGTCTAGGCGCGGGATTAGCTACCGCAGTGGGAGCCCTTCCCATCCTATTTACCGCTCAACTTAGTCGCCAACGACAGGGAATTCTACTTGGTTTAGGAGGAGGGGTAATGTTGGCAGCCACAGCATTCTCTCTGATTATTCCAGGTAAAGAAGCGGCAGGAGAATTAGGCTATTCTCAGGCAGAATCAGCCTTAATCGTGAGTCTGGGGATGATAGTGGGGGCAAGTTTGTTGTGGTTGATGCATAATTATTTTCCCCACGAACATTTTCAGCAGGGCAAAGAAGGTCGAGTTACTGAAAATTTTGAGCGTCTCTGGTTATTTATTATTGCGATTACAATTCACAACTTCCCTGAGGGTTTAGCCGTGGGAGTAGGTTTTGGGGACGGTAGCATTAGCCACGGTTTGCCTCTAGCCATTGGGATAGGCTTACAGAACATGCCAGAAGGTTTAGTAGTAGCTTTAGCCTTGAGAGAACTAGGATATTCGATTAAGTATGCCTTAGGAATTTCATTGCTGACAGGCTTAGTCGAACCAATCGGTGGAGCGGTGGGGGCGGGAATTGTCAATTTTGGGCAGTCTTTCCTTCCTTGGGGAATGGCGATCGCCGCAGGTTCCATGTTATTTGTGATTGTGGATGAAATTATTCCTGAGATTGATCGTGAAAGTATTGCTCAGGAAGGAACATTAGGTATTATGACTGGCTTTGTCGCCATGATGTTTTTAGATATTGCCTTTGGTTAAAGTAATGATCTACTTGAAGATTGCAGGCTGAATTTCTTAAACTAAATAAACACTCAGGAGAATTAAATTATGGTTTCTACTGTTTCTAAGCAAAAATTATATGCAACTCGAATCGATTTAGCAGAGGATCTTCGAGTCCAAGAAATCGAAATTTTAAATCAAACCCTAGCTGCAACTCTCGACCTTAAAACTCAAACAAAGCAAGCGCACTGGAATGTTAAAGGGATGGACTTTTACCAGCTTCACGAACTGTTTGATGAAATGGCTACAGAACTAGAAGAATATGTTGACATGGTAGCTGAAAGAGTTACCGCTCTGGGAGGAACAGCATTGGGCACAGCTCGGATTGCGGCGAGTGAATCTATCCTCGAAGAATATCCCTTAGACGCCGTTACTGGAGCAGAACATGTACGAGCATTAGCTGATCGCTTTGGAGTCTATGCTAAACAAGTACGGACAGCAATCGAGCAAACTGATGAGCTGGGTGACGCTGATACATCGGATCTTTACACTGAAATTTCGCGCACTGTAGATAAGCGTCTTTGGTTCCTGGAAGCTCATTTAGTCTAACGAGCAAATTAGGCTGAATTGAGATAACTATTAAAAGCACCAGGGAAGAGAAAATTGAGTAGTAGAGGTAGCTAACCATAATCGTTAGTAGTAGAACAGACAACATAATTAGCCATGACCTGGACCTGGTTAACCCTGGTTCTTCCCTCTACCTCTTTCATTCCTCTCCTAGGGTTAACAAAATATATTAATTGCTGAGTTACTTATAAAGAGAGGATATGAGAAATGAATTATGATTTCGATCTATTTGTCATCGGCGCTGGTTCTGGAGGAATCGCTACAGCTAGACGCGCGGCACAGTACGGGGCAAAAGTGGGGATAGTCGAAAGCGATCGCCTTGGGGGAACTTGCGTTAACCGAGGTTGTGTACCGAAGAAGTTAATGGTTTATGCTTCTCATTTTCCAGCTGGCTTTGAAGAGTCAGCAGGTTATGGTTGGTCTGTAGGAACCAGTAGCTTTAATTGGTTGAAAATGATTACGGCGGTCAACAACGAAGTGGATCGTCTCAATGGCATCTATCGACGTATGCTAGATAATTCTCATGTGAAAGTATACCGTGGTTACGGGAAATTACTCGATCCTCATACCGTTGAAATTGGTGAGCAGAAGGTGACCGCCAATAAAATTTTGATTGCTGTCGGCGGGAAGCCTGTTAAACCTGATGATATTCCTGGAATTGAACATGCGATTACTTCTCGGGAGATTTTCCAAGTCAAACAACAGCCAAAAAGAATTGTTATTATCGGGGGAGGCTATATTGGCGTTGAGTTTGCCAGTATCCTCAATGGCTTAGGAAGCGAAGTTACTATGGTCATTCGCGGGGATAAAATTTTGCGCGGTTTTGACGAAGATATCCGCAGCGAAATTCAAGATGGCATGGAAAGACACGGTATTCGTATTCTAAATAATAAGCCTAAACTTTCGATTACCAAAGGAGATTCTGGGTTAGAAATTACGATTCCCTTTGATAATGATAAGAAAGAAGTTATTGTCGCTGATGCTGCAAGCTTAGCCGCCACTGGTAGACAGCCTGACTTAGAAAACCTAGGCTTAGAAAATACTAAAGTTGAAGTAGTCAATGGTGCAGTGGCAGTAGATCAATATAATAAGACTGCTGAAGATAACATCTATGCAGTAGGAGACTGTACTGATCGCGTTAATCTCACTCCCGTAGCTATCAATGAAGGTCGAGCTTTTGCCGATACCCATTTTGGAGGTAAGTCTCGTCAGATGAGCTATGAAAACATTCCCACTGCGGTCTTTAGCAATCCCGAGGCAGCAACAGTGGGTTTAACGGAAGCTGAAGCCAGAGAAAAATATGGTCAAGCAATCAAAGTTTATCGGAGTAAGTTCCGTCCGATGTACTATACCCTACCTGATAAGCAGGAAAAAACCCTGATGAAATTAATTGTGAACACTGATACCGATCAGGTGATTGGCGCACATATGGTTGGAGATAGCGCGGCAGAAATTATTCAGGGAGTAGCGATCGCCGTTAAGATGGGGGCAACTAAGGCAGATTTTGATGCCACCGTGGGGATTCATCCTAGTTCTGCCGAAGAGTTCGTGACCATGCGCTAGTTCAAGGCTAGAAAGATCAATTCTGATGGCGATCGCTTGTTAGTAGCAGCGATCGCTCGTTAGCATTGCCTGTCGGCAGCAGCAGTATTATTAATTTTGAGACAGTTTTTAGAGTCAATCAATCTTAAGAAATTCCTCTGAACGCTTCAACAGAGATTTTAGTTATTGATACCTCTAGACTTAAGCAAGCGTAACCGTTTCTTGCGAGCAATTTCTTGAAGATCTACGTTGCGATCCGTCTCATCAACAATTTCCCCCGTAAGCACTTCCAAAACATCTTCCAGAGTAACTACACCTGCCATACCACCGTATTCATCCAACACTACCGCTAAATGTTCTCGGTTTTCCTGAAACACCTTTAGCAGTTTATCAGCACGATTAGTTTCTGGGACAAAGTGGACAGGACGCTTGAGATAATCAATGTGGCGATCGCCATTACCTTCAATCATCGCCGTCAATAATTCATCTTTCAGCACCAAGCCAGTAACATCATCAATAGTTTCATTAATCACCAAAATACGAGTATGCTGAGATTTAATAATTTCCTGTTTACATTCATTTAGAGTATGTTCACCCTTAAGATAGGTAACGATAATTCTAGGACTCATTAAATCTGAAGCATTGAGATCGTTTAACTGAAATACTCTTTGAATCATTTCAGCTTCGTCATCTTCAATCATTCCTTCTTGAAAACCAATATTAGTCAGGAACTTGATTTCAGCCTCATCGGTGGTGGGAAGCTTGCTGTCTTGTATCAAAGGGGTAGTAACATATTCTACCAACCAGACTAAGGGCGTGAAAATTACGGTCAAAAACTTGATTGGAATCGCGACCAATAAGCACACTGGTTCTGCATAGCGTTGACAGAGAGTTTTGGGAACAATTTCACCAAAAATAATGATTAAAAAAGTCAGGATACCTGAAAAAACCCCTAACCAAGCATCTCCTAATACTTTGGTAGTCAGACTACCAATCATAATGCTACCGACAATATTAAAAATGTTGTTAAGGATGACAATCGTCGCAATCGGTCGATTGATATGGAGACGAATATTAGCTAAAGCCAAGGCTGCGGGTTTTTTTGATTGAGCTAGCTGTCTTACCTTGATAGGGGAGATAGACAACAGTGCTGTTTCTGTCCCCGAACAAAAAGCCGAACCAAGCAAAACTACAATGACAACGACGATCAGAGCAAGCATATAACAAGGTAATGGTTAATCTTTAATATAGTGCAAAAATATGGCTAGTCATTGTCAAGTTTCCATAATTGATGAAGTGCCTCCTAATTGAACCAAGATCAAAATATCTATTCCAATATTTCCACTATTCCAGTCTGCCCATTTAACCTAACTCTTTGACCATCACGAAAAATCTTAGTGGCATTCTCAATATCCATCACCGCAGGAATACGATATTCTCTAGCAACGATTGCCCCATGAGACAAACGACCTCCAACCTCAGATATTAAGCCTCCTGCTCGGGCTAGAAGTGGTGCCCAGCCAGCATCAGTGTAAGGAACTACAATGATAGTTTGACGATCAATTGACTCAGTTTGGGACAAACTAGAAATCACCTTGATTTTGCCCTCTATTTGACCAGAACTAGTGCCAATTCCTTGAAAATGATCTTGCTCACTGTTTGGATGAGATTGGCGTGTAAAAGGCTGAGGTTTACCATAGATCAACTTAGGCACTGGAGTTAATTGTGCCGCGTCTTGCCACTGTTGCTTCCTAGTATGAATTAATTCCCCTAGGTTCAAATTTGAGCTTTGAGGGCTATTCTCAACTATGATGGTAATCTCTTCAAAAGTAAGTAGAAATATATCTTCTTCATCTGAAATTAAGCTACGCTCAATCCATCGTTGCGACAATTCTATAAATGCCCAGCGGAGATGTGCCAGCAGTTGGTTATAAATTTCGCCGACTCGACCTTTAAGATTCAGGCGTTTTTGGACAAGTTTAGCTCTCCATGATTGCTGAGCAACCGAGGAAGAAGATTGAGCAATGTTCGCGCTATGGGCATCAAAGTAAAACCGCGTAAACATTTGTCGAGGAATGCTTGGCTGATCTCGCCAGCGGGGTATGGCAATATCGGTTGCGACTTCACTCAAATATCCATATTGCTCCAGCCAGAGATTAAATCGCTCCATAACGCAAGTTCCTTCAGGATTCTCGGCAATATGGGCAAATAATGATGCAGAGGAGTCGAGGGTAATTTGTTCGGTTGCTAACAGTTTGCGTGTTTCTGAGGCAACATTGGCAAGAGAACCTACCGCAATAATTTCAGGTATCTGGCTATGATCTAGTTCCGTTTCCGATACCTTAAAGACTCCTTGGCGAATGGCAAAGCTGAGGGGAGCCAAAATATTATAGTAAGTAGCTTTATCCAGTAGCCCCAAGATCGTGTTAATACGATCAATGATTTCTGTTGCTGATAATTCGGCTATGTCCTGTTCCTTAATGGCAGACAGAATTGGCAGAAAATGCTTCTGGCGATCGCGCTCAAAATGTTGGACTAAATTCCATTCTCGCTTCAAGAGTCGCCATAGCCCTGGTAGGTTTCTCACCGTAGAAGTAAGAGGCGGCTTAGTAAAATCCGCTCCTCTAGTCAAAAATTCTAGACTTTCTGGGGGTAAACCCATCCTGCGGAAAATCTTGCCCAGTAACGTAGCGTTGAAGTAGGCACTAGCAAAGTGCAAGGTTGCCGTTTGTTCAAAATTTAAATCCTTAGCGCGATCGCCCAGAACAATCATGAATATTTTCCCCCAAACACCGCAGGTTAGAGGCTGATTAATAGACCACGTCAGCGGACGAATCTTACCTGGAATCACTTCGGCGGCAATGCGCCTAGTCCAAATCGGCTGAAGAGTAGTAATGGGACGTACCTGTAATAGCCATAGCTGCTCGCCATCATAAGTCCATTCAATATCTTGGGGTATACCTTCAAATAAATCCTCCATTTCCCTAGCCAGCAGCGCTACTGACTCAATAATTTCTTGGGGGATTTCTAAGATAGGGTCAGAAATGTTTTCAGGGATGACAGCAATTGTCTTCACATCTGCTGCGGAATCATTCACAGCAGCTTCAGGAATTGCAACCCGATAACTCTGAGGCGTATACTTTCCTGAGACAATTTTGGTAGCTTTCCCAGGTAAGGCTTCAATCGCTACGGTATTATCAAGCTGATCGACGGGATCTCGGCTAAAAGCTACTCCACTGTAAATGCCTTCAATTTGCTCTTGAATCAAAATTGCCATTGAAGCTTCAGACTGATGATGTTGACGACGGTACTCAACTGCATTGCTTTGGAGATAGGAAGCTTGACAATCAATGATTGCAGAGTGTAATTTTTCTTGGTCAGTAACGTTAAGAATGCTGATGTATTGCCCCGCAGCAGAGGCTTCCTGGGAGTCTTCACCGATCGCCGAAGAACGGACAATGAGAGGATTTTGAGGAGAAGGTTCTAAAATCTCTACTAGCGCTTGGAGATCGTCTCCTGGGCGTAATACCCAACCCTTGGCAACAGCATAGCCCTGGTTTCTGACAAGAGCTAAATTGGCTGCTTTTTGACCTACTTCTTCAGAATTTAATTTGCTATCTAAGGTAATAATATTTTTATCTCCCTGAAAAAAGCGAAACATGCGGTTAGAGTTAGTCTGCCCTGTATTCTCTGACATATCTAAGTCATCAGGTATATTTTGATAAATCCAAGCCAGTAGACTGGCTAAAGCGAGAGCAGCAGCGGCATATTCAAATTGATAAGGATGACGCAAAGCGATGATCGCCACTAATAGTACTAACGAGCCATATTTCCCCAATTGGCGATCGCGAATAATGGTGAAGCTAATGAGACTAATTAACCAGATTAATCCAGCCGAGATCGCATCATGAGCAAAGATTCCCCAAACGGCATTGGTGGTGCCTGCGCTGCGACCAATCCAATAACGCCCAATAACCAAAGCAATGATGGCAATAATTTCCCACACAGAATCCGCAGGGAAGAAAGCTCTAGCGATCAAGACTGCAACAATTCCTTTAGCTGCTTCTGAGAGTACAGCGCAAATTCCTGTCAATCTACCGCCATGATAGAAAGCTGCCGAAACTGAAATATTACCAGTGCCTAGCTTTCTTAGTTGACGACCAGTAATTGCGTAGGTAATCCAGTCAATCAGCGGTAATCCGCCCAATAAAGGACAGATAATAAATACAGTTAGCGAACCCCAGATTGGTGTCAGGTTCATGAGTCTTAATCTATAATCATCAAACTAAAGATATTTTCTAATTTACCAAGCTGTAGACTCTACTGACTTATTGTATCTATTTTGTTGAATAAGGTTGTTGAAGTGAATTTCTCTTGCCGTAAGTCTTTTGCTGATTGCTCAAAAAGAGGTTATTTTCAAAACCTCCTGCCAGTATGGGATTTATAGGATGGGTCTTGTCAAGTGAAACTTCCTTTAATTCCTTAAATCAGGAGATAATTCCTTCAAGAAATTTATTAGCTATGATATTGCGTAACAAATATACAATATTATTCTTTAATAATTGTTTCTTCAATAATCATGCTGTCGTCTCCTAGCTGTTCATTAACTATAGTATTTTCGATAATACTACTATCTTCAGGAATATCGTGATTGGCGTTTATATTTTCAATTACGACTGTATCTTTGTAGGATTTTTTATCAGTAAAGATCGGTTTATATTCCGCTCTTTCGCCACCACAGTAATTTAAGAACTGACTATTATCAGTACTATAAGCAATATAACTATAGGAGATTTTAATATCATTACCAATTTTGATAATATCTCCTGAAACTAAGCGGTGTAGAGATTTTTTGTTGCCATTAACATATATGCCATTGCGGCTTCTTTTGCGCTTACCTTTACCATCAATAATCCAGTAAGAATAATCAGTTCTACTGGTGCCTTCAGAATATCTCATCCAAGCAACAGTAGCATGATGACGGGAAGCTAAAACATCACTAACTACTAGATCATTGTTGGGATGACGACCAATCGAAAAAACATTGACATTAAGTGAAACTGCCCTTCTGGACTCAGAAGACTCGACAATCAAGACATGTCTTCCCTTAGCCAGGTCAGCTTTATTGAGCTTTACTAGAGTTAGTTTAGATTTCTTATCAGCCATTTGATTAAATTATAAATTTTATACCCGATATTGATCTTGAACTAAGGCACATAAAGCAATCGAAATACTTGTTAATCTGAGAAATAGAAAGCCCAATTAAATAAATTTAAATCTATAAAACTAAATTTTTAGCCATGAATTTGCTTCATTTATAATTTTCATATTTACATTCTAATCGAAAAAAAATGATTAGCAATGATATTTCTCTTCAGCTAATTTAGACCATTTTTTACGTCAATTGTCATCAGTAAAAATATGGAACTATTGTTTGCTTAATTAAAATTAGCCTGGCAACAAAGATTCACAACGGACTGTAAATCCTGCGTTTTTTAAAGAGGCGATCGCCTGATTTTCATTTTGAACCCAAAATTGCTGCCCAAAGCGAATAAATTGTCTCTGGGCACCTTGCCCGATGGAGGCAATTACAGGAATTTTAAATTTATTTTGCTCTTGAGACTGTTGTAGCAAAATGCTTTTGAGATAATTGCTCTGTGAAGGATCTAAAGCCTGTTGAGGCGTAATTTCCAGCATCAGCATTTTCACCTGTTCCACTGCTGCCGCATCATCAATAATCAGCTGATATTTTTCATTACGCTGTTGCGCTTTACCCCAGACAATTAGTTGCTTGCCCTCTTCTAATAATGGTTCCAGCTCTTGATAGGTACTGGGAAAGATCGTGCCTTCCGCTTCTCCAGTAATATCCTCCATCTGGACAAAAGCCATTGGGTCACCCTTTTTAGTGATAATTTTCCGCACTGAATTGAGCATCACTACCGCACTGATCTTCTGTCGGGCTTTTTGCTCAGATAAAACACTGAGGCTGATGGGAGATAAAATTTGCGCTGCTTGATTAACTGCCTTTAGAGGATGATCGCTAATATAAAAACCAATATATTCTTTTTCCAAGCGCAGTTTTTCTTGAAGGGGGTAATCTTCTACGGCAGCAGTACTTGGCGCCTGTTCAAATACATCTTGAGCTGTTTCGTTTCCTGCCATGCCATTCATCATGTCAAATAAGTTTAGTTGACCGCTGGCTTTTTCTTTACTGCGTTGCTGCGCCCAAGAGATGATGACATCAATATCGTTAATTAACTGTCTGCGGTTGGATTGTACCAGATCGAAAGCACCGCAATAAATCAACGTTTCTAATGCTCTGCGGTTGACTGTGCGTAATTCAACTCGTTCACAAAAATCTGCTAGAGATTTAAACTCACCATCAGTATTTCTCGCACTGAGAATATTTTCAATTGCCCCTTGTCCCAAATTTTTGACCGCCGACAAGCCGAAGAGAATATGATTGTCATCTAGTGGCAAAAAGTCCTCCACCGAACGATTAATATCAGGGGGTAAAATCACGATGCCCATTTTTTGGGCATTTTCACGATAGCGATCTACCTTGTCCTGAATCCCACTACTAGCAGTTAGCAGTGCCGACATATACTCTACAGGATAATTTGCTTTAAGATAGGCTGTTTGGTAGGTAACGTAGGCATAAGCAGTAGAGTGAGACTTATTAAAGCAGTTTGATGCTACAGTCCCGTTAGCCAATAGAAAATTGTGGTCTTGAGCAACTCCAATGTCATACACTGGCTGTTTACCCAAGGATTGACGACTAACTATTTTGACCATAATTAAAGCAAAGAAAATTAAATAAGTTACAAGTTATGACTCACTTCTGCCTAGTGGAGTCGTCGGGAACGTAAAATCGTTAAAATCACATTATCATTTACATCATCTACCAACTTTAGATTAATTTTGAGGTACGCCTATCGATACTATATACGGTAAATATAAAGGATTGAAATCGAGTCAAGTCAAGCAACTCAAAAAACTTTATCATCAGAAACTACCTGGAGATATTATTGTTACCCAGGAGTTTGCCCAAAGGTTAGCAGCGATCAGCACAGAAATTAATCAGCCTGTTTGCGCTTACTTTAATCGTCGGGGGCAGGTGATTCGCGTCGGAGTGGGGACTGCCCAGCAAACTCAGATTCCTGCATTAGAATTACCTCGATACGGTGCCAAGCGCCTTTCTGGAATTCGCTGTATTGCCACTAAGCTAAAACCTGAACCCCCCAAAGAGTCTAGCCTC
The DNA here is from genome assembly GCA_039179675.1 of Cyanobacteria bacterium P01_G01_bin.67. GTDB lineage: Bacteria > Cyanobacteriota > Cyanobacteriia > Cyanobacteriales > Xenococcaceae > Waterburya. The sequence continues at coordinate 22,429 of JBCDEP010000081.1, forward strand.
ACGGCGATGGTGCGTCAAAGATTAGATACTCTAGCTCTTGTTACTCTGACGGGGACAGGTAAATTTAAGCGTGGTGGTGGTGCTACAGGCTATGTTCAAGAGACTTATCTAGCTCATTTATTACCTCAATCAGAAGCGATCGCCACCGAGCAAAAGTATTGGACGGTATCGGCACCAATGTCATTAGAAGCCCTTACGAGCCAGGACTTTTTGGATCTGGTAGAAGGTTTAGAGGCAGAGTTTGAGCGAGAGTACGTGGCACAACAGGTAGATGTTAGTCACGATCGCGTAGTGTTAGTGGGGCTTCAGGATGATAAAACCCCTATACAAGAATTTGAAGATCGTTTAAATGAGTTAATGGGACTGGTTGACACCGCTGGCGGGGAAGTACTACAGACAATTCGGCAAAAGCGATCTCGCCCTCATCCCAGAACTTTAGTTGGGGAAGGGAAAGTACAGGAAATTGCTTTACGTGTCCAGACATTAGGGGCTAGTTTAGTAGCATTTGATCGCTCTCTATCCCCCGCTCAAATCCGTAACTTGGAAGAGCAGTTTGGGGTGCGGGTGGTAGATCGTACGGAAATTATTCTGGATATTTTTGCTCAACGGGCTCAATCCCGTGCAGGGAAACTCCAGGTCGAGCTAGCTCAACTGGAATATATGTTACCCCGACTGGTAGGTCGAGGACAGGCAATGTCTCGTCTTGGTGGTGGTATTGGGACTAGAGGACCTGGGGAAACCAAGTTAGAAACCGAAAGAAGAAGCATTCAAAAGCGGATTGGTCGTTTACAGCGAGAAGTGACGGAATTACAAGCTCAACGCTCCCGCATGCGTAAACAACGGCAAAAACAAGATGTTCCCAGCGTAGCAATTGTTGGCTACACCAATGCGGGTAAATCTACTTTGATTAATGCCTTGACTAATTCTGAAGTCTACGTTGCTAATCAGCTATTTGCTACCCTAGATCCCACTACCCGTCGTCTATCCATTCCCGAAGCAGATACAGGGGCGCCGAAAAATATCTTATTAACGGATACTGTCGGCTTTATACAACAGCTCCCACCACCCCTGGTAGATGCTTTTCGCGCTACTTTAGAAGAAGTGACCGAAGCCGACGCTTTAATTCATGTGGTAGATTTATCTCACCCCACCTGGGAGAGCCAAATTCGTTCGGTAATGGAGATTTTAGGCGAAATGCCGATCGCCCCAGGTCCAATTTTGCTGGTGTTTAACAAACTAGACAAAGTAGGCAGCGATACTTTGCAGAAAGCGAAAGACGAATTTCCTCTGGCTTTATTTATCTCGGCTGGCGATCGCCTGGGACTGGAAACCTTACGGCAAAAGTTATCTTTGTTGGTTGATTTTGCTGGAGTTGGGGAGTAATCAGTCAACAGTCAACGATTCTATAGGTGGTGATAGTGTTTCTCTCATCAATAACTATGGTGTATCAGCTTTATCTAATATTTAGCATAAGGAACTTTAAGCTGGCGTTCTTACTTGCGTGATTTAACCTTGCAGGACAAAGGCTTTCGCCCCATGTGACCACAGCCTGCCTTACGCGCTTTCTGCATTGACAAGGGGTATATAATTACAATCTAAACCATCAAGAATTTGAATTTAAGAACAAGATCAGCGATCGCTAACTATTGCAGTAGAAGACTTACGCTATCTTAGAAGATAAGTAATTAATATTGATCTTAGAAAGTAGCCATGAGAAAATTAGTGCTGCTGTGCCTGTTTATTCTGGGAATTGGATTTGCTCTATTCAATTTCAAAGGACTGGCACATCAAGGAGAATTCAACTCTATTATTTTAGATTTTAAAGAAGAAGTTCCAATCGCGCGTATTAGCGACGAAATTCAACAACTATCAGCAAAATATGACCAACAAGTCGATCTTAATAGTATTTTCTCGATTAACGATCGTATTTACATTGTTGAAGGAGATAAAAAAGTCCTCAAAGAGCTAAGGCGATCATCCTTAAGCAAAGATACGGAATATATTGAAGCTAATTACATCTATAAAACCCTAGCTATTCCCGACGATCCTGAATACAGTAAGCAGTGGAACTTCCGCAACATCAATATTGAACAAGCTTGGGATGAAACTAAGGGAGCGGGAGTAACCGTAGCAGTTATTGATACAGGAGTCAGCAAAGTTCCCGATCTCAAATCCACCAAGTTTGTCAAAGGGTATGACTTCGTTAATAACAAAGATGATGCCAGTGATGACAATGGACATGGAACCCACGTAGCAGGGACTATTGCTCAGTCTACGAATAATGGTTACGGTGTAGCGGGTATCGCTTATGAAGCCAGTATTATGCCCCTCAAGGTTCTTTCAGGTAGTGGTGGCGGAACTATTGCCGATATTGCCGAAGCAATTAAATTTGCGGCGGATAATGATGCCGATGTGATCAACATGAGTTTAGGCGGTGGCGGTGCCAGTAATATGATGGAAGAAGCGATTAAATACGCCCATAGCAAAGGCATTGTAATCGTTGCTGCTGCTGGTAATGAGGGACGCAATGCTTCATCTTATCCTGCTCGCTACCCTGATGTGATAAGTGTTTCGGCTACTGACGCTGCTGGAGATAAAGCTACTTACTCTAACTTTGGTGCAGGTGTTGATATTTCCGCTCCTGGTGGCAGTGAAACAGGCAAAATTATTCAAAATACGATTAATCCAGGGACAGGTAAATCAGTATTTGTCGGTTTTCAAGGAACTAGCATGGCAGCACCTCATGTAGCTGGGGTGGCAGCATTAATTAGTGCAACTGGAGTTGACACTCCCGAGGAAGTGCGAGACATCCTCAAACAATCTTCCCGCAAGGTTCAGGAGGATCATCTAAATCATTTCGGTTCGGGACATTTAGATGCGAATGCCGCAGTGCAATTAGCTCTTAAAGGTAAAATCACCTTCAATGATTTTTTCCGTTGGTTACGTAAGAGTGGCTATCTCAACCTCGGTTTTTGGATTGACGGTGGTGCAGTTGCTTTGTTGCCCAAACTAGGAATGGTAATTGGTTCTTATTTACTGGCTTGGTTTTTACGGAATTACCTGCCTTTTACTCTTGGTCTCAATAGCGGACTAATTTTTGGTAGCTCAGGGTTATTTTTCCTTCAAGGACTATATTGGTTTGATTTACCGCAATGGCCCATGCGTTTATTTGGTAGCTCTCTACCAGAATTGGGTAATGTTGTTTTTGGCAACGCCAGTCTTAATCCCTTATTTGCCAGTGCTTTAATACCTTTTATACTGACTGCTCTGTTACTAGGACATTCTAGCTTCAGATGGTTCGCTATAGGTTCGAGTATTGGCGTGGCAGCTTGTTTGGCAGTTAGTGCGGCGACAGATCCTAGTTTATGGCTCTTAGGCAGTGGTGCAATCGCTCGTACTTACTTAATTATCAATGCCATTCTTTGTCTGGGTTTGGCATACTTAGCAAGTCAAAAAAACAGCCAAGTGACTTAAATTTAAATGAGTCTAAACGATTACTCATCTCTGCTGAGTAATAAATTAAATTGTTTGTTCTTTGATTTCTCAAATCAGACAACTCTTAATCTGTTTGATTAACAAAATTAAAATAGCAGCTGAGTTCTAAATTGTTAAGATAATTTAGAACTCAGTTTTTTATTGATTAGGTAATTGGCAAATGACGGTAATAGGAACAGTTGAAAAAAAAGGTTTTGGCTTTGGCACTTGGGCTTTAGTGACAGCAGACGGTACAACTTATGAGCTAAAAGACCCTGCATCAGAATTGCAGCAAGAAGGTATCAAGGTATAAGTCACAGGACAAATTAGTAAAGATGTAATGACAATGGCAATGATTGGTGCGGTTTTGGAGGTTGAATCTTATAAGTTACTTTAAACTGTCTTGTAACTTGTTTTATTTCAATCATGATACGAGTAAAATATTTTATAAATAAATAACCAATAATTTGAGTTTAGTCTTTACAAATTGCTCAAAAACAATTATCTTACAGTGATTCAATATTGTTTTATCAGACATACTTTTGGGAAGTCTATTTATATAAATATAAAATATTAGATTTC
>JBCDEP010000161.1:0-14500 GCA_039179675.1 Cyanobacteria bacterium P01_G01_bin.67
CTGTAAAGTATTTCTGCTACTGCCTTCAACTTTTGATCTACAAGTGCTTTTTCTTCTGGTGTCATATTCATTCGCCAAGAGCTTATTTGTCTTTATCTTACTCTAAGCATTTTTACTTATTACATAAGTGAGATGCTCCCATGCCAAAATGTCTGATGTCTGAACATATTTAATTGTGTTTTGTATCAAGTAACTAATAACAACATGTAAAGCTACTCTCATGCAATCATTTACGGGCGCAAGCCACAAGAATGCGAGATAACATCAAGATAAGATATATTCTCAGAATAGAGAAACTGAATGTCTTTGTATGCGGACTCACGCTATGCTATTTTTGCTAAGGCTTTCAACTCTCAAACATAGTAAAAACGAAACTAAGCTCATGTACGTTTCTGGCTTTTGTGCAGAGACATTAGTCAAGCAACTAAGCCGATCGCAATAGAATGGCAAATCAGTTTAAAATGGTAACAACGTAATATAGCTTAATCTTCACCTGAACTATGGCAGCAAAAGTAGAAATCTACACCTGGAGTCGTTGTCCATTCTGTATTCGTGCAAAGGGTTTACTGGATCACAAAGGAGTCGACTATACAGAATATTGTATTGATGGAGATGAAGATGCTAGAGACGAAATGACTGAAAGAGCCCAGGGGAAATCCAGTCTGCCACAGATTTTCATTGACGATCGCCATATTGGGGGCTGTGATGATATTTACGCTCTAGAAAGTATGGGAGAACTAGATGCTCTATTGTAGACCAGCATCTCTAGACAAGTATCATCAAGCTTTGCTTTGATAAGTTGAAAGTACAAAGCATTTACAGTAGGAAAAAAGCGTGAAACTCGCATTTGTTATCGATCCAATTGACAATCTCGATCCTGGACATGATAGTAGTGTCGCCATGATGGAAGCAGCACAAATGCTAGGGCATCAGGTTTGGATTACTGAAGCTAATCAACTTAGTATCATTCAGGGCAAAGCCTGGGGCTATCTTCAGACCGTGAATCTTGAACCAGTGAAGTTGGTTAAGCAACATTGGCAATCAGAAGTAGATTGGTATCAGGTAGGAGGCAAAATTCTAACTTGTTTAGAGGAGATGGACGCAATATTCATGCGTAGCGATCCTCCCGTTGATGTTCCTTATCTTTATACGACCTATATTTTGGATTTAATTGATCCAGATCAAACTTTAGTAATTAATTCTCCCAAAGGGTTGAGGGATGCTAATGAAAAAGTGTACGCACTGCAATTTACATCCGTAATTCCTGAAACTATAGTTAGTCAAGACAATGCAGTTATTGCCAAATTTGTTAATGAGAAGCAATCAGCTGTTTTGAAACCTCTTGGTGGCAAGGGAGGAGAAGGAATTTTGTTCTTAGAGGCGGGCGATCGCAATTTTAATTCCCTAGTAGAAATTAGTACTAAGCAAGGACAAGAACCTGTCATGGTTCAAGAATATTTACCCGCTGCCAAAGCAGGAGATAAAAGGATTATTCTGCTGGATGGAGTACCCATTGGGGCAGTTAACCGTATTCCTAGTGGTAATGAATTTCGAGGAAACATGGCAGTCGGCGGAAAAGCAGCTAAGGTAGACATTACTGAGAGAGAATTAGAAATATGTGAAGTAGTTGCTCCCCAATTACGCCAGGACAATCTCTATTTTGTGGGGATTGATGTTATTGGTGGTTATCTCACGGAAGTTAACGTCACTAGCCCAACAGGAATTAGAGAAATAGATCGGCTTAACGGTGTATGCTTGGGTAAACAGGTTATAGAATGGCTAGAAACGAAACTATCTTAAGCTTCTCAAAAGTCTTGCCTGATTACAGCACTATTAAATATTGTGTGAATCATTAGCAGGGCGCCAGTAACTAGTAATTGAGTCATCAGTAATGCATGCATTATCAATTCCAACCTGGATCATTCATATTTCAAGTGTTCTTGAATGGGCTGCTGCCATCTATTATATTTGGCGTTATGGCGAAATTACAGGCGATCGCTCTTGGTACAATTTGTCCTTCGCAATGCTTCCTGCTTTGGTAAGTGCGATGTGCGCCTGTACCTGGCACTTTTTTGATAATGTTCATTCCCTAGAGTGGTTAGTTATCCTTCAAGCTTCAATGACGGTGGTGGGAAATTTCACTGTTTGTATTGCAGCTTGGGGAATTTGGCGTAGTTCTCAGGAGTCTACACCACGGTTATAGATGCAGGTTGACCGAAAGTATCGCTCTAGGTCAGAAATAAACCAGCTTAAATTCTGCTATTCATTCCATTAAATTTTCAACAGTTACAACATGAATAAGGAAAGTTTGTTTGCTATTTCTTTGTTTCCCTACCTGGGTTTTTTATGGTTTATGACTCGTTCGGGGAAAACACCTCGTCTAGCTTTGATTGGTTTTTATGTACTATTAATTTTTGTGGCAGTAACAATTCCTGCGGGAATTTATGCTCAGGAACATTATGGTGAAACTTTAGCTAATGTCGATTGGCTACATGGTAGTGCCGAGCTATTTTTGACATTATCAAATATTTTAGTAGTTTTGGGCTTTCGTCAGGCAATTGTTAGCCAAAACAAGAATCAACCCGACCAATGAAATTAGCTAAACCAAATATGGCTTTTGAATCTAGAAAAGTGTTCAAGTCAATTGATTTTCATGACGAAGATATGCTTCAACAAAAGGATTGAGATTACCATCCATGACATCGCTGACGTCAGTAGTTTCAATTTCTGTTCGTAAATCTTTAACCATCTGATAAGGATGAAAAACATAATTGCGAATCTGATTCCCCCAGGCTGCCTCAACCATATCACCGCGAATCTCAGCAATTTCTTGTGCCCGTTGTTCCTCGGCAATGATTAGCAGTTTGGCTTTTAATAAAGCTAATGCTCGTTCCTTATTTTGCAGTTGCGATCGCTCTTCAGTACAGCGCACAGCTATTTTAGTTGGCAAGTGAACGATTTGTACCGCAGTTTCTACCTTATTGACATTTTGTCCCCCTGCACCACCAGAACGAGAAGTTTTAATCTCTAAATCTTTATCGGGAATTTCTAGATTTAGCTCTTCATCTCCCAAATTAGGCATTACTTCGACTCCAGCAAAGCTGGTTTGACGTTTCCCATTGGCGTTGTAGGGGGAAATTCGCACTAAACGATGAGTCCCTTTTTCTCCTTTGAGATAGCCATAAGCATAACGTCCGTCAATTTCTAAGGTGGCAGATTTGATTCCTGCTTCATCTCCAGGGGATGATTCAGCTAAACGAACTTTGTAACCTTCTTTTTCGCTCCAGCGAGTGTACATACGTAGCAGCATTTCTGCCCAGTCTTGAGCATCTGTTCCTCCTGCACCAGCATTGATGGTCAAGATTGCGCCTTTGGTATCATAAGTTCCTGATAGAAGCTGCTGAAGATCCCACAGCTCTAGTTCTTTAGCCAATTGCTCTAGATTAGTTTGGGCTTCTGTTGCTAAAGCTTCATCTGATTCTAATTCTAATAATTCAGCGATCGCTTTTGTGTCATCTAGGGCGTTTTGCCAATGTTGATATTGTTCGAGACTCGATTTTAAATCGTTTAACTCCTGAAGAACTTGTTGGGCAATGGTTTGATTGTCCCAAAAGTCAGGCTGCGCTGCTCTTTGTTCCAAGTCTTGTATCTTAGCTGTGATTGCTGGGGGGTCAAAGATATTCCTGAGTTTTACCCAGGCGTAAAGCGATCGCTTCAATAGTGCGTTTTAATTCTGATACTTCCATCATAGGAATGGTTTATTTATAGCTCTTTAATAATCACCTGATTATTATAATTATCTTTAGACTCTGCCTGTAGAGAAGAAATTAAAGTTTTCGCTGGATAACTAGCTAATTCTGAGTTACTGCTATCTTAGAAAATTAATATAGCTAAGCTCATAGCTTGTAGCTTAATTCGAGCTAAATATGAGCCATAAACTGCTGCTCTAGTAAAAAAGCCCCTTGAGTAAAGCGAATGCCATAATAACCACCAGGACGACGATCAATAATGACTCCTACTTCTCCGACAGTAAGGATCTCAGGAGAGCGTAACATCGGCATTGGTTCAGCGGTTTTGATATATGCAGGTAAAGCGATTATTTTAATGCGATCGCCTACTTTAAAACTTTTTGATTCTTCGTACATGGTTCTATTACTGTTCAATAATTCTTAATCTACAGCAAGACCATCACCAGGGATAAAATCAATTACTCCCCTGCATTAACATCGGTTAACTTGGAAGCCTTGACCTTGCTTAAGATCTTGTCTTTTAGCTTTTCCAATTCCTGCTTGAGAATTCGTTTTGCCATTTTGACTTCTCCAATACTGGGAGTAACTTGGCTGAGGTTTGCCCATTGGAGCAACATCTGACGATTGCGCTTATTAATCATCGAGCGAGCAATATGCTGACATTGTCTCGGTTCGTCTAAACCATAAAATAAGATGCGGTATTTACCTGATTGTGAGAGCGCACGGGTAATTTGCTGTCCCTTATTTATTTTGAGGTCTAAGTAGCAAGGAAGCCACTTAGCACCATATTCGGGATTATAAAGCAGAGTAATCCAGAGCAACATCGGATGAGGATTACTGAGATACAGAAACTGATTGTAGCGGGTACTTGAGATCCGTTGATAAATTTCCTCTTGATCTAACATGACACAGAGTACTGGCGCTTCTCCCAGAGGCGTATCCACCAATTGCGAAAACACAATCTTGCGTAATGGTTTATCTTGAGGCCAAGGAGTCTGTAAACAAATTTCGGTAACCGAAGTTTCGGCATTCATAGTGCGATCATCTACTAATTCATTACTAGTAGTTTGATCTGTGAAAGTGTTAGCTTGAGGTTGAGTCGCCAGGCTGGGATTGATGGTAACTGGGTGACCAATTTTGGCGATCGCATCTAACGCTTCCAGGATCTCTCTGGCGCTTTGAGGTCTTTCATCTCTTTCTTTGGCTAAACAGCGGAAAACCAGATCCTGTAGTTCTTGGGGTAAGTTAAGTCTGTCGCTAAATGGCTCAGGCTGAAAATTGTGATGGGCTTGATACCAGCCTCCAAAAGATGAATTCTGCGGTAATAAAGGCATATCCATCGTCAGCATTTCGTACATCATGATACCTAAACTATAGATATCAGAACGGCTATCTAGCTCTTTCCCTTCCATTTGTTCGGGAGAACAATATGCCAGAGTTCCCATAAATGATTGAGTTTGGTTGGCACTGGCTTGAATCAGTTTAGCGATCCCAAAGTCTAGAATCTTTGCTACCTCTCCCAGGGTAGGGTCTTGGAGTACAATTATGTTGCTAGGCTTGATATCTCGATGAATGATGTGACACTGCTCACCATTAAAAAAAATTCCTTGATGGGCTGATTCAAGACCCAGACAAACATGACGAGCTAAGGTTAGAAATCTTTTTAGCGGTACAGGCTGATAGCAAATCAGATCGTTAATACTCTCTCCTGAAAGGAACTCCATCACATAAAAAGGAGCATTATTTTCATCAACACCATAGTCTTTGACTCGAACCACATGAATACTTTTTTCTCCCAAGAGAGCTGAAATTGTGGCTTCACGCTCAAAGCGATCGCGCATATTGTCGTTTAGTAAGGCTTGAGCTAAAAATTTTACGGCTACGGTGACGCCACCTAATACAGTATCTTTGGCTCGATAAACTCTGCCCATAGCACCTTCCCCCACTAACTCAGATAATTCGTAGCGGTTTGCCAGTAAACGACCATGATTGGGATCTGTGTTCATACTTCTATCGGGGAAGCTAAGTTAAAAATCTATGTTGGTTAATGTCATATCAGAATAGCTCTCGCTATTGCTGACAGAATAATGATTGAGGATCTTTCAGCGCTTGAGGATTACTTCAATTGTATTCTTGATGCTGTGGCCATCTAAGATGCTACTAGTTAAGTAATAGGTGTTGCGATCTAAACAATAAAAAGTATCCAAACCTTTCTGCTTAGTAGCATTCCCCATAAACCAGTAATACTGAATAATTGATTGCTGTCCAAGTCTGCCCTCACCTTCAATATTCCCCAAAAGGCTATGTTGAGAAACATATGTATAGTGTTTTGCTTCATAATCCAAGTTACCTCGGCATTGATAAATTATCTTGGTTGCTGCTTCGTCCTCACAGGTTAAACTAGCGGTGGTCTTAAACCAGTTGGCTCTTTTCCACACCGTATTAATTCCTCCTTCTAAAGGTATCGGTGCCAAATTTGGCTTCAGCCAATGACCGCTGACATGCCAATAGCCCGCTTCAATTAAGAAACTATGAGCCACAACTTTATCCTCATAATCTAAATCCGTTTGAATCCGAACGTAAAAATTTTATTGGTCAAGGTGTTGTCTTTCTTGATTTATGGTTTGGGTCTAAAATCTATTACAGATGAGCGGGGTGGATGTCTCCTAACAGCATGGGCTTAGCTGCGCCCGTGGCTTGAGGTAAGTTCCCAGGAATAGATTTTACTCTCCAGTATGCTAGTACCGCAAAAGCGATCGCCTCTTTAAAATTACTATTCATACCCACCTCATCTGTTGTACTGATCTGTGCCGATGTTAACTCAGCTTGTAGGCGTTGTCGCAGGTACGAATTCCTACTGCCCCCACCACACAGCAAAACTTCATCGGGTATTTGAGGCAAAAACTGACGGTAACTGTGAATAATTGAAGCAACAGTTAATTCAGTCAGGGTAGCAAGGCGATCGCTATCACTTAGTCCTGCTTGCTCCATTTCTCGCCAACGGAGTTCTAGATAATCTTGCCCAAATAGTTCTCTACCAGTAGATTTTGGTGGAGCTTGCTGAAAAAAATCTTGTTGTAACCATTGAGTTACTAACTGATGGTCTGGTTTTCCTTGGGCTGCCCATTTTCCATCATGGTCATAAGTTTGCTTCCCCTGAGTGAGACGACTAATAGCAAGATCCAATAAGGAATTTGCTGGTCCAGTATCCCAGCCACAGAGTTGCTGATGCCAATTGGGGATATTATTGGGTGGTAAATAAGCCACATTCCCAATTCCACCGAGATTTTGCACTGCTCTAGCTTTGGTGGGATGGGATAGTAGACAAGCATCTATTTTCGGGACTAGAGGTGCCCCTTCTCCTCCTGCTGCAATATCTGCCGCACGGAAATTATCAATGGTTTTGATTCCTGTTAGATGAGCAATTAACTCACCTCTACCAATTTGCAGACTATAACCTAATGTTCCATCTGCTTGAGGTGGTTGATGATAGATCGTTTGACCATGAGAGCCGATTAATTCCGCAGTCTGCTGCTGAGTTTGAATTTTTTGGGCAGCATCAGCAAATTGATTGGCGATCGCATCATCCAAAGCTGCTAGCTCTGAAGCAGTTAAGGCTTTACCTTCACAAACGTCTAATACTTGTCGCCGTAACGACTGAGGATAAGCAAACGTTTCACCTGCTAATAATTCCACCCTGAGGTCTGTTTCTGTTCCCTGGATATCTACTAAAGCAGCATCAATCCCATCAACGGAAGTCCCACTCATCAAACCGATTACGATCATAGCTCTTGATTTTGGTGTTTTCCCGTATGTTTTAGGTCAGTCAAGAGTCAAAAGTCAAGAGTCAGAAGTCAAGAGTCAAAAGTCAAAAGTCAAGAGTCAAGAGTCAAGAGTCAAGAGTCAAGGTATGCCTGGTATGCCTGGTATGCCTGTCTTGGTGAGCATTACATGCGGCTAACTATGCGCCTTATTTTCGGTCTTATCCGAAGGTGTCCCACAAGGGGATACCGCTTCGCATATATCCTTTAGGACGAAGCGGTTCCTTTAGGAAAGATAACGCGGGTCTCTCCGCTTATCTGTGCAAGATTCAAAACGTTTTAGAGAACGTCCGCACAAAATTAAAAATGAAGCTTGCTGTAATTTTAGTACTAAGGTTCGAGTTGAATGTTTCTTACGGAATTATTAATTTTTAGAATCTTAGAGGATACTGAATATTCTCACACAGTAGTACATAGTAATATTTAATCACCAGCACCTACGATTAGAAATAATTTTGGGGAATAACTTCTAATGCTCAACAAAGTTGCAGAACAACAGGCTCATAAGATTCGGTATGTGTTAGTGGTCGGTTGGCTAATTTTGATTGTGTCTCTATTTTTTGATCCTATAACTCAATATTTGACCGACCCTAATACAGCCTATTTCAGCCCTTTAAAAGATGAATTAGTTAATTTAGCTCAAGACCCCAATACCTGTATTCGAGTTCAGGGAAAATGTCTTCCAGGAACTCCCTATGCTGCGGGAGCAAGGATTTTTTGGGGATTTGTGGTTCCTGCTGGATTTAGCATTGTTTTTGTTTTGGGACATGAATTTTGGCGCAGAATTTGTCCGCTATACTTTTTATCGCAGATTCCTCGCGCTTTGGGGAGCAAACCAAAAAAGCAAATAAGTCAAAATAAGTGGTTAACTGACAATCATTTATATCTTCAATTCTGCCTCTTTTTTCTAGGTCTGAATCTGCGGATTTTGGTTGTCAATTCTGCTCGTCCTTTATTTGGTGGATTTTTGCTTTTGACGATCGCCGCTGCAATTGTAATGAATTTATTCTATGGTGGTCGTAGTTGGTGTCACTATGTCTGTCCATTTGGCATGGTACAGATGGTGCTAACAGGACCTCGGGGACTTTTAGGTAGTGAAGCGCAAAAAGCACCGCCAAAAACGATTACTCAGTCGATGTGTCGGACTTTTGACCCAGAAACCAATAGCGAGAAAATTACCTGTATTAGCTGTAAGTCTCCCTGTATGGATATTGATTCGGAGAAAGCATATTGGGAACAGTTGACTAAGCCAGGGAGAAACCTAGTGCAATATGGCTATTTAGGATTAGTTTGCGGTTATTTTATTTATTATTTTTTATATTCAGGAAATTTTGATTATTATTTTTCTGGTGCCTGGACTCATGAGGCGGGACAAGTAGGGAAAATATTTAATCCTGGTTTTTATTTAGGTGGGCAGACAATTCCTATTCCCAAGTTAATCGCAGCACCTTTAACTCTTGGGACAATTGCAGGAGTGTTTTGTCTGGTAATCAACAGAATTGAAAAAATTTATGGAGCTTATCTTAAAAGACAAGCTCCCGATCTTGATCGCAAGATTATTCGCCATCGAGTCTTTACTGTAGTTACTTTTCTGGCGGTTAATTTCTTTTATGTTTATGGTGGTCGTCCTGAAATTTTGCGCTTTCCTGGGATTATGCAACTAATTTTTAATGCTTTAGTTGTCTTACTCAGTACTTTATGGTTAGTTCGCACTTGGGGACGTACTAATGCTCAATATAAGCAAGAAAGCATTGCTGATAAATTACGACGGCAGCTCAAAAAGCTTAAACTCGACTTTACTCAGGTTCTAGGTGGGCGATCGCTTGATGACCTGAAAGCTGATGAATTAGATTTATTAGCCCAAGTTCTACCACAAGTCACCAAACAAGAGCGGATTCAAGTTTATCGAGGTGTGTTAGAAGAATCTCTTGCGGCTGGTAGCATCGAGGCAACCAATAGTCTTAAAGCTTTACAGTCAGTGCATCAACGGCTGGAAGTTACCGAAGAAGAACACTATGCAATGTTAACCGAGTTGGGGATTAACGATCCGAGCTTGCTCAAGTCATCCCAAGAGTATGCTCAAGAAGATCGACTACGGATTGAAAGTTATAAAGATGCGATCGCCTCTTTGCTACAAGAATTAGTTGATAGTGGGATGCCTGTCCAGGAAGCGGTAGATGCGAAAACTAAGCAAATCGCCAGCTTGAAAAATGAGTACAACATTGATAAACAAGAACATATTCAAGTACTCAGTGGGTTATTTGACGCACTACGTCCGAAAGCAGAAAAACTGCTCGCATTGCTACAAATCGAAAATTCTCGCTATCAAGTAATTAGCAATTTTAGACCTTATAGTGATGCCCCCGTCTTTTTACTCCTGCGTAAGTTATTGTTAGCAAAACAGCAGTTAATTGTTACTCCTCTGTTGGCAGTCTTAGAGCTGCTGCATAACGAGCCAGATGTAGTTCAATTAGCACAGCGCACAGGAATTGTTGCCAGTGAAGCGATCGCTCAAGTCATAGCTGCTGAACCACAGTGGAGACAACGTTTAAATCCGCAGCTGTTGCAAGAACTAATGCCTGATGGTCTAAATAGCACTCAAGATACTGTGTTTAAAGATGGTGATCCAGCCACCAGATTACATAGCAAGTTGCTATCGGCAAAAGCAGTTGATCATGCATTACTAGAACTCTTACAGGAACCAAACCCCATTACCGAAGCCGCGAGCCTTTATGCGCTGACTAAGCTCAATCGAGAACAAGGATTAGCTCAGGCACAACAGATTATTCGTCAGCCGTTGCAAAGTGATTTGGTTAAAGACACCGCAGCTATTCTTCTGGGTCAATCTCATCAGCCTTCAGTGATTGAACAACTATTGAATATGTCGGAACAACCTCATTTCCAAAATATGACTCCAGATCAACTCTTATCCCTAATAACTCAGACACAAGAAAACGATCAAGATGTTACGGAAATTGCTTACCCTACTTGATGCAATTGTTGATTAGATCTCCATAAAACTGGACACTCCGACGTTTTCCTTAAATTCCGTTTAATTAATCAAATTTAGTTGAGATTAATCTCTAATCGCTCTAAACCATAATCTGCATATGGATACTAGTTTATGCGTATTAAATAAAGTAGTAGCTTATCAATTAAATAAAATCTTATGTTAATCGAGGACAAAGATGCCTGAAATTATAATTATTGATACTCGAAAACCCCAGGAAACTAAGACAATTCAATTAGCACCTGAAGATCAACTTAACCAAGAATGCCTTTTGGGTCGCGATGAACGCTGTTGTATTGTTTTAGAAGATAATTTAGCCAGCCGCACCCACGGTAAAATTGCGTTTCGGGATGGGAATTATTATTATTCCGATTTAGGCAGCAGAAATGGCTCCAAAATTAATAATGAAGATGCTCAACTTAACCAAGAATATTTACTGAAGCCCTCCGATACAATTGCTTTAGGCAATCATCTCCTGTGGGTGAAGACAATTTCAGGGGTGTCAACTCCTGATGCTACTCAGTCTTTAACTCCCGAGCAATATATGCCCCTGGCGACAATAGATACTGCTAGTTTAGAAACTTGGACTCAGGGAACCAAGCAAGTTAAGTGCGTTCAAATTATTAAAGAAACCTCTGATGTCAAGACTTTTACCTTTATTTCGGAACCGCCAGTTAAGTTTAGTTATCAGCCAGGACAGTTTATTACTCTCAATTTAAATATTGATGGCAAGAGCATCAAACGTTCCTATTCCATCTCCTCTACTCCTTCTCGTCCTCACAGCCTGGATATTACCGTCAAGCGAGTTCCTGGTCCTTCAGGGGAACCGAGTGCACCTCCTGGGTTAGTTAGTAACTGGCTTCATGACAACCTGAAAGTGGGTAGTCAAATTGAAATTAACGCGCCGATGGGCAAATTTACTAATTTTGCTAATCCTTCGAGAAAGTTATTATTAATTTCCGCTGGTAGTGGAATTACACCCATGATGTCTATGTCTCGCTGGGTTTGTGATACTGTTTCCAACGTCGATATTACCTTCCTCCATAGTGCCCGCAGTCCAGAAGATATTATCTTTCGTCAAGAGTTGGAAATGATGACAGCTCGTTATCCCAACTTTAAACTGGCAATTACCGTAACACGTCCTGTACCTGGTCAACCTTGGTATGGCTATACAGGAAGAATTAACGAAACTATTCTACCTGCGATCGCTCCTGACTATCAAGACCGTACTGTCTATGTTTGTGGTCCTAATCCCTTTATGACAGCAACTAAAGAACTTTTGCAAAAAATTAGCTTCCCGATGGAAAACTTCTATGAAGAAAGCTTCGGTGGAGGGAAAAAGAAAAAGAAACAAAAACAGAAATCCCTCACCACAACTCCTTCAGCAGATCGAACATCTCTGGTTAAATCACCGACCTCTGTTGCCACTCCTAGCCCTGCCACCATTCCAACCAAAGTTCCGTTAACAATAGTCCCCCCTATACCCGCTACTTCTATAGTTAGCAGCAACTCTACATCAATATTTCCTCCCACATCTTCCCCTGCACCTGCATCTGCACCCAAATCATCTAGTCCTGTTGTAGTCTTGGCAAAATCAGGTCAAGAAATAGCATGTGATGGGGAAGAGTCTATTCTCGACGTCGCCGAAGCCGAAGGCGCAAACTTACCTTTTGGTTGTCGCATGGGAGCTTGTGGAGCCTGTAAGGTCAAGAAAATTGAAGGTGAAGTTATCTATGATGATGATGTCGATTGTGAGGATGGTTATATCCTAACTTGTATCGCTCGACCAGCAGGCAGAGTAGCAATTGAAGCCTAAATTATTGAGCATTGAGCATTGAGCATTAAACAAGCGATCGCTGAAGAGTAAAAACTAATTGATAGAATAATTTCAAGCTTTTTTTATTTAAACATCATGGTTTCATCAACCAGCAAGCTAACCATCGAAGAATTCTTGAACCTGCCAGAGGGCGAGCGCCCTTATGAACTGGTAGATGGTCAAGCTATTACTAAAATGTCTCCTAAATCATTTCATGCTGCGTTACAAGCTGCTTTAATAATTCTGCTACAAAGTTGGTGCCAGGGTAGAGGACGAATTTATCCTGAGTGGGCGATTCGACTCAAAAGAAATGGCGTTGACTGGGTTCCTGTACCTGATTTAACTTATATCTCTCATGAACGACTCAGTGCAGATTGGATACTTGATCAAGCTTGTCCCATAGCACCAAAATTAGCGATTGAAATCATTTTACCAGGACAGACATTCGGTGACTTGGCGGAAAAAGCTACTGATTATTTAAAAGTGGGAGTAGCTAGAGTTTGGTTAATCGATACTAAATCCCAGAGTCTTACTATTTTTTATCCCGATACTTTACCCAAAACTTTTCGTGGAGATTCGATCATAACTGATGATTTGTTACCAGAATTAGAAATTATGCCCCAGCAAATTTTTCAACAGGCAGGTTTAGTTTGACGTTAATATTATTTCCGTAAACAATTGGTTAGATCTACAAAAAGTTATTTCTATGCCAAGTATTGTTTGGAATCGTCATCCAGAGGAAGCTTATAAAAATCCATATGAATACGAAGCACAAAAACAATTTGTTCGAGAATGTCGAAGAGTGCTGCAAGAACTTAAAGAGCTAATCAACTCAAATGTAGTGACTTATGGACGAGATGAGAGATCATTAAATAAAGCTCTATGGATGCTTCGTACAGATACTATTGATAGTTTGACAGAAGCATTAGAATTAATTGCTGAAAAGAGACATCGTGCTGCTTCAGGATTATTCCGATGTGCCTTAGACACTGTGGATTTGGCATATTATTTTGCTTCTGAGCATAAGGATGTGAATAAACATTTAAGTCAATGGTACACAAATAAATCTCCTTCTCATGGAGAAGTCAGAAAATGGCTTGATTTTTTTGAAGGCGAAGCACAAGCTAAAAACAGGCGCGAATTTTATAATGAACTTTCTAAGTTTACTCATCGTAGCTATCGGGATTTACTCAAAAGTTATAGTCTTAGTAAAGACGATCTCCTGGTTCACGACGAATGGAAATCAGATAAGTCATCGATATTACCACATATAATTACAGCGTGTTATTGTGTTTTTGCCGATCTGATTAAGTTATTTGTTCAACAGTTAGTTACTAATGAAGTCTTATCACAGCAAGAAGAGGAGAAAATTTGGCAAAAAACACTTGAAAAAGAAACTGTGACAAGAAAATTTGGTTTGAAAATTTGAGCATCTTTTATAGTTAATAATTACAGATATCCGCTCATCGTTGGTTCAGAAATAAGTAGACGGTTGCAATTAAATATAATATGGAAAAGCCGAGAAATGAGTAAAAAATGCCTGCACCACTGAGAGTGAAACTAAGTCAGTCGGAAGAAGAAACACTAACAGAATTACACCAAGCCAGCTTGGTGCCTTATCGAACTCGTAATCGAGCCTGGATGTTGAAATTAAATGCTCAAGGTCGAAATGTTCCAGAAATAGCTCAAATACTTAGTTGCCATGAACATACGGTACGAGCCACAATTCAGCGTTGGCGAGATAGAGGTTGGGTAGGATTGTGGGAAGCACAAGGCAGAGGAGCCCTAAAGGACTAACTACGTGTCGCAAAACCAAAGTGGAACAGCGAAGATCTAGAATATTTAGAAGCTTGTTTAATTGAAGATGGGCGAACCTACAATAGTATTCAACTATCGCGAAAACTAAAAGAGCCAAGAGCTGTGGACTTAAGCAGTGATAGATTGAGAAGAATACTAAAAAAAAAGATATCGTTGGAAAAGAACGAGACAGAGCAGTAGAAAGAAGCAAGATAGACAATTAAAAGAAATTAAGAAAACTGACTTAGCGATGCTGGAAATGGCAGCAGCAGAAGGAACTATTGACTTGAAATATTTAGATGAAGCA
>JBCDEP010000141.1:0-17631 GCA_039179675.1 Cyanobacteria bacterium P01_G01_bin.67
ATTATTTTCTGATTTACTCAACTACAAAAATCAGCAATCTTCAGCATCAGATTAAATTTATCTTGATTGCTTTAAATATTGTGGGCGATCGCGATCGTCTCAAAGCTCATAAGAAATATTTAAAATTGTAGGAACGCTATTAACTATAAATTATGTAATTGTGAATAAAAAAGAGGCAATTGACCTATTGAATAATGAAGGCTGGGCAAAAGCTGATGCTAAAAGGGCTTTAGAATTACTAGATTTTAAACTTAATCCTGATATAGATGAACTGGCTATTCGTCGTGCTGCGTCAAAATTTGCTGGTGCGGAATTAGACAAACGCCAAAGACTTCAACGTGGTCAAAAGATACAAGTTACCAAAAAGAATAAAGAAATTCAAAGATACATTACCCTAATTGAAGAGTTGGCAGCTAATGGAGGCAGCAGTAATCAGGAAGAAATTAAAAAGCTTAGAAATAAAATTAGCGAGCTAGTTAAAGTAAATGATGATCTTAAGAAAGATAATAAAGTCATGAAAGACATAGTGGATAAGATTAGATTTAAGCTTACTGTTGAGATTAAAAATATGCTTAATTTAAAAGATAGTCAAGTAAAAAAAAGCCTGGTCAAGTTACTAAAATCTACCTTGGGATGATTGATATTTATCATGGCACATCAAAAAAGCAAGGTTAGAACTTTTGAGAGGATGGGATACCGTCAAGTTCAACGTAAAAATTCCCGCAATAAAAAGCTATTACTCAAAGAACAGCAAAAATGGCTTAAAAATCAAGGCTATCGTAATCTGGGCTGGGATAATGTGATTGCCTTATTTAAAAAGATTCGAGAGATTCAACAAGAAGAGCATATCAAATCTTTGAGCTTAGAAGAATTATTTATCGAAGCCGATCGCATTGGTAATAAATATCTAGATAGTAAAGAGATTAATCAGCGAAATTTGGCGATCGCTCAGGAATTAAACCAAATCGCCGATATTATGGACAACCAATTTCCTGATCATACAGTTGAAGTGATTGATTATGCCCAAACATCAAAGGGAAAAAGGAAATTATGAACGTCGAAAATAAAGATTTAAGAGAATTGTTCAAACTATCCCAAAAAATCGGGAGCAAAAGATATCATCGACTTACCTCAGAAGACTTTCACAACTATTTAGCATACGATCGCTGGCGTTTTATTAATGGTGATGGGGAATGTGGCACTACTGATGAAAGTAGAGCATGGGTTAAACAACATTCTGATTGGTATTGCCCAATTTGTAGCGAAAATTATCGCGATCGCGGGGGCAAAACTATCGACCATAAATTACCACGCGCCCAATATCCTTGGTTATCTTTAGAATGGTCGAATCTATGGGTTATATGTCAACAATGTAATCGAGAAAAGGGTGAAAAAAATTGGTACGAATACGAACAATACATGTATGAAAAATATCCTCATGATTATCCAGTAATTAGAGCTGCTCGTCCCCTAAACTTATTGCAGCCCTAACATTCCAATTTGACTTTTTCTCGGAAGCATAACTTATTCTTTGCCAGATCAATGCCTGACTATAATGCAATTATGGTCAATTGTGCTGATTAATTACAATGCTATGAAATTAGTTAAGAACTGGAAAATTAAGCTAAGTTGGCAAAATCTAATTTTACTGGTGTTCATCTGGTTTACGAGTAGTTTAGTTTGGCTGCCAACCACACTAGCCAACACAACTTTTAATGAGGTTAACGTTAGCCTGGGCAACAGTAGCGGAGAATTAAAATTTTTTCCCAGCAACATACAGCTAGAAACGGGGAAACCTTATAAATTATTGTTAGACAATCCCAGTCCCGTCAAACATTACTTTACGTCAAAGGACTTTGCCGATGCTAGCTGGACGAGAAAAGTACAGGCGGGAAAAGTTGAAGTTAAAGGAGCAATCCACGAATTGGAACTCAAACCAGGTGCAGCAGCCGAATGGGTTTTGACTCCAATGAAATCTGGTGCTTACGAATTACACTGTTCGATTAAAGGTCATGCTGCTGCGGGGATGGTAGGAAAGATTATGGTGGTGGATTAACAAGTGATATTTGACACTAACTAATTTTACGCACGATAGACTTTAACTCTTGTTGTCATGGGGAATCCCAAATAAAAAATCATGCCAGAATTAAATGGAGTCATAAAAAATATCGATAAACCATTTCCCCAATTCAGGTAAACGATGAATTTGATTTTCAACTTTTTCTATTTCTTTTTTTGTGAGTTTGACTCTAGTTGCATAAACGTCGGTTACTAACTTCACTATGAGATCAGCCCTAGCAATTCTCATTTTGAAGAAGAATACAAAATGTACTTCTCTGTAGATACTAAAAAATATCAAAAAACCACCTAACTTATACTTGAAGGTTTCTCATTTAAGTTCTTCATTTTTGTCTTATATAGATAATTCGAGAGAATAAATAACCAAAACCCAAGCTAATTAACTTGATTCAGAAAAATTAGGCTGATATTTTAATTGCTTTAAGATTGATTTTTTGCTTGCTTACTCTCTATTTGTGTTAATTACTTTCAACTTGTCTTAATTAGCCTGTGCTCTTATCCTTTGATTAAGATAAATATAAATAAATCTGACTAGCTCTAAAATTATATATAGTTAAATAAAGTGTGAATATTATTAAAAACTTTCCTTTTTGCTTTCAGGATTTTTTGGACTTTTGATGCATATTGTTGACTAAATTCTAAAACTTTGATGTTGTAAATAAGGAGAATTTTGATTGAAAACACATAAAAAACTGCCGTAAATGTATCTTTAGCTACATATTTCTTCTCATCTTTTTATTCTATTATTTGGTGATTTATGTAATTCTTAGTTGAAAAAATCGATTAAGTGTGATGCAGAGATTGCGATCGCTTTTTTATTATGGATTACATAATCAAGAGTAAAAAATCCTGATTTTTTTTTGACCGCCACATCTATAATTTCATGATTTAAACAAAAATCATACATAGTTCACTATTTTTGCAAGATAACTAAATTTCGTTTTTTCCAAAATGAGAATTGCTGCCTAACAGAACAGGATACTTTCCCTTATGAGGTGAAATATCAACAGTCAAGAATGGGGTTTTAGCCCTAGTTCTTCCCGATCGCTCTTTAGCTTAAACAAAATAGTTAAAGAGAAATTTTCTCAAGCCGGAATAACTACCTGCATATCTCGAAAAAGCTCAACCTAATACCAGAAAGCAAGCACAAACATTCAAAATACACCATTAACCATTAAGAGAAAAATAAAACAATGAAAACCAGTTTTTTAGCTCAAAATGATTCCAAATCCCACAATCAAGCCGACAAAGACAGTATTCTCATGAACCAATTGTCTAAAAAATCAAATAATAAAGCAATACAAAAGTTTTACTGTCAGAAGTTCTTAGATACAATTCAACTAGACTACACTATGGCAGGTCATCCATCGATCGCCCGTTGGGTTATCAATTCTATCGAAGTCAATGATAGTGAACAGGATACGCACTTTCTATTTGTTTCGGAGGGGGAAGTTACCCTCAAAAGCAATAACGGAGAGTTTTTATTGCGAGAAAATAGCTTTGCTACAGTTCCTGGTAACTTTTCTTTAGATGGTTCAGGACAAGTTTTAGTGGCAACCCTCCTCAACTACACTGGATTTTTCAACCTTGGGGGACCTATTGAACCATTAGGAAGACTAAAATATATTGATGGTTGCTCGGCAACGGTTCTGATTAATCCTTTAAAACTTGGAGAACCCTGTTTGAATTTCCTCCATGTTCCACAAGGTATTTCCCAAACTGCCCATACTCACCCTTCATTGCGAATTGGGCTTGTCGCTTCAGGTAGTGGAACTTGTACTGTGGATGAAGGAGTATTCAAGATGGAGGCGGGGACAGTCTTCTGTCTGCCAGAAAATAAATTACATAGCTTCAGTGCCATTGATGACTGCTTAAGAATCATTATCTATCATCCCGATTCTGAGGTAGGTCCCGCTGACGATTCCCATACCATGTTGAATAATACTTTTGTGGGAGAAAAGTCAGCCAAAGTTTTGGACGCGATTAGAACGAAATAACAAGTGAATCAAGATTGCCTTTGCATTCGGGTATTGTAAAGGCAATCTCATGATTATGGATCAAGATTTTAATATTAGTGGAACACAACTTTTATTCACGAGCCTGTTGTAACGGAAAGAGCCTCTGTGATTGATACAACTGGAAACTTATTACCAACCCAAAAACAACCATAGTAAAGAGCTTATTATCTATGACTGCTTACAACAGATTATCAAACAGTATTTATTTTTATCCAAAAACCTGGGCTGCCCTTAAGAAAGTTGGGAAAACTCTAATTGAAGATTATGCGATCGCGATGAAGCGTGATCCCGCTGCGAACCATTGGCTAGAAATATTATTCTGTTATCCTGGTCCTCAAGCTATAGTTCTTTATCGCCTAGCCCACTTTCTTTATAACTTAGACGTTTTCTTTTTACCTCGTTTTATTTCCCATCTTGCTCGCTTTCTGACAGGCATTGAAATTCATCCAGGGGCGGTAATTGGCAAGGGTGTATTTATCGACCACGGCATGGGAGTAGTTATCGGCGAAACCGCAGTGATAGGAGATTATTGTTTGCTTCATCATGGTGTAACCCTCGGCGCGACGGGCAAAGAAAGCGGTCAACGCCATCCCACCTTGGGTTGTAATGTTACTGTCGGCGCGGGAGCAAAAATTCTCGGCAATATTAATATTGGCAGTCATTCCCGTGTTGGTGCTGTTACCCTAGTCCTGAAAGACATACCGCCCAACTCTACAGTAGTCGGCATACCTGGTCGAATTATTGACGAGCGAAATAAAGATCTTGATTCTGATTAACCTTTAATTAAGATAACTATTAGAATTTTATCTAATGGATTTTATCAGGCATCCCGTTTTACACTTATTTTACCCCTACCTACTTACCAGCTCCAGGAGTGAGAGATGATTTTGCTGTCAAGCGATACTGAAACCAAGCCGACACAAGGGATGCGACAGGCGATCGCCAGTGCTGAAGTGGGAGATGAGCAAAAAGGAGAAGATCCCACCGTTAATCAACTATTAGAGAGGGTTGCTGATTTATTAGGCAAAGAAGACGCGATTTTTTTTGCCTGTGGAACCATTTGCAACTTTGTGTCAATCAAAACCCATACTCGTCCTGCTGATGTGGTGCTGGCAGAAGAAATGGCACACATTATTCGAGCCGAATCGGGAGGAGCCGCAATGACTTCTGGTGTCTTAATGGAACCGATCAAGAGCGAGCGAGGAATTTTTACAGTTGATGACCTTGAGCGATCGCTTGAAAGAGTAGCGACTGCGCCTTACCTTTATTCTGCAATGCCACAATTATTATGTGTTGAGCAAACCCATAATTTTGGAGGGGGTTCGGTTTGGGAACTTAATGAGCTACGTGAAGTTTGCGAATTCGCCCGTCACCAAGGTTTAGCCACCCACATGGACGGGGCAAGACTTTTAAATGCAGTTGTGGCATCACAAACGACAGCTAAGGATTTTGCTGCTTGTGTTGATTCTGTCTGGATTGACTTCACCAAAGGACTGGGTGCGCCAATCGGTGCTGTTCTTGCTGGTACAAAGGAGTTCATCTCTGAAGCCCGTCGATATAAACACATTTTTGGTGGCGCAATGCGTCAAGCTGGCATTGTTGCAGCAGGTTGTCTCTATGCCCTTGACCATCATGTTGAACGTTTGCAAGAAGACCACGAAAACGCAACTTATCTGGCTCGACGACTGAGTGAAATCGAAGGAATTACAGTTAAGGATACAAATCCAGAGACAAACATTATTTTTTTTGATGTTTCGAGATTAGGACTCGACAAAGCCATGTTTCTCAATCTCTTACAAGAGGGGGGGGTGAAAATGGGAGCTGTTGGTAACTCAATTCGAGCAGTCACTCATTTAGATGTTTCGCGGGCTGATATAGATTTTGCAATTGATGCTATTTCCCAAGTGGCGAAGTCCTCGGTTTGTAGGAAAGAGCTTGAAAGTATTGTTCCTTCCAGGGAAAATAGTGCGATCGCTTCTCCTAATGTAGTTCACAATTACCATTTTTGTCCCAATTGTGGTCACAAGAATCTGCCTAATTACAATTTTTGTATCAAGTGCGGGACGCAACTAAGCAAGCCGAAAAATTCTGTATCAGGGTAGTGGTTAGTCAATCATTTATCTCATCGTTCGCCCACGAAGACTTTGAAAAAATACCTAGAACCAAGAAACACAAAACCTAGTTCTAACAGATTTTGTAGTCAACCATTTTTATTTGGAAGCTTTTAATTTTTGTTATTCTCATAAGCCTTCTCGGAAGAAAAGGCTTATTTGGTTCATTTATGAATTTACCGTGAGTAAAGCGAGACTAATTACAGCGATCGCAAGTACGATAAATCCAGGAAAAGCTGCCTTAAACTTATCCTTCTCAGTTAGGATTCCATATTCAGCCTTCGATTTCAGAGCATGCCAGACATGACCACCTAAGAAAGTACCGCAAAGGGCAAATTGTACTACTGAAAACTGACCTAAATCAGCACCATATAGTTCAGCAGGAAAAGCCAGATCGTTAAACGCCACAAAATAGCCAGAAGTAAATGCCATTATTGCGACGCCAGCCAAGCTATAAGACAGAATAGCGTGTCCGTTGTAAATTAAAGAATTTCTTGCCCAGCCAAAAGGCTCTTTGAAGATATGCCAGGCTCCTCCAGTAATACATGCCACTCCAACCCAAATATGCCCGCCGATCAGATCCTCTAAGTTATCTACCGCAGCCATTCCTAAGGGATTCCAAGATCCATGACTCAAGCCAAAAACATAGCCAAAAATAGTTACGGGATTCAAGGTAGGCTCAGTAACAAGACGTACATTTCCGGCAACAGAATCATAGATTCCGCCCCAAAACATCGCTTTTGCCACAAATAGTAATGCTGCTACCCCTAAAAAAATCAGGTGATGACCCAAAATAAAACCCAACTGTTTAGGATCATTCCATTCGTAATGGAATTTAGCAGCTCGCCCCGAAGCTTGTTTAAGATTAGCTGCACCACGAAATACATGAAATAATCCTCCTGCACCCAACACCGCAGAAGCAATTAGATGCAAGATACCAATGACAAAATAGGGGTAAAGGTTAATAATTTCACCTGATGCTCCCACACCCCAACCTAAACGAGCTAGATTTGGTAATAATAATAATCCCTGCTCATTTAAGGGAATATTTGCTGCATAACGATCTAACTCCAACAGAGTAATAGATCCTGCCCAAAACATAATCAATCCTGCATGAGCGATATGCGCTCCCAAAAGTTGTCCCGATAAATCGATTAAACGAGCATTACCCGATAGCCAACTGTAATCTTGTCTTGAAAAGTTGGTTGTTGTCATAATTAAATTTTCTCATACTAGAAAACAAGGCGTTATGATATTTTGATCTGGCTTTTCAAGTTAGTATTTATTGTTAGTTAACACATCTCAAAACCAGGCAATACTGACTATTGACTAATAGCTAATAACTACGAACAGTAAAACTAACAACGCCATACATTAAAATTCACAACGATTACAAAAGAAAAGCTCAATGCAAAGAAAATCTGCACTAAGCTGTAATTGAGAACACGATCAGAACAATGTAATTGGAGCTTCTTCTATCTTCCAGCACCCTCGGTAGCTGGTTGCGATGTTGCCTGAGGTTTGCCGACCATAGGCTCTCCTGATTGAGGAGTTCCTGCATTGTCCAAAGCTGTAGTAATCCGCTGGAAATCAAATCCAATTGCCCGTAGCGCATGCCAGAGATGACCCTGAAGGAAGAAAAATGCCAGGAAGAAATGAGCGTTAGCCAACCAACAACGAGCTGTATGAACTCCAGGGGCTAATGCTACGGTATCTGTGAAATAGGGTACAACCCCTAACTTAACATCCAAAGGTGCGCCATAGAATTCGGGCGGATATGCCAGAGTGTTTACCGCACAGTAATATGCTGCAACAAAGCCAGCTAGAGCAATACCACCAAGGGAATATGATAAAATTGCTTCTCCCGAAAAGATTAGCTGTTTCTTAGCCCAACCTAAAGGCGGAGTAATTATGTGCCAAATACCACCAGCAATAAGCAAGAAGCCAACAAAAACATGCCCGCCGACTAAATCTTCTAAGTTATCTACCGATGCAAAATGAGTTTGATAACCAAATATAGTCGCAGGGTTTAAGGTGGGATCAGTTACTATGCGGACGTCTTGAATATTGACATCATACAGTCCCCCAAAAAACATCGCCTTCGCTACTAATGCTAACGCACCTATACCAAGAAACAAGAGATGATGACCGAGGATGATCCCTAATTGTTTAGGATCGCTCCATTCAAAATGGAAATCTTGTGCCTTTCCTTGAGCCTCTTTTAAATCGCTCGGTGCTTTAAAAGTATGAAATAAAGCTCCCGCACCCAATACTGCGGAGGAAATAAGGTGTACTGCACCCACTACGAACATGGGATAGGTATCGACAACTTGTCCACCTTCTCCGACACCTAAACCTAATGTAGCCAGATGGGGAATCAGAATTAAGCCCTGTTCTCCCATCGGCAGAGTTGGGTCAAACTTAGATAATTCAAAAAAAGTAAATGCTCCCGCCCAAAAAACAATCAACGCTGCTTGAGCAGCATGAGCAGCAATAAACAAGCCAGATAGCTTGGCAAAACGAGCATTTCCCGCCCACCAATCGTACTTAACTTGCGGTTTATCGTATGTCTGCAAAACGAAACCTCATAATTAATTTTGTAAAGCTTGTTACTAACTATTCTCAATAAGTTGGCAACAACTTAATTTTGCATTATTGATAAATATTTGCAAGTTCCTCTTGAGAAAACTTAATAAAAGGCGATCGCCTTTTATGATTTTGATTTTTAGGTATTTGTTACAGGATAAGAACCTATCCAGATTTTATTGTTTAATGACGCCCTTAAAAATTAGAATAGTTGCCCAGACTACATAATCAATCCAGATTTGACAAACTTTAAAAGAAAATATTGTCATTAAGTCACTTTTCAATGTAAGCTATTCGATAATCTTATTGATAGATATCAGCAATAGTTAAACAAGGAGGTTTCAATTGTGACCGCCGTAATGGAAAATCCCCAAGGAATCAAAAGTAAAAGTATTTCCAATATTCCTTGGTGGAGAGGTAATGCTCGTTTTAAAGATTTATCGGGTAAATTGCTGGGGGCACATATAGCCCAATCTGCACTAATTGTCTTTTGGGCTGGGGCGATGACTTTATTCGAGTTGTCGAACTATAATCTCAATTTACCAATGTCTGAACAGGGTCTAATATTGATACCTCATTTAGCTACATTGGGCTTAGGTGTGGGTGATGGAGGACAGATTATAGATACTTATCCCTACTTTGTAATTGGAGTAGTTCATCTAATTTCTTCAGCAGTATTAGGTGCGGGGGGAATCTATCATTCCCTAATTGGTCCTGAAATATTAGAGCAAAATGATACTTTCGGTGGCTTCTTTGGTTATGACTGGAAAGACACCGACAAGATGACTACCATTATTGGCATCCATCTAATCTTGTTGGGTATCGGTGCATTTTTATTAGTATTCAAAGGGATGTTTTGGGGTGGAATATTTGATCCCTGGGCAGGGGAAATGGGGCGAGTCAGGATTGTCAGCGATCCCACGGTCAATCCAGCTACTATCTTTGGCTACCTATTTGGAGCTTTTGGTAAATCAGGCATGGCAGCAGTCAATAACCTCGAAGATATAGTGGGTGGACATTTATGGGTTGGCTCAATTTGTATTTTAGGTGGTTTCTGGCATATTGCAACTAAGCCTTTTAATTGGGCGCGTCGGGTGTTGGTCTATTCAGGAGAAGCATACCTTTCCTATAGTCTTGGGGCAATTTCCTATATGGGATTTTTGGCCGCTTACTTCTGTACCGTCAATGCCACGGCTTATCCAGAAGTGTTTTACGGACAGGTTGGGTTGATTCATAATGATTTGGGCATAGTAACTGCTAGAGGATGGCTGGCTACTTTCCACTTTGCATTCGCAATCTTGTTTCTCTTAGGTCATATCTGGCATGCTATTCGCGCTAGAGGGAAAGAAGCGGGATTTAATTTTGATGCTCGTGACGCTTCAATGGTGGTGACAGAAGACCCTTTTGTTGGGAATCTAAAGACTCCGCTCAACTCTTCCGATTTTAGTCAGTGGTTACTAGGAAACATCCCTTTTTATCGTCCTGGCTTATCACCTCTACGACGCGGACTAGAAATTGGCATGGCGCACGGCTACTTGCTCTTTGGTCCTTTTGCCCTTTTAGGTCCTCAAAGAAACAGCGAATCAGGAAATTTCATTGGTTTACTGAGTGCCAGTGGATTAATCATAATTCTGACAGTTTGTCTGCTAATTTATGGCGCAGCCTCCTTTAATCGGGAATGGCGGTCTGATTTTCCCAGCTATTCTACTGTCAATCCAGATGTGCCAAACGAACTTAAGACCACAAGTGGCTGGAATCAGTTTGCTGTTACCTTCTTGATCGGTGGTTTAGGGGGTGCTTTCGTGGCATATCAAATTTGCGATCACCTTGATCTATTGTCAGCAATCTTGGGTAGACAGATCTAAGTCTAAATTTTTTTTAAGATTTTATTGCTAATTTTTAGCAATAAGCTGTATGATACTTAGGAGATTTATTTCTCACACCTGATGTAGGAATTGGGCATTCATCACTACCTAATTCCTAGTTCTTAATCCCAGTAAGATACATCTTTCTCCTGAGTAAGAAGCTAATCTTACGATTCACTTTAGAGGCTGAAGCATCTGTAAGTAATCAACAATAATTGCAATAAGCTTAAAAACAATTTTTAACTGGAAGCATTAGTAACTCGATTTCAGTTAGTAAATTAAATCTCCACAATCTAACAAATAATCAACAGGAACAACAATTATGGCTAAAATTGGTCTATTCTACGGCTCGACTACAGGTAAAACAGAAGCAGCAGCAGAAGCAATCCAGGATGCTTTGGGAGGGGAAGATATAGTTGCTTTACACGAAATTATCGATGTCTCTGAGAGCGATTTTTCTAACTACGATCGCCTGATTATCGCCTGTCCTACCTGGGATATTGGAGGATTGCAGTCTGACTGGGAAGGGTTTTATGATGACGATCTCGATAACATTGACTTTAGCGGCAAAAAAGTGGCGTATTTTGGCACTGGTGACCAAATTGGCTATGCCGATAATTTTCAAGATGCGATGGGCATTTTAGAAGAAAAGATTTCTAGCTTAGGTGGTCAAACAGTCGGTCATTGGTCGACAGAAGGTTACGATCACGAAAACTCCAAAGCAGATAAAGGTGGAAAATTTGTTGGCTTGGCTTTGGATGAAGATAATCAATCAGATTTAACAGATGAGCGAATTCAAGCGTGGGCGACACAATTAAAGTCTGAATTTGCTCTCTAAGAGATAGCTATTAGCGGCAAGTCTAAAGCCGATAGCTGATCGAAAAGTTTGGGGCTTCTCCTCTCCAAAATAGCGGGAAAAGGTCTCCAAGCCTCTTTTAGAAGTTTGGATGAATATAATGAGCCAACATTTATCTTCCCTTTTCCCCTTTCTTCTTGTTTGTAACTACTAGAATCAACTACTCATGCTGCATCTAGTTTTGTGTTTCAGTGTTTGGACATTAATTTTTACTTGGTTATCGTGGCGATTATTTACCATTGTCAAACAGGGTATTAATCATCTCCAACGCCTTCATCAAGTACCCTGCTCTAAATGTGCTTACTTCACAGGAGATTACAGACTCAAATGTACAGTTAATCCAACGGTGGCAATGTCTGAGACAGCAATTGGTTGCCGAGACTTCATCTACGGCAATAATCGTACCTTTAGCTGTAGTAGCTGTACGACAACAAATCAGTGTGGCAATAGCAAAAAGCAGGAAAAGTATTCCCTACTCAAGCGTAAACTGACTTACTTAAAATGAAATTATCACCCTCAGCAGCACCAGTTTGGATTAATGCTAATCCTAGTTTCAAATACTTTGATGGTCGAATCATTCGTTATATATCGAACCAAATACCTATTGCCTACTGGGAATATCATCAGGGGTTAGACGAAGCAAGTTCCATAGATATAGCTTTAACTTTGCTCCATGACTATCTTAAGTCTAAATCCAAACCTGTAGATCTCATCGGTCATGGGACAGGTGGCTTGTTGGGGTTACTCTATGCACGCAAACATCCTCACCGAGTCAAATCTTTGACTTTACTTGGTGTCGGTTATGCTCCTGCCATCGATTGGCAAGCCCACTATTATCAAATGCGAAAATTGTTACCCTGCTCTCAAGAAATGCTGCTGGGACGTATGGTACAGATGATGTTTGGTTATCAAAGCCAAAGCAAAGTTATCAATTTGGTTAAGATTTTGCAACGGGATTTAGAGACGGCGCCAACTGCCCACTCTCTTTATCAGCTGAATCGAGTCGATGCTGGTGGTGTATCAATGCCAATGATGGTCTGTGGTAGCGAGAATGATAGTATAGTTGATCGCTCTGCTTTATCTGGGTGGACAGATTATTTAAAAGAGGATGATGTCTTGTGGACAACTCCTGCCGGACATCATTTCTTTCACTACTTTTTTCCCGACTACACTGGCAGAAAAATCATTAAATTCTGGCAAAGATTTGATGTGCCAGAACCAATTATCTCGCCAAAACCAACAGTATTGGAAGAGACTTGCCATCCCTATTACTAGTTAGCACCGTTACCAACAAACGCCAGAGTCAAGCTATCGTGAACTAAGAAATGGTGTAAATGATATGCTCTTTCTTCAGTTTTCAATAAAATCTGCTCGTACAGATAGCGAGTAGCGCGATCGCCTAAGCTTTCCGCTTGAGCTGCTTGTTGACGCAGTAGTTTGATAATTTCTTGTTCAGCCGCCAAGTCATGTTCTACCATTTTACGCTCGCCAAAAACACCATCGGCTTCTGGTTCAAAACAGCATAATTCGGCTAATTTACTAAAACTGGCAGCAGGAATTCCACCCAAGCCATTTTGTCGTTCGCCGATTTCGTGAACGTGTCCCTGTACTGCATCGTAGCTTTCAGCAAAAAATTCATGTAGTGCGTAAAACTCTGAACCTTCAACTACAAAATGATGCTTTTGATATTGCAGATATAAACCTTGAAAACTAGATAATACTGCATTAAATCCCTCACATATTGGCTCGGTAACACTTTTATCGAGCAAGATTGCATTGTCTTCGACGTGACCGAAGGGGCGTAGTAGACCTGTTGAAATAGACATATGTATTTCTCTATAAGTTCAGTTTATTGACAATATAAACTTACCACAAAAAACTTGTTGCGAATTTGATTGTGATAACTTTCTTACCTTAAATTTGACTATTAGTGAAGTCAATAGTCACTATTAAATAATATTTACTAAGTTATTGCTAATAATTACTAGTAAGTTCCGAGCAAAGTATAGCTTTATAAGCGATGGAAACTATGAATGCTTAGATTTACAGCCGAAATTATTCATTAAACTCTTAACATGAGCTAAAAAGCAATCAATGTTCTTTTTAGAGAAAAAATAAGACCTAGTTTGCTTTCTCAACTTATTATTTACTCTCGTAAGTAGTAAAGCTTGTTATTACAATCTCAAACAGGATCGTGCTTATTTCAACTATCTTGAAAGCTTAATCTTCAGCTAGTAGAAACTTCAATAAAAATTTATTTGCTAATTGATAATCTATATAGGTAATATTTATGACAACAAATTTTCTAATATAGATAAAAATGAATAGTAATTCAAGAGTAGTGATAGTCGGTTCTGGTGGTCATGCTCAGGTAGTAGCGAGTACGGTAATAGCTAACGGACATCAGATTATGGGCTTTTATGATGATGACGAGCAAAAGTGGGGCAAGCGTATTTTTGATATTCCTGTTATTGGTTCAATAGATCAGCTGATGTCATCCAATGACTTTGACTACGGCATTATCGGCATTGGTGATAATGAATTACGCAAACATATTGCTTTAAAGCTTGACCTCGAATGGGTTACAGTGGTTCATCCCTTTTCTTGGATACACCCCGATGTCACCCTAGGTGTTGGCACTGTGATTTGTGCAGGTGCCATAGTCCAGCCTGGTGCTGATATCGGCTCTCACGTCATTATCAATACTAAATCAAGTGTGGATCACCACTGCAAAGTAGGTGACTATGCTCATCTTGCTGCATCCCACCTTGCGGGAGGTGCATCAGTAGAGGAGGGAGTATTTATGGCACTGAGCAGTACTGTGCTACCAGGTATTAAGGTTGGCTCTTGGGCTACCGTCGGTGCAGGGGCAGTGGTAACTAAAGATGTTTTATCAAATACGATCGTAGCTGGTTCTCCTGCGCGTAGGATTAAGTCTAAATTAGCGAATAGTAATGTAAGTTAATTCTGGCTCTAACTATTTGTTTATCAGTATTTAAGCCTCTCTAAGATCATCAAAAACTAACAACTATATTACCTATTAAAGTTTTAAACTATTATGGCGATCGCCTCTAACTTTCAAACAGAAACATCCGCCAAGACTCAGACCAAAAAGACTAAAATTTCCGCTGTGATTCGTCCGACATTTTCTCCAGAACACGGGGTATTACTAGTTTGGTTTGGCTCTTGCCTCACTGGCGCCGCTTTAGCTCAACAGTGGACATCTGTAACAACCTTAGCCTTTGTATGTGCCTTTTTTGCTTTGCAAGCAGAACATCCTTATATAGTCCAAATCAAATTAAGAAAAAACCTCAAACCCCGTTATCTAGTCTGGGGGGGAATTTATGGAGCGATCGCTTTATCCTTAGGGATCTGGCTTTGGTGGCAGGCTCCTATCTTAATCTGGCTCTATATTCTGGCAGTAATCGGCTTGATTGCTGATGCGATCGCTGTAATTAAAGGCAAACATAAGTCCCGAGTCAATGAAATTATTGGTTTTGCGGCAATTTGCCTATCTACTCCTCTAGTCTATGGTGCAACCACTGGAAATTTAAACCTGGAAGCAATGGCGATGTGGATACTCAATACTCTGTTTTTTAGTAGTGCCGTGTATACGATTAAATTACGTCGCAAAAGAACCGCAGCCTTGAAGCCAGGAATAATCTATCATTGCATCGCTACTTTGATTGTAATTAGTCTTTACAGTCTCAACTATCTATCCTTAGTAACAGCTTTATCTTTTACTGTAGCCTTAATTAAATTAGCCACAATCTTTGTCTGGCAAAACTGGTATCGTAAAGCTAAATTTCACGCCATTGCCATCTT
This sequence comes from Cyanobacteria bacterium P01_G01_bin.67, assembly GCA_039179675.1. GTDB lineage: Bacteria > Cyanobacteriota > Cyanobacteriia > Cyanobacteriales > Xenococcaceae > Waterburya. The sequence continues at coordinate 15,341 of JBCDEP010000141.1, forward strand.
TGAAACGCGCTTTGCTCTGATTTACCTGGCGATCGCTTCTATTAGCGTGCTTCCTGCTCATTTGTAAGCGTTCAAGATTTAGGTTGGAATTTTTACGCGATGTACCTATTCCCTATTCCCTAAAAGACAATATCTTATCGTCCCCAGCTAACAACATAAAACTATATCTATACATTTAGTTTTCGCTGCAAGATCGCCGTAAGTATACCCAAGGAAAAGACCCCTAAAAGCGCAAATCCCAGCAAAAGCTTGCCTGATTCTAATAATCCTGCCCCTAATGCAACTATCGGTGGGTTAGAAAGTGCGATACTAATCAGTAATGCTGGAGCAAATTTTCGCCAGGGAGTTTTGGTTAAGCCAACTCCATAAGAGACAAAATCAAATAATCCTGTCATTAAGCAAGCCGTCATCAAAAAGAAATTGCGTTCTAAATTTTTTTGACTAAAGCGATCTATGCGCTCCATAAAGCGATCGCCTACGAGCCTCGTAACCATACTGCGACCGTATCTTCGAGATAAACCAAAACTAAGGCTACAAGAAACTAGATCTGCTAAACAAATTGTAATTAACCCTGGTATAAAGCCAAATAAGCCACCTGCTAAAATCGAGTATGCTGTACCTGGTAAGGCAGGAATAACAACACTGGTTAGACGTAATCCACCCACAACAAGAAAAGCGAAACCACCCAACTGCTCGATCCTAGAACGAAGTTGTTCGATGCCAAATCGCTGAACCAACCAAATCCCTAAAGCAATCAGGAGAGCGATCGCTGTAAACTTGAGAATTTGAATTAATTTATGTTGATTTTTACCATTCAAATTATTCATGTTTGATTTTGTGAAGGGTTTTTCGCTGGTGGATAATATTTTTCATTTTTTAAGATCCAGCCAGTCTTCTGCTGGACGTAAGCATGGGTACTTAATCCTTTAGCTCTAGCTTCTCGAGCAATAGTTTCTTGATACAGTCGCTCATGAGGGAAACCCCCAAGACCGCGCTGTACCGCTTGATAATCCCAGCCAAAATATTCACATAGCTGTCTTTGACTTAAACTCATAATAAAAAAATCATGACATTATTGAGAATTAATTGCAAGAAGTTTTGAAAAATGATATGGTGTTGTTGTTAGCAAAAAATAGGATAGTTTTTTGGAGTCCTACTGCGTTATATGTTCTCTCTCTCAAACTACTATATTCTCTGGCGTGTATGAAGCTTACGCGCCATTTTTTCTTCATTCCCCCTTAATAGACGAGTAATTTGTGCAAATGGTAGACAAGCAAAAAAGAAAAGAAAAAGCTATTCCTTCATGGCAAATAGAAAGAATGCAAGGCATCATTGCCGATCGCTGGAATGAAGTATGGGAAACAGTTAAAACTAGAGAGCTAGAGCGAAAAAACTCAAACAGATTTATTAACAGATCTAGGGACAAATACAACTCATCGAGATTTGATCGATAAATCTCGAATTAAATCGAAAAAGGCTTGAATAGCGTTGTTGAGAATCGCGCTCAAATCCATGAGGTACATCTCACTACTGCCTACTGCCCCTGCCTCCTGCCTCAAAACGTTCAGCTTAGTACCTCACTAATATGAAAATTGCTATATTTTAGTATGATATGTCTTTTATTTTATTTAACACCGATTATGGATTCGGTCAAGTTAGCAAAGCGATCGCGCTGAGCGCAAAGTAAATATCGCCTTGTATGAATGAATTAGTACGTAGCTTTTAACTCTTAGACTTGATAATAAAATATACAAATGCTTAAATCACTTCAGACTATATAGGCAAGGCATAGTAGGCAATGCCTTCGGATTGAAACTCAGGCAAATTGTCCTCTACATTGTCCCTTTCGGTTGCCGAAGGAGTATAGAAATGTGCCCCTGTAGTGGGATTAAAAAAGCGATAAACAGGAATCGAAGCATCTACTTGAGTAGAGTAAGCAGAGAAAGCCTCTCCCTCAAAGCTAAAGTTACTCAAGTTCTCGGTTGCATCCCTTTCTACTTCTGATATGGTGTAAAGATGAACCCCAGTATCTTCGTTTAAAAAGCGATACACGGGGGTAGAACCTTCCGTTAAAGGCTCTGCGCCCTGGTAAGACGCACCTTCGGGACTAAAGTTAGCCAAATCTTCTACTGCGTCTCGTTCTATTTCATTAACGTCAGTTCGGGTTAAGCAGAAGCAGATAGAACATTGTCATCTATAGCTATAGATGGCTTTTTGGGACGATGGCAATAAGCAATCAAGCCTGCTAGTAAATTAACTACAAAATTAGTTGGTGAACGATGACGTGAGTG
>JBCDEP010000074.1:0-28269 GCA_039179675.1 Cyanobacteria bacterium P01_G01_bin.67
ACGCCGTGGGTTCAACTCTCATCTGCTCGAAAGATTTATTAGTAAGTTAGATCTTGAGCCAACTTTGATTAAATCACATCCTAACTACTCAAGTCTTTATGACTACGGAGCTATTGCCGCTTAATTTTGTCCGAACTATTGTTTGACATATCACAACTTAATTCTTCCAATAAACTACGCATTTCTTGCACATCTAATCTAATATCTTGATTTTCAAAAATAGTTAGAGCCTTTATGGCATATGCACAAGCTAGATCTTTATTATTACGAGCTTTTTCTAAACGGGCAAAAGTTGCATTATGATGCCCAATCCTTCTATGTTCTTTTCCTCGATACATATTTATCCCGCAGCTAAAGTTATATTCTTCTGGGGTTTCTGACAAAATTTCCAGGGGAGTAGTTTGATTTAAGGGTAAATCTAAGGCTTTATTAAAATCAGGTAATAATACCTGTTCTAAACAGCTACTTCAGTCTGTACTCAAGAAATCTGGAGTAGATTATTGCCTGCAAGTACTTCAATTCTGTCGGTGATATAACCACCATCGACAACAAGATCTACTCTATCTTTGACGAAAAATTTAGCCTAATAACTAAGAACTTCTTTTAAAATTACGTAGACGTAAAGCATTCGTCACCACCGAAACCGAACTAAATGCCATTGCCCCTCCAGCGATAATGGGATTGAGCAGCCAGCCAAAGAATGGAAACAAAATACCTGCTGCAATCGGAATACCTAAAACGTTATAGATAAACGCAAAGAATAGATTTTGACGGATATTGCTAATGGTCGCCTTGCTCAACTCAATTGCGGTTACGATGCCATGTAACTCTCCCGAAATGAGGGTAATGTCGCTAGCGGCGATCGCCACATCAGTACCTGTCCCAATAGCAATACCCACATCCGCTTGAGCCAGTGCAGGGGCATCATTAATCCCATCCCCCACCATTGCTACTATTTTTCCTTCTTGCTGTAGTTCTTTAACTTTAGCCGCTTTTTGAGCGGGACGTATTTCAGCTTCGACTCTGACTATACCTACCTGACGAGCGATCGCCTCAGCAGTTTTCTGGTTGTCTCCCGTCAGCATCACTACTTCTAAATCTAGGTATCTTAATGCTTTGACTGCGGCGATTGAGGAAGGCTTAATCGCATCAGCAATTCCCATAATTCCCGCCAATACTCCATCAACAGCAATCAAAACTACCGTTTTAGCTTCTGCTTCCCAGGTGTCTTTATGTCGCTGTAATTCATCGGTTTTAATGCCTAACTCAGACATCCAGCGTTGAGTACCGATCTGTACGAGGCGATCTGAAACTACTCCTTGTACCCCACTACCTGCTATGGCTGCAAAATCGTAACTTTCAGCAAGGTCTAGATTTTGTGCCTGGGCGTATTTAATCACCGCCTCGCCTAAAGGATGTTCAGAATTTCGTTCGACTGCTGCAATCAAACGTAGTAACTTGAGTTCCGCACCATCCCCAATATGCGAAGATGCATCCTTCGGGACACCTCTAATAACTTGGTAATCAGTAACAGTAGGTTTACCTTGGGTAATCGTGCCAGTTTTATCAAGGATAATAGTATGCAGTTTATGAGCTAACTCCAAACTCTCTGCACCCTTAATCAAGATTCCGTTTTCGGCACCTTTTCCTGTCCCAACCATAACTGAAGTAGGAGTAGCTAAACCCAAAGCGCAAGGACAGGCGATAATCAGCACGCCAACGGTATTTATTAAAGCCAGCGACACATTACCCATGATGGTAAACCACAGGATAAAAGTTGCAATAGCGATCGCAATTACCACAGGCACAAACCAACTTATTACCTTATCGGCTAATCTTTGTATGGGTGCTTTGGAACCTTGGGCATCCTGCACCAGTTGAACGATCTGCGCCAAAACTGTATCGGTACCAACTTTGGTAACTTTAAATTGAAAACTACCTGTCTGATTAATGGTTGCTCCAATTACTTCATCTCCTGGTTGTTTTTTCACAGGTATGCTTTCTCCAGTGACCATTGCCTCATCAACCGTAGAACTTCCCCTAATAATTTCTCCATCCACGGGAATCTTTTCTCCAGGACGCACTAAGATCGTGTCATTGATTTGCACTTGATCAATTGGCACTTCACTCTCTCTACCATTACGAATCACCCTGGCTTCTTGTGCCTGCAAATTCATAAGTTGACGGATTGCAGCGGAAGTTTTACCCCTGGCACGATTTTCAAACCACTGTCCGAGTAAGATTAAAGTAATTACTACAGCTGCGGTTTCATAGTAGACTTCTGGCATCAAGTTCTGATTCAGAAAAAAGTTGGGAAAGACAGTAGCAAAAAGCGAATAAAAGTATGCCGCACTCGTCCCAAGAGCAATTAGAGTGTCCATCGTGGCAGCATGACGTTTTAAAGCCTTACTAGCACCAATGTAAAATCGCCGACCGCACCAAAACTGGACAGGGGTTGTCAAAATTAATTGCAGCCAGGGATGATGCAACCATGCAGGAATAAAAGGTAAACTCAACCCCGTCATCATTGGAAGAGTACCAAAAATCAAAATTAAACTGATTACGCCTCCAATAATTATCCTCAGCTTCAGATCCCGAAATTCTGCTAACCTTGAAGCTTGTTCAGGATCTTCCTCTTCTTTAAGCATTTTTTGTAATTGAAGGGGAGTGGATGAATATCCTGCTCTTACTACGGCATTTTGAATATCTGCAATACTTGCATGACTTGAATCAAAACTAACTCTTGCTTGTTCGGCACCGAAGTTAACTAGACATTCTGCCACTCCTGGTACGCTGCTAATAGCCTCTTCTATTGCTTTGGCACAAGCAGCACAACCCATTCCACCAAGTTTGAGATTAATCTTTTCTAGATTGGTAGTTGTGTTCATAATTGCTAAATAGGGTAGCCTGAATTGCCCTTATAGTTATTTCAATTAGTTTCCTCTTGATTGACTGGTTTTTGCGCCAAGTAGAGAGATAGCATGTACAAGAGTCAGAGAACGCTTGAGGCACTAATCATAGTGTTTACTTTGCTTAAGATTTCTATTTTGAATGACTATTAAAATCAAAGTCTCGACAACTCTTCTTCAATATGTGGTCATGATTTTGTTTAGTTTGAATAGTTCTATAGCTAGCTTAAACTCTCTAGTTAGCTATAGAGTCAAGGATTAGTCAGTATTTTGGATCAAAAATTAGAGTCTAGCTCATTATTAATCAACAATTATTTGGGCAAAACTTGATTAATAACGAAACAGTAGACCTGTCTTAAGATAAATACTGTATTAACTAAAATTTACTAATAAATACTAGGATTAGAGTGCGCTCTCTATGTTTATCTAGAGCATAATTTCCCAAAATGCGATCGCAGAATATTTTTTGACCAATCAAATTTTAAAAATTAAAGTAGGCTACAAAAAAGCGATCGCCCTATCTACCATTAATTTTGTAAAGAGCGATCGCTAACTTCAACTAGTCGAGTATTTTCAATTAAGTATTCAACTGACAAAGTGTGTCAGAACCAATATAGCAATCTTAAATCATTTATGAAGAACCTTGTTCCCTGTTGCTTGTTCCCTGACAACACCATTTAATTTTCACAACTCAAACAAAATTCCTATAGTTTTAAAACGCCTGAATCCACTCTTTAATCTGATATTCAGTCCAGATGCCATTTTGCCAATAGGGGTCAGATTCAACTAACTTGCGTACCTTGTCTTCTGTTTTTGCTTCGTAAATACCAAAAACTTGAGTATTATCCTTCGTAGGACCTAAAGTAATTAGGATGCCGCTGTCTTTTTGACCAGCTAGACCAGCTAAATGTGCTTGGCGGAAAGGGGTGCGCTTTTCCAGAGCATTCTCACAGTAACTACCCCACATGATGTATTTCGGCATAATTTACGCTTAATGTGAATTGGCTTCGTTCTAGTTTACTAATTTTTAGCCATAAGCTATAAGCTTTCAATAATTGATTAGTCAACAACTCGACTCTATTATTAACTGATGTTACGTATTAATCAATCTGGGAATAGGGACTAGGGACTAGGGAACAGGGACTAACTTATCTGTTGGTATCGTTCATTGTGATTATTAATTTTTCCTTGTCTTGCATAACGTCAGTTATTAATGACATAAATCCGTACTCCATTCTTGATGACCACGACCAGTCCAACATCGAAACTGCTTTCCTGCCCAGACTAGCTGCCATTTTTGTTCTTCCTGTTCCCCATATGGTGCAAACTCCAGTAAATAGCGATAACCTTCGACCGAATCGTCACTCAACTTGCTCTGGGTAATAGTTACGAGGGCTAAATTATCTTGGGGATATTCTGATTGAACTTCTAGGCGATTGCTTTGGGCTTTGGCAGCAACTTCTAAGTCGGCAATTTCAGTAAATCCCAATCCCTTGAGGGCGATCGCTTGAATATCTTGACCAATACTCCTCGGCTTATTAGTTTCCATTGCGAATGCTGCTGATTTTTCCTGCTGACTCCAGTATTCGGCAAGAGGAATCGTGCGATAATTATCCCGACGACTGGTTTGAGTCTCTCTCGGAGAACTGCCAACCTGCCATAGCTTGACTACAGATTTGTTAGCATCTGGCAAATTTTCCACCCTGGCAAATAATTGTTCTTGAGGACTAAAGGCGATGATCTGACTCTTTTTACGGGGAGGAATACGACTCAAGTTAATTAACGGTAACCCTGTATTCAGATTGATCATCGTCTCCGAGTGAAAACTCCCAGCGATAACTTGACTATTGGCGCTGAGACTAAACACACCGTTATTGCTATGAAGATTATTAGTCTGGCGGTTAGTGGTACCCTGTTGCCAGTTCCAGACATTTATTTTGCCATCATAACTGCTACTGACAAGCTGTTTTCCATTAGCAGTAAATTCCAGTCGGGCAATATCGTTTTCGTGACCAGCCAAAGTACTAAGCAATGAGGCTTGATCTGATTCAAGTTGCCACAGTTGAATTTGATTACTTTGCTCTTGCTGTTGCCCCCCAGAAACATTAGCATCTACCGTTGCCATGACTTGACCATCGGGACTAAGAGCGATCGCCTCCACAGGATGTTCGAGAGCAAAACTAAATAGCTGCTTCCCTTCAGGAAAACTCCAAGCAGTAACCCCCAAGCCACAGGCACTATAAATAATCTCTCCCGCAGGATCAAATAACAATTGCCGACAACCTTCTGATTTTGCTAATTCTAAAACTTTTTCTCCAGTAGCAATATCCCGCACCACAATTGCCCAATCTGGGTTAAGCAATCCCTGACTCCAGGTTCCAGTTGCTAAAAAACGACTATCGGGACTAATGGCGATCGCCGTAGGAGCAATTTCCATGTCCATTTCCGTGGCATGATGTCCAGGTAAAATTCGCTGGATTTTCCCCTGGTTAAGATCCCAAATCGCAATCTGGCTGGCTCCCAAAACAGCTAATAGTTGACCATCGGGACTAAATTCGATTTCATTAGTAGTAAAAGGGGATTCTAAGTTGTGAGTGACTACCGCATCAGACCACTCTGAAGCTAATTGCTCCCGTAGATTACCCAGTGCAGCCTGCTCCGAAGTAGAAGAATTGGCAGGCTTTGGTTGCGCTGCCATACCTGATTGGATACTAAGAGCGATCGCCACAGACATAACAGACTTAATCAAAAATCGATTGCTCATCAAGAATTACCATGTTTTTCTAGTGAGTAGACCATAATCATCAAATTAAAAAAAGCTAAAAGCTACGAACTAGTTAGTTGACACAGCAGTCTGTTCAACAGAAATCGGCTTTCTTCGACAACAGTATAAGACTAAGAGGCAAAATAAACCTGTTCCTACTAAATATTTGATCGGACTGGGAATGATCGGACTGGGGGAGAAAAAGCCTTCAATTGTTCCCGCAATGACTAACATTGGGATGATACCAAACAATAGCCGTGCTGCCTGAATACTGTTGGCTTTTAGGGCATCAATTCGCCTATATTTACCAGGAAAAATTATCGCTTTGCCGATCAATAAACCAGCTCCCCCTGCAAAGAAGATCGCAGGCAATTCTAAGGAGCCGTGAGGAAAGACAAATGCCCAGAAGGGATAAGCCAAGTTATTTTTCCCCACCAGCGTCGCCACCGCCCCAATGGATAGACCGTTAAAAGCCATGATGTATATCGTATAAAGCCCCGCGCTAATGCCACCAGCGATCGCTCCAAAGGAGACTGATAGGTTATTTATGGTAATGCTACTTGAGGCTAGGGGTTCTAACCCGACAATCGAACCCATCCATAGTTCACCATCTTCTTCTACGATCTTGATAATATGTTCGGGTACGGTCAGGGAGATAAATACAGGATCGCGCCAGCCATACCACCAGGAAATCATTGCCAGCAACATAAATATTCCTGTGGCGATCGCAATATATTGCCAAGTTTCTTGAACTACTTGGGGAAATCCCCACAGATAAAATTCTTTAACCTGATGCCATTCCTGACGCTGGTCACCCTGGTAAATTTGATTGTAGCCCCGTGAAGTTAGCTTCTGTAAATCTTGAGTCAAAATATTACCCACTTTATGGGTTCTGGCTCTAGCTAAGTCAGCGGAGACGGAACGATATAAACTTGCTAAATCTTTGATTTCATTCGCTGTCAGTGATTTTATTCCTTGCTTTTCTGCCTGTTCTAGTAGCTTGTCCAAACGCTTCCAGTTTGGCTCTCTACGGGCAATCCATCGTTGAACATTCATAAGATTATTGCGTTCCGCCTTCGACCATCAATCTCTAAGCTTGGTAAATGTAGGTTAGTTATAGCTCATTCCTTAAGTTTCTGCTTGACAACAAGAAACAATCTATCCCCTTCAGATCTTTGTCAAATCTTTAACTTCTAAACTAATCAGTTTAGTTCAATCATGATTATAATTAAACTAAACGGTTTAGTCGTAAATAAACTTAATTATGATGAACTTTATAACAGGCAACGATACAAAATCTTCTAACCTACTGCCCAAAAAACTATCTGTTTATCTTGCAGGAATAGCTTTAATTCTGGGTGGTTTGACAGTTTACAAATTGCGTCAGGCTGATGTCTCTCAATCGGAAGTCCCGATCCAAGTAGTACAAGAAATTACTACGGTAACGGCACTGGGAAGAATTGAACCTAGAGGAGAAATAATTCAGATCTCAGTTTCTGCTGCCGCAGACGGCGATCGCCTTGAAGAGTTGTTAGTCAAGGAAGGAGCTGAAATTAAGCAGGGTGATGTAATTGCCGTCTTAGATAGTCGCGATCGCTTAGAAGCAGCTTTAAATCAGGCACGGGAGCAAGTAGGGGTAGCCCAGGCAAATCTAGCTCAAGTCAAAGCAGGAGCTAAAATAGGGGAAATCCAGGCACAGCAGGCGGCGATCGCCCGTATTGAAGTGGAGAGAGAAAATAATATCTCGGCTCAAACTGCTATGGTGTCTCGGATGCAAGCAGAATTAGGTAATGCGGAGATAGAATACCAACGCTATCAAACCTTGTATCAAGATGGGGCAGTATCAGCCTCCGCAAAAGATAGCAAATACCTTACCTTGGCAACAGCAAGAGAACAATTAGCCGAAGCTCAAGCCAACCTGAAGCGGATTGAATCTAGTCAACTAAAACAAATTGCCGAGGCTAAAGCCACTTTAGACAAAATTGCCGAAGTGCGCCCTGTCGATGTCGCCATAGCAGATGCCGAAGTCAGACAAGCTCAAGCCGCAGTCGAAACAGCACAAGCAGAATTAGATCGCTCATATATCAAGTCCCCCCAAGCTGGCAGAGTAATTAAAATTTTGACTCGCCCAGGAGAAGTTGTGTCCAGCAACGAAGGAATTGCCCGCATTGGACAAACTAACGAAATGTATGCTGTGGCAGAAGTCTATGAAAGCGATATTACCAAAGTTCAACTAGGACAAAGTGCCACAATTACTAGTAGTGCCCTCTCAGAAAAACTCACAGGGAAAGTAGCAAGTATCGGTTTGGAAATCGCTAGACAAGAAGTCGTTAATACCGACCCTACCGCGAATATTGATGCCAAGGTTGTCGAAGTCAAAGTCAAGCTAGATCCAGAATCTAGCCAGAAAGTAGCTGGATTAACTAATTTGTTGGTAAACGTGAAGATTGAAGTAGGAAGTAGGAAGTAGGAAGTAACAAAGGGCTATGCCCGCATGTAGTAGGAAGTAGCGAGTAGATAGTATTCATGGGATAACTACAATCAACAATCAACAAACGAACCAATAAATTGAGAACACCAGACTAAATTAATCAACAAAGATCGCAAAATAATGTTCAAAACACTAAAAAACCGTATCCCTCTTGGCTGGTTGCAGCTCAAACACGATAAATTTCGTTTATTGACGGCATTATCTGGAATTGCCTTTGCCGATATCCTCATTTTTATGCAGCTAGGGTTTATGAATGCGCTGTATTCGGCTAATACTCAGTATCCCCGTAAAATTAACGGTGATATTATCATGACCAGTACTCAAGCCACTAACTTCAACAAACCTTATACTTTTCCTCGACGAAGAATCTATCAAGCAATGGATGTCCCTGGGATAGCATCAGCTGAACCGATCTATGTAGGATCGCTTGACTGGCGTAATCCCCAAACTAAGGAAAAAACCTCAATGATGGTTTTAGGATTTGACCCTGCGAAACCAGTATTCGATCTGCCAGAAGTCAATCGTCAACTGGATACAGTAAAAATACCTGATACGGTACTGTTCGATCAGGCTTCACGAGGAGAATACGCTCAAGTTATCGAGCAAATTCAACAGGGAAAAACTATCACTACAGAAAGCGATCGCACTACCATTACCATTGGCGGTTTATTTAGCGTCGGCGCTTCTTTTGCTGATGATGGAGCATTGATTACCAGCGATCAAAACTTTATGCGTTTATTTCCCCGAAAACAACCAGGAATGGTCAGTATCGGCGTAATTAATTTAAACCCCGGGCAAGATCCTGAAACCGTAAGTACAGCTCTCAATAACTATCTGACCGATGATGTGCAAGCCTATACCTATCAAGAATATGTCGATTCTGAATTAACCTATATTCAAAATAGTACAGCCATTGGTTTTGTCTTTACTCTGGGCACCATGATGGGCTTTATTGTAGGAATTGTCATTGTCTATCAGGTACTGTCAACCGATGTTAACGATCATATGGCAGAATACGCTACTTTTAAAGCAATGGGCTACAAAAATTCTTATTTACTCTTCGTGGTGTTTGAAGAAGCAATTATTCTCTCTTTAATTGGCTTTGTTCCCAGTGTGGCGATCGCCGCTGGACTCTATCAACTTACCGCTGCCGCCACGGCATTACCAATTGTCTTACCTGCATCTCGGGCTGTTACTGTCTTAATCATGACTATACTCATGTGTTCTATTTCTGGAGCGATCGCTACTCGTAAATTACAATCAGCCGATCCAGCCGATATCTTTTGACATTGAACATTGAGCATTAAACATTTATCAGCCAAAAGTAGTAACTATTAACTTGTTTTTTATCCGAAAGCAGCAATAAAAAATAAGATTTGACATTGAATATTAAACATGGAACATTTATCAAAATGCTGCATATTATCTCCGACACTGACGTATTTATCTTGAATTAGCTAATTAGCGAACCAAGATGACAAGTAAATATTTAATTCTTTAAATGTTATTAGATATCTTGAAAAAGCTTTAGCTAATAGCAAGTAAAAAAGAATTTATTATGTATATTTTGCCAACCTAAATCAGAATTGTGAGATGAATTATTATTCATAAAGATTATGAAAAGACAAAGCAAATAAAATTATGAAAAGACAATATCTAATTTTCTTCTTGATTGGTAACATCATAATTTGTCCTACATCACAAGCATGGGGACAAGAAAGTCCCACATCAGACATAACTTTTGCCTGTGAAGATAGTAATGGGACTCCGATTACTGTAGCCAGAAATCAAACAGGACAAACTCAAACCATTTTCCACTGGCAAGGAAAAGATTTTGAAGAAACATATAACCAAGCTATGTTGTTAGAACTTTGTAATCGCTCTGCCAAAAGATTCAATCAATATGCTGATGAAGGTAATGATTTATCTTCAGTTACATTAAGGTCTATATATATTAATGGCTTGCCTATAATCTGCATAATTGATCAACAAGGAGAATGCAATCAAGCTCTTTTTCATTTACCGATGAATCCTATCAATCAGAATATTTATTCCAATAGTTTGGAATTAATTATTAATCCAGAAATAGTTGCTCACAAAATAGATCCTTGTAAAAATAGAGACTGTCCTCCATTACCTACCTACACAGTTAATTTGATTAAAAATAAATCACAAATATAAGCCTTCTGAGTTTACAAAAACAGATTTAAAGAAACAATTAATTATGTAACAATTCAGGAGTAAAACCAATGCCTTGCTTAACTAACTTTTTCGCCAACTCATAATCCCAGGCTGATTTAACTAATGGCTTGTTATATTTATGTCGAGAATCATATGTGATCTGATTACCAAATGATTTAATTAATTCCATTAAACAATCTGTTCCGCCAAAAGGATAAGCAGTAGGTTGATAATATAAACATCCCTGATTATCTTTATCTTTAACTAAATCAATCAACGAAAAATAACCATTGAAAATTGCATCCAACATTGATTCAAAATACCAGTTACCAGGAGTTTTAAAAAATGGATGTTGTAGGCGAATTTCAGAATCAGTCAATTCCCAGAGTTTCCAATAAATTATTCCTTCCTGACTATTAAAATCAAAGGTATTTTCAAACCAGGCGATCGCTTCTTGATCTAAATAGTCTTTCCATTGATAATCATCAACTGGATCTTTATATGATAAATTATTTTGCTTGTCTGCCAAATCTAGCTCCTGATTACAACTATCTTTAACTTCTTTTAGTTTGTTAAACATTTTTTGCAGATGCTCAAATCTTGCTAAGTTATCAAACTTAAATTCAATATAAGAATAGATGTCTTTCATATGAGGAACTAGAGGAAAAGCTTTGAATTGGAGCAAGTTAACTTTTAACTTTAATCGAGACTATTTGAATTAAACACAATTTTTTATCTTATCAATTAACTATCAACTATGAACAATCAATCAGTTATCGATATTAAAAATCTCAACCATTATTTTGGCAAAGGAGAACTCCGCAAACAGGTTCTATTTAACATTGACCTCCAGATTAATCGTGGAGAAATTGTCTTGATGACAGGACCTTCAGGTTCAGGAAAAACTACCTTACTTACCCTGGTCAGTGGACTAAGGTCACCACAATCGGGAAGCTGCAAAATACTGGGGAAAGAACTGTGTGGTGCTAGTGCTGCTGAGTTAGTTCAAGCACGACGCAATAACGGCTATATTTTTCAAGCTCATAACCTGCACCATAGTTTAACTGCGGCACAGAATGTCCAAATGGGCTTACAAGTACATGGTAAGTACTCAAAAGCCGAAATGCGCGATCGCGCGGTGGCAATGCTCACAGAGGTGGGTCTAGCAGATCGAGTTGACTATTATCCAGACAGTCTTTCAGGGGGGCAAAAACAACGGGTGGCGATCGCTCGGGCTTTAGTATCACATCCTGCGATCGTATTGGCAGATGAACCCACAGCCGCTTTGGATAGTAAATCTGGACGGGATGTAGTTAATCTGATGCAAAAGCTGGCAAGAGAACAAGGTAGCACCATCCTTTTAGTTACTCATGATAACCGTATTTTAGATATTGCTGATCGCATTGTTCATTTAGAAGATGGAAGATTAGTGACGGATGCGCCTAATGGACAAGCAGCTTAACTAAGCTTAAAAGTTTGATTTTTAAGTTTAATTTAAGAATAATCTCAATAATAGATAGCAGAGGTGACCAGGTAAAGTATCAATAAATTTCTCTCGGACAAAAATAATTGTCACCTAGAAATTGTCATCAAGAGCAACAACATGAAATAATTAGGTCTGGCATAATTAAGTCTAATCAGTTCTCATTTAAGCTAAAGTATCGAATCACTAACCTTTAGTTGCTTAGAAACCTGTAACTAACCATCAGCCAATCCTAGAGAGTTTAAGCCAATGGTCTCTGCCACTGTTAAAGTACCGAACCTCGATCTTGTCCAAGTCAATCAACAGCTAGAAAATATGGAAGCATCATCCCTGGTTGAATGGGGTGCTGAAACTTTTGGCAAGGGCTTAGTCATGAGTACTAGCTTCGGTATCCAAGCAGCCGTAATGCTGCACTTAGTAACTAGAATTGCTCCGCAAGTTCCTGTGATCTGGGTTGATACTGGTTATCTCCCAGACGCAACCTACAAGTTTGCCGAAACCCTCTCTAAAAGACTGGAGCTTAATCTCAAAGTTTATCAATCAACTATGTCTCCAGCCCGCATGGAGGCTTTACATGGGAAGCTATGGGAACAAGACGACCTAGAAGCCTTCAATCGTTATGATCAAATTCGCAAGGTAGAGCCGATGCAGCGAGCCTTGGATGAATTACAGGCTACTGCTTGGCTAGCTGGACTCCGCCGCGACCAAACTGAACATCGTCAGGGTTTAACCAGAGTCGATCAGCAAAATAACCTCTATAAGATTTATCCAATCCTAGATTGGAATGCTCGAGATATTTATCAATACCTTACGGCGTACGATTTACCCTATCATCCCTTTTTCGAGTTAGGTTATGTCTCCGTGGGAGATTGGCACTCTAGTCGCCCCTTAACCGCGGATGATAGTGATGATCGGGATACCCGTTTTCGCGGTTTAAAGCAAGAATGTGGTTTGCACTTGCCCAAGACTCCAGGAGAAGAAGAAAGTCTAGATTCAAGTTTTCTTTAAGGTGTTGTTTGTCTTTCGTACATGCGGCTAAAGCCTTTGTTTTTTATTTGTGGTTACTTGATATTTATCATCGAGCAATGACATCCTTCTAAATCATCTCAAAAAAAGCATCATCAAGTTCATAACCAAATAACTGCGCCATTGACTTTAAACGCGATCGCTCGGGAAGACTCTGCTCTGGCAACCAATCTGAGAGGACAAAAATCTTGTTCATCACAAAAATCTCTAGAGCTTCAGGATTGAACATAATACCTTCATTACGATTAAATTGATGAGGCACCAGCATCGCCGCATAGCGAGGTAATTCTCCTGCTTTCCAATCAAGTAAAAACGGCAGCCAGGGATAAGCCGCATCTAGACGGACATACCACAGTCTAATCTCTGGGATCTCAGAAAGCTCGCGGGGATCAGTCTGATCTCGTTGAAAATTGAGCGCAAACTGAAGTTGCTGCTCATAGTCGCCTATATTTTGCTCTAGCAGAGGTTTAATTTGCTGGTGCGCGGCAGTCAAATCTAAATTAGCGATCGCCTCATTGTCCAAAACTATTTTAATAGTCACAATAAATATTACACAGGTAGAGAAGAAGTACTGGAATCTATTAAGCTAGAATTAACCTTACTAGTTTTTGCATAGACATTTACCTAAATTTTAAGTTAAAGTGGTAATGACTATGTATAATTTTAAGCTAAATTTAGCCTCTCATATGAAAACACCCGAGGCAAGCCTACCACCCATAAACTCTCTCGAAGACGCTTTGGCTCGCTGCCAAGAGTTAGGAATGAGAGTAAGTCGTCAACGTCGCTATATCCTTGAGTTGCTCTGGTCAAATGAAAACCATCTTTCCGCCAGAGAAATTTACGATCTGCTAAATCAAGATGGTAAAGAAATTGGTCACACATCGGTGTACCAAAATTTAGAGGCCTTATCTGCGGGTGGCGTAATTGAATGCGTAGAGCGTTCTGATGGTAGGCTTTATGGCAATATCAGCGATTCCCATAGTCATATCAACTGTTTAGACACGAAACAGATTATCGATCTGCAAATTGAGCTGCCTGAAGCAATGATTAAGCAGATTGAAGAACAAACAGGAGTTTCCATTACTGACTATCGGATTGACTTTTTTGGCTATAAAAATCCAACTCAAGCCGAGTAAAAAGCAGCATTTATTTTTCATACATGACGTACTCTAAGGTACGTCAGTTTTGCCCCAGCTGATTTTAATTAAAGAAGATAACTTTTGTAAGCAGAGACCAGAACTAACTTGTGTTCTTTGTTACGAAAATGCGAGAATACTAATTCTCTGTGGAGACAGGATTAATTATTAATCATGAACTGTCAGTAGAGCTCTGATTTGAGAACTCTATTGTCTTCAATTACTGTAAATTTCAAGCATGCGTCTGTGAGTCGTGGGTGTCTTAATACAATCAATATTTTGAGATAGTAGCCGATCGCAAGCGCTAAGATAAAAAAAAAGCCTTTAACCACAAACTAAAACACCGAAAACATCCTCCTGGCAATTATTTAAAAAGAATATGGTTCAAACTCCTATCGAAAAAAAAGTATCCAAAATCGAAAAATTAAAAGAGCGTAGCAATTTGTTGCGCGAACCACTTTTAACAGAATTACAACAAGATACGACGCATTTTACCGAAGATGCGATTCAAATTCTCAAGTTTCATGGCTCCTATCAACAAGATAACCGTGACAACCGCGTCAAAGGTCAAGAAAAAGACTACCAAATGATGCTGCGTACTCGCAGTCCAGGAGGATTCATCCCCCCAGAATTGTTTTTGGCTTTAGACCGCTTATCAGAAGAATACGGCAATCATACGCTACGAGTAACAACGCGTCAGGGATTCCAAATTCACGGCATCTTGAAGCAAAACCTGAAGACCGTAATTAACAGTATTCTCAACAACATGGGTTCAACCCTAAGTGCCTGTGGAGATGTTAACCGCAACATTATGTCTCCCCCCGCACCATTTAAGAATAAACCTGAATATCAATATGCCTTTGAATATGCCAACAATATTGCCGATCTCTTAAATCCCCAAAGTGGCGCATACTATGAGATTTGGCTCGATGGTGAAAAAGCAATTAGTGTCGAAGAAGCTCCTGAAGTCAAGGCGGCTCGGCAAAGTAAGGGTAGGGGAATGATTGTCGAAAACAGTCCTGAACCGATTTATGGCTCACAGTTTTTACCTCGTAAGTTTAAAATTTGTGTTACTGTCCCTGGAGATAACTCCATTGATGTCTATACCCACGACATTGGCTTAGTGGTGATGACCAACAAAAATGGTGAACTACAAGGATTTAATGTGCTTGCTGGGGGTGGTTTAGGACGTACCCACAACAAAGAAGATACTTTTGCCCGTATTGCCGACGAAATCGGCTATGTAGACCAGGAAGATATTTACGACTTGGTTAAGGCAATTGTGGCTACTCAGAGAGACTATGGCGATCGCCATAATCGTCGTCATTCTCGGATGAAGTACCTAATTCATGACTGGGGTGTGGAGCGATTCAAGACCAAAGTGGAGTCTTATTTCGGTAAGTCACTCAAGCCTTATAAAAAATTACCTGCTTGGCAATATCAAGACTTTTTAGGTTGGTACGAACAGGGTGATGGCAAGTGGTTTATTGGTATTGGAGTGGAAAATGGCAGGGTCAAAGACGAGGGGGCATTCCAACTCAAAACTGCCCTGAGAGAAATTGTACAACAGCTCAACCTACCAATGCGGCTGTCTGCCAATCACAACATTATTCTCTATGAAATCGCCCCCGAACAAAAAACAACCGTTGAGAGTATTCTCAATAATCGTGGCATAATTACCGATCCCCAGGCGATCGAACCGTTAACGCGCTATGGGATGGCTTGCCCAGCATTGCCTACCTGTGGCTTAGCGGTTACTGAATCTGAGCGAGCTTTGCCAGGAATTACCGATCGCATCAGGACATTATTGAATAAACTAGGAATGGTAGACGAACACTTCGTGATTCGGATGACTGGGTGTCCCAACGGCTGTGCTCGTCCCTACATGGCAGAGCTAGGATTTGTTGGTAGCGCACCAGGCAAATACCAAATCTGGCTTGGAGGTACACCTAACCAAACTCAATTAGCTCAACCCTACGAACAAAAAATGCCCGTAGAAGAGCTTGAGACTTTCCTAGAGCCTATTTTTGTTTTCTTTAGGCAGAATCGCAAATCTAAGGAAAGCTTTGGTTCATTCTGTAGTCGTGTAGGATTCGCTGCCATTCGTGATTTTGCTGCAAACTATAAAATAGGAAGCTATATGGATACAGATACTACTCCCAAACGCAAGTTCCGTAAAAATCAGCGTCGTGTTAGCGTTCCCGATGATGTCTTTCCCCGTCTCAAAGAGATTGCTGAAAAAGAAGGTAGACCAATGAATCAAATCATCGCCGATGCTTTAAGTGATTACTTTTCTAAGAGTAAAGAAGCATAGTTAATCAGAGTTAGGGTTAAGGAAGTTTACGTTATTAAGTAAGCTCTTAGCCTTCAGCTATTAGCTTCTAGCAAATAATAAACAACAGGCTGCCAATTGGTAGCCTTTTTTTTCCTGCGAAACCGCTTATTTGTCTATTTTCAAAGCACAAGTCTCATGCCAGTCAGATGCTTTGCTGACGATTGCAATTAGAACTAACTCTCTACTCCCTGAATTGGCAAAGACACTGTGAACTTAGTATTTCCTGGTAGAGTTCTTTTTCCAGTCAGGAGATTAACCGCAATACTACCATCATGTTGTTCCACAATTTGTTTAGCGATCGCCAAACCTAAACCTACATTATCTGCTGCTGATTTAGTGCTAAAGAACGGATCGCAGAGTTGATTGACTATTTCCTGGTCAATACTTTCACCCGTATCAATTATATCCACCATCAGATTCTGCTCTTGCTGATAAAGATTAATTGTCAGTATTCCGTGGGTACCAATGGCATCGATGGCATTTTGAAGTAAATGAAACCAGACTTTTTGCAAAGCTTCAGGATAACAGTTGAGAGTGGCAACATTTCCATAGTGCTTAATCACTTGAATCCCTGAAGGCATTTGGTTGGTCAACAAGTTCAAAGCTTGTTCGATGGTATTTTTGATATTAGCTTGACGTTTAGCGGCATGATCGACGTGACTATTGGAATAGTCTTCAAAGGCAGAAATAACTTTACTAACCTTAGCTGTCGAATTAGTGATGCTAGCAACACTGTGATCTAAATGGAGAATCAGATAGGCGTTATCGAGAATTGACCAATAGTTTTCGCTGGCAAACAAGGGCATAAACTCATCGATTTCTTCATTAAAGCCTAATTCGATCAGCATTTCGGCAATTTTATCGGCTTTTTCTAGTTGAAATCTGTCTAATTTAGTAATGATGCTAGTTTTTAATTCCTGTCTCGCTGCGGCAGATAGTAATGGATTAATCTGATTATCTTGAGCCTGCTTCAATAAAGAAACAAAGTATTTTTGCTGTTGAGGGGAGATCTGAGCTAAGAAAGCGGGAATATCTTGTAAACTAGCTTCCCCAAATTGCCTGATTTCCTTTAAGGTGCTGTTAATTTCAGCAAGGGGGTTATTTACCTGCTGGCTAATACCTGAAGTAATTTTAGTTAAGGTCAAATACTTTTGCGTCTCAACAACTTTCTTCTGACTTTTTTTTAGTTGAGCGATCGCCTGTTGGAGATGATCGTTTTTAGCTGTAAGCTGCTGCTGAAGATTTTTTTGAGCCAGCTGATTTTTGACTCGCATCAGCACTTCGTGCATCTGAAAGGGCTTACTAATGTAGTCAACTCCACCAAGAGCAAACGCTTTAACTTTATCTACGGCTTCATCAACCGCACTGATGAAAATCACGGGAATATCTTTGGTTCTGGGATTGCTTTTGAGCTGTTTACAGACATCATAGCCATTCAAACCAGGCATCATAATGTCTAACAAAATCAAGTCAGGGGGACTAATTTCCGCTGCCGAGAGGGCTAACTTGCCATTAGGTACTGGTCTAACTTTATAGTCATACTTAGTTAAAATATCTACCAGTAAATGGAGATTTTGGGGAGTATCATCCACAATGAGGATGTTTTTCAACTCCTGGGCAGCCATCAATTTTCTCATTATGCAATTTTCCTGGAAGATTAACTAAGTGGTAAGAGATTTAAAATATGTTCGTATTCAAAATTACTAATGTATTGCTCAATTGTTTGGGCTAGTAATTTGTTTTCCTGACTAATTTGTTCAATAATTTGCTCAATTTTGTCTAAATCAATTTCCATAATCGATTGCTGGAGTTCTCGCAGAAGTTCATCTGAAATGAAGGCAAAAGAACTATTATCTAATGGTGATAATAGGGGTTCTTGGTTGATCGCAGGACAAGCTTCTGCATAGGTATAGCACACTCCCAAATGCTTCGTCATCACTAGTAGCAGTTCGTCTACTTCAAATGGCTTACGGATAAAATCATCACAACCTAAGGCTAAAATAGCCGCTTTCTCTTCTTCTAAAGCACTGGCTGTCAAAGCAATAATTTTAGTATTAGTAATAGGATCGTCTTTAATAGTGCGTATGGCATCATGACCACTCATCGTCGGCATTCTAATATCCATCAAAATCAAATCAGGCTGCCACGATCGCCATAGAGCGATCGCCTGTTGCCCATTATCGGCAGTTTTAAGCCTAAATCCAATCGGTTCTAAGAGTTGGAGTAGTAGTTCGCGATTATACTGCTTATCATCGACAATTAATATCTGGGGTGCAGACTGATCAGGTGCTAGAGCAATAATTTCTTGATGGGTTTGATTAGATGGAACTTGTTCCCGAGTTGCCAGCTGTGCTGGAATCTCTAACTTAAACCTGCTACCTTGATTAACCTCTGATTGAACGGTAATTTCTCCCCCCATAAGTTGGGCAAATTTACTACTAATAGCTAAACCCAATCCTGTTCCTTCTTTACTTTCTTTGCCCGCTTGAGTTTGCGTAAAAGGTTCAAACAAATTAGCTAGTTCTGCGGTGCTAATACCTGTGCCTGTATCTTCCACGCTAAAAATCAATCTAATATCTGAAGCTAAATCAATGGCTGTTGTCGAAGCACTTATCTGCAACTTAATGCCTCCCTGATTAGTAAACTTGAGGGCATTGTCGAGCAAATTAATTAGAATCTGACGTAACTTTCCTGAATCAATTTGTATATACTGTGGCGTTGCAGGGGTAATTATAAAATCAAGCTGTAAACCTTTATTAGAGGCTTTAAGGACAAACATTTGTTTGAGATCGTCTAACAAACTGTTTAAGTCAAAACTGGTCGGTTCTAGTGTCAGCCGTTCCGCTTCTATTTTGGAGAGATCGAGGACATTATTGATTAAAGCTAATAAATGTTCCCCACTACGACTAATTATGCCTAAATGATTTAGTTCTTCTGGAGGTAATTGATGATTGCGTAGCATTAATTGTGTAAAACCCAGAATAGCGTTTAAAGGAGTTCGCAGTTCATGACTCATGTTGGCAATAAAGGTGCTTTTCGCTTTATTAGCTACTTCAGCTTTCTCTTTGGCGGTGGACAGTTCGGCGGTACGTTGTTCAACCTGCTGTTCCAATTCCAGATTAAACTGCCTTAACTTTTTAGTAGAAACCTCAAGAGAATCAATTACCCGATTGTAGTGACTACCAAGATGACCAATTTCAGTAAAAGGTTCCACAGGAACTCTCAATTTCAGCTCTTGATTCGCCGCTTGTAGATTCATCACCCGCAGCATTTCATAAACCGAGCTTCTGGCATAATGTTCCGAGACATTTAAACCCCGCTCCTCATCAGCCACAGAAACCCTGAACGGCATCAGTCGATTGAGCATCTTAAGCAACACCCAGGTTACGCCAAATGCCCATAAGCCAGAGGCGACTATACCTAATAACTGCACTAAAAACTGACTGGTGCGGTTTAGTCCCGTATCTAAAATATCGAGATTGCCAAATAAAGCCACTGCCAACGTTCCCCAAATCCCTCCACCGAGATGAACCGCGATCGCATCCACGGCATCATCAATTTGCCACAGGCATAACCAATAGCTGACCAAAATACTAATTGCACCACCAACCGAACCGATCGCCATTGCTACCACAGGAGAAACGGCGTGACAGACTGCGGTAATCGAGACTAATCCCGCCAAGGAACCATTTATTAAAACTTCAACTTTGGTAATTTTTGCATGCTGCCAACTAACAAACCATGCACAAAGCATACCTGCCGCACCAGCCAGCATCGTGTTGAGGATAATTAGTGCCACGTTACTAGTTAAAGCGCGAACACTACCGCCGTTAAATCCTAGCCAGCCGATCCAGATCAACATTACTCCTAGAACAGAAAAAGGTAGATTGGAACTTTGGATTTGGCTAGATTTGCCAGTAGCATCAAATCGTCCTGTTCTCGAACCAATCACGAGAATAACGGCTAAAGATACCCATCCCCCAACGCTATGAACTACTAATGAGCCAGCAAAATCAACAAAGCCGATTTGCTCTAGAAAACCAGAAGTGGAGCTTAAACCATAACTATTCCAAACCCAATGACTAAAAACTGGGTAAATTAACCCGGAAACGATAATTGTGACTAAGACATAAGCTCTAAATTTCATTCTTTCCGCAGATGCCCCAGAAACAATAGTGGCGGCAGTGCTACAAAACATCATTTGGAAAATAAAGAAAATAATTTCCTTAGCCGAAAAAGATTCAGGATTAAGTAAAAAATTATTGGTGCCAACAATGCCTATTAGAGAATGACCAAACTCTAAACCATAACCGATCGCCCAATATAGAATAATTGAGATGCCAAGATCCACCAGGTTCTTAATAGCGACATTGATACTATTTTTAGTTCTCGTTAATCCCGATTCGAGACACATAAATCCTGGCTGCATCAAAAACACCAGAAAAGTACAAAATATTAACCACAGATAGTTCGAGTTCATGGGGACAGTTGAATGATAAGATTGAGCCTTGCCTGAATTATTCCCTTTTTATTGAGGATTAAACCGCGCCTGATTAGAATCTTGTGGTTTTAGGAAAAACCGCTCGTGGAAATAAGCAATAGTGGGTAGTTGAGCATCAAATGATAGAAATTCTGGTTGGCTTGTCGTTGGCTATTTGGCTGTTTTTACTGCTATTTTGGGGAGGTTTTTGGCGAGCAGATCAGCGCCTCGAACCTGCTACTAAAAACATTACCGAAACTATTGCCCCTCATCCTCGTATATGTGCAGTAGTTCCCGCTAGAGATGAAGCCGAAGCGATCGCTGACAGCCTTACCTCCCTCTTAAAGCAAAACTATTCAGGGGAATTTTCAGTAATCTTAGTTGATGATAATAGTAGCGATCGCACTAGTGAAATTGCCCAAGCAACTGCGGAAAGCCTGGGTAAAAAGCAAAATTTAAAGATTATCGAGGGAAAACCTCTAGCAGCAGGCTGGAAGGGTAAACTCTGGGCGATGCAACAAGGGGTTGAGTATGCTCAAACACAGGCACCTGACTATATTTTATTTACCGATGCCGACATCCAACACGATTTAAATAGCCTTAATCAGCTAGTGACTAAAGCTCAAACCGACAACTTAGATTTAGTCTCCCTGATGGTGTTGTTGCGTTGTCAAAGTTTTTGGGAAAAATTATTAATTCCAGCCTTTGTCTTCTTCTTTCAAAAGCTCTATCCTTTTCCCTGGGTCAACGATTCTCGTAAATCTCTGGCGGCGGCGGCTGGAGGGTGCGTATTAATCAGTAACGAGGCTTTAGAATCAATTGGCGGTATTTCTGCGATTAAAGACGCTTTGATTGATGACTGTACCTTAGCTCAAGCCGTTAAGTCTCAGCAAAAAAAGATCTGGTTAGGATTAACTGAAACCACTATTAGTTTGCGCGGATACGACAACTTAAAAGTAATCTGGGACACTATTGCCCGCACCGCATACACTCAACTCAACTACTCACCCTTGCAGTTGGTTGGTACTCTAATTGGGATGACGTTAGTTTATTTGGTTGCTCCAATCTGTCTTGTTATCAGTATTTTGAATAGTCACTGGCTAGTAGTTGGCACCTGTATCCTAACTTGGATCTTAATGACTGTGGCTTATTTCCCTACCATCAAGCTCTATCAACTATCTTTTGTTTGGACATTAGGGCTACCTGCGATCGCCTTTCTATACACTCTGATGACTCTCGACTCGGCAGTTAAATATTATCAGGGTCAAGGTGGAGCATGGAAAGGAAGGACTTATTAGTACATGCGGGCATAGTCCTTTATTAGTCATTAGTCAATTGTGACAAGTTGAGAAAAAATAGTTTTAGTCAACTACACGCCCGCAAAGCGGGGCAAGCCTCTTTCAGAGGCTTTGGGCGGTACTCCGCCCTGTGATAGTGTTTTATATCTCAGACAACACTAAATATGGATTAGAGTTGATATAGGAAATGCGATCGCTTAATCTACCTATTTGTCCTCTAGAAATACTTTAAAAGCTTAGAGCCTAGAGCTAGTAAACATTTGAAAAGCAAGGCAGTCCCTTATGCGAAGCGATACCCTTTAGGGTAACTTGTCACTAATGGTCATTAGTTGTCACTAAAGCTAATCTTAAATATGAATTGTACTTTTTCATCAAGTTCTAAGTTAATTGTTCTATGAAATAACCAAAGAACAGAATAGAGCTGAATCAAGTTGATGTTGAATAAAATTCCTGGGTGGTGCTATTTGCTGGTGGCGATTACCATCTTTGCGACTTCTAGCTCTATTGGCAGTAAGCTGGCAGCGATCGGCATGGAGAATGCGATTGATGGCAGAAATCCGATTTCGTTTTGCAACGTGCTATTTGTCGGGAATATTGTTGCATTGCTCGTGTTGGCTATTGTTTATGGTAAGGAATGGAATCCTAGCTCTCTGACACGACTCTCCTGGATTAACTGGCTGATCTTAATCGCTGTGGCAATACTAGCAGGGGCGATCGCTCCTTCTTTGACTTTTTTTGCCCTAGAACGCACCAGTGCCAGTAATGTTGTTTTACTTAGTCGAATTCAATCCCCCTTAACATATGCTTTCTTATCGCTAATACTGAACAGGAAAAGCAATTGGTTGATGTTTGCAGGAGAATTAATTTCCGTCGTCGGTATTATAACGATTCTGATTTTACAAACTCCGGGAGAAAATGTAATTGAAATGATCGGGTTGAAAATTGGTAGAGGCGAGTTATTGGCTATAGCAGGAGCGATCGCCATGACTGTTGCCAACATTACCCGTAAAGTCTGCCTGAATCAGATTCCTTTAGGGGTATTTACAATTTTTCGTACCGCAGTCGGTACCGTAGTATTTTGGATACTTGTGGTCAAGTTATATACCGTGGCTCATTTTGCTGATGTTTTCGCTCCCGTAGTTTGGCAGTGGGTATCTCTCTATGGCATTGTCATTGTCGCAGGGGGACAAATTATTTGGTTTAAAGGGTTAAAAGCGAGTAAATTTTCCAGTATTTCCTACGCAGGTTATCTGATTCCCATAGTTGGCATCCTCGCTGCATATTTGATCTTGGGAGAAATTCTCACAACTGCCCAGTATGCAGGGGGCAGTATTATTCTAGTCGGGGCATTAGTGAATCATGTTGGGATCTGGCGAGAAGGAAAAAAATCTCAATCCCATCGATTAAGTATGGATAATCGGATTGGATTTAAGGGAATTTAATTTAGAAAAAAGTAATCGCAGATATTTTGATAATTAAAAAATGTTTAAATCAACTTCTGTTGTGGATAAGCCGAAACCTTACCATAAGAAAATTCCACAAAACTGTTTTTCTGAAAATGCTGCTTCATGCTTGGCAAGCTTATATACCCCAAAGGCTCAGATCTATCCCCACCAATTACTAGTCTCCCCCCGAACTTAGGTTCAATATATTCATGCAAAAGATTTAAGGTAAAGAGAGATAATTTTATCTCGATTCCAAAAGTGCGATTTGCGAACCATAGTCTTAGGCATCGCATTGTACTACTGACTGACTAGATGAGAATATTTCTGCCATCTTTTTTGCTTTATGTTGAATAAAATTTCTGGGCGTGGCTACCTATTAATCGCAATTCTGATTTTTGCGGCATCTAATTCAGTGACTCGGAGACTAACCGAGTTAGGAGCAGAGAAATTAATCGATGGGAGAAATCCCATTTCCTTTTGTAATGTCTTGTTTGTCGGCAATCTGTGTGCCTTAGTAGCTTTAATCGCTATTTATGGCAGGGAATGGAATTCCAGTTCTTTGGGACGACTCAAACTGCTTGATTGGATCAGTATGACGGCTGTTGCCATCTTAGCAGGGGCATTAGCACCAGCTATGTTCTTTTTTGCTTTAGAAAAAACTGCTGTAAATAATGTGGTTTTGATTGGCAGAATTGAACCCCCGGCTACTCTGGCTTTAGCAGTGATATTTTTGCGGGACAAGGTCAATCGCCAAATTATTCTGGGGGCAATCTTAGCTTTTATTGGCGTAATTCTTACTATTGTGCTTCAACCAGCATCGAGCGATATGGTGACAATGGGTGGCTTTAGCATTGGTCGGGGAGAACTAATGACTGCGGTGGGAGCGATCGCTTTGGCAATCTCCAATATTATTAGTAAGGCAAAATTAGATAGCATTCCGCTAGGGATATTTACGATTTTTCGGACGGCGATGGGTACGGTGGTTTTCTTTTCCTTGGCAGTAAAACTCTATGGCTACGGTCACTTTAAGGATGTTTTTACCCCAATCTTGTGGCAATGGATGTTGCTCTATGGTGCAGTAATCGTAGTTGGAGGACAATTAGCTTGGTTTAAAGGGTTACAAGATACTAATGCAGCGGATGTATCTTTAGCTAGTTCCATTAGTCCAATTGCGGGAATTGTCGGCGCTTTTCTAATTCTGGGAGAGGTTCCCACAATGGCTCACTATATTGGTGGAAGTGTAGTTATCTTGGGAATTATCCTCAATCAAATTGGTGCAGCTCGTCAAGATGATTCCAGAAAAGGAATGGATGAGCAAATGGGATTTAAAGGAATTTGATACTGAATTTGTTACTGATTACTGATTACTTTTGGATAGATCAGCAAGATAACTAACAGAGCTAGTTTAATTAACATTGGTGCGAAAAAGAGGCTCAAGAATAAACCAAGACAAGCTACCAAACCCGCAGACACGGCTTCAATTTCCTCGGTGAGAGTCATTTTTAAGTAACCTGCAATGCCAGTCATGGTTAGAGTAATTAGTAAAGTCATTTTTCTGCCTCCTAAATCTGTGGTCTGAATTAGAATATGTCTGGGAATAGGTCAGTTATGCAGCGAGAATAGTTATTAAAGCAAAGATGAAAGCTAAGTGGCAGATTTTATCGACATCGGCAGCACCGCCAGAGTTTATCGCAGGGGTAGCGCAAATTACCGGTAGAGCGTCTTCTCATTGCGCTCAATTGCTGTGGCAAAGAGGAATTCGTAATTTGGAGCAGTTGCCTGGTTTTCTCGATCCTGGATCATATCAACCTGCCAGCCCCCAAGCTTTTGGGACGGAAATGGAGTTAGCGATCGCTCGCCTTAAGCAAGCAAGGGAGAAAGGTGAGAAAGTGACTATTTGGGGGGACTTTGATGCCGATGGCATTACCTCAACTAGCGTCCTATGGGATGGCTTAGGACAGTTTTTTTCCCGACATCTACAGCTAGATTATTATATTCCCAATCGACTTACGGAATCTCATGGTTTAAATTGTCCTGGAATAGCTAGATTAGCTGCGGCTGGGACTAAGCTGATCGTCACTTGCGATACGGGCAGCACTAACTTAGAAGAGATTGTCGATGCTGCTGAGTTAGGGATTGATATTATCGTTACCGATCACCATACCCTGCCAGAATCTCGCCCCGAGGTGGCGGCAATTATTAATCCGCGCTATCTAGAACTAGATCATCCTCTTTATCATCTTTCAGGAGTAGCGGTAGCATATAAATTAGTTGAGGCTTTACATACAGCATTACCTGAGATTCCTCAGCAGCCAGTGGAAAATCTGCTGGATTTAGTCGCTATTGGTTTAATTGCCGACTTGGTGGAGTTAAAGGGAGACTGCCGTTATCTAGCACAGATAGGGATTCAGCAGTTAAGAAAACAAACTAATCCCCAAACCAGAACTCGTCCTGGAGTGGCTAAATTATTAGATCTTTGTAAGAAAAATGGCGATCGCCCGACAGATATTTCCTTTGGTTTAGGGCCCAGAATTAACGCGGTGAGCCGAATTCACGGTGATGCTAGTTTTTGCGTTGAGTTACTTACTAGTCAAGATCCACAACGCTGTAGTCAGCTAGCGGAAGAAGCCGAGTTAGCTAACACCCGTCGCAAATCTCTTCAGAAGGATACCATTGCCCAGGTTACCAAAAAACTCTCAACTCAGCTCGATTTATCTACTACCTCCGTCATTGTCCTCGAAGATCCGCAATGGCAAGGAGGGGTTTTAGGATTAGCCGCAGGGCAAATCGCTCAAGAATATGGTCGTCCCACGGTGTTATTAAGCAGTGGTGGCAACAATGACACGGGGGATATTATGGCGCGGGGATCTGCTAGATCCGTCAACGGCATCGATTTGTATCAATTGGTTAAATCTCAGTCAAATTTACTCCACCGTTTTGGAGGACATCCATTTGCCGCAGGGTTAAGTATGCCTGTGGCGAATTTAAGTTTGTTTAGAGAGGGAATTAATCAGCAGTTGCGACAGCAGACTAATCTAACAGAATTAATGCCCCTGGTAGATATCGATTTGGAAGTTACGGTAGCAGATCTAGGTCAAAACCTATTTGAGGAATTAAGACAGCTTGAACCGTATGGCATGGGCAATCCAATCCCCAAGCTACTAATCAAAGATTGCTGGTTTAAAAATGCCTGGAATAAAAATATTCAAGATAATCGCGGTAACAAGATTCAATACATCAAAACCACTTTCAATATTTGCGATCGCTCAACCGAACGTGGATTTCCTGGTCTATGGTGGGGACATTATAAAGATGAAATTCCCGTCACGGAAAAATGCGAAGCGATCGTAGAATTAGATTTTAATACTTATAGTAAACGCCACGAAATTAGATTAGTTGCGGTGCGTTTAATGTCGGAAACTTCCTGGTCAAATTCCGCCCTGACTACTGCTCATCAAGTAATAGATCGCCGATTTGCCCCCGATGAATTAGATGATCTCGAAGTGCCACTGGCGCAAACTAGTTTACTACAACAATGTCCTGATAACTGGACGAAAATTCAGCAACAGTACCAACAAGCCCTACAGCGCGATCTCTCATTGGTGTTAGCCTACGCCCCAGAGGAAGTGCCCGAACTCCAAGCTGTATGGCATCAATTAGTTGGTATCGCCAAATACTTAAGCCGTACCCAAAAGGAAGTAACTAGAGCGCAAATTCAAACCAAATTAAATATTGGAGAGGAGAGTTTTCATCTGGGATTAAACGCTTTAAATCAAATAGGTTTTAGCTATGAATTAATCGGTAATCTATATTACTTTACATATCGAGAAAACGATTTAAAATCAAATTTACAATCTGCTATCAATTCATTTTTCTTGGCAGTTAAAGAAGAAAAATTCCAACAAGAATATTTCCATAAAGTTCCTTTATCAACAATTAACCAGCAACTACTAAATAATTAACTGACCTTACACAAAACCAGGACAAATCAATGGTTTTAATTGGCGATAAAAAAAAGAACAATAAATCCCTTTCCCTTTTCCTCTTTCCCAGTTTTAAAAGATTTATTAGAGCATAATATCAGTAATTAAAAGTCACTGTTACGATATTCTTCTTCCGCTACTCGTTTCAAACGTCGTAATTGAGCCTGCATATCTTTTTTAGTTAAGCTGGCAGCAAAATTATTGAACCCCCAACTCACAATAGGATTGGGGATTTCAAACTCAAAGCGATTTAGTAATAAAGTTCCGTTCTTAGCAGGCTGACATTCCCAGCGATCGCGACCTTTAAAAAAGCCATCAAATTCCCAGACAATAAGACCTGGCTCCCTTTGGGCGACGACGCTACGGAGACTGGGCTGGATTAGAGGAATCTTAATCGTAAACCGACTCAAGCTACCAACATCTGTATTCCAGGTACCAATAGGCTCACATTTTAGTAATGGATTTAACCAACGATGCATCAACTTAAGATCAGTTAGACATTCTTCTGTTACCACCGAACTTGCTTTAATGCGAATTGATTGTTCAAAAACTTGAGGCGGCATAAATAGATAAGATTTGCGTGAACTGTAGTTTTAAAAAGAAAAAAAATATTAAGTTTAAACTAGGCAGAATGGCGTAAAAAAAGCTAAGATTATTAACTTTTTTCGTATCTGCAATTTAATTTGGCATAATTATCGCAGAAAAATATATTTGCTTGTGTAAATAACAAGACATCTG